>NZ_AFWY03000028.1:0-92057 GCF_000231075.2 Amycolatopsis sp. ATCC 39116 | reverse complement strand
AGCGCGCGAAGTCTCGCGACTCCAATTTCGCTGTGGTTTCGTCCGGCGGCGGTCACCCACTCTACCACCATCGGTGGGAGCTTGGTTCGTGACCCCCCGCCCGGTACCCCGCGCTCCTGGGCCTCTCGGCCCCGGCCCGGTCTCCCTGGCGACGAAGAGAACTTTACATGGTCGGAAACCCCCCTCGAACAGGGGGGTCCCTTAACCGCGTTTGCCCTGGTCAGGCCAGCAATTTGACCCCGGCGGTGTTCCGCTTGCCGCGGCGGACCACGAGCCACGTCCCGTGCAGGGCGTCCCCGAGCTCCGGCCGCCACTCCTCGTCGGCGATCTTCGCGTTGTTCACGTACGCGCCGCCCTCCTTCACGGTGCGGCGGGCAGCGCCCTTGCTGTCCACGAGACCCGTGGCCACGAGGAGGTCGACGATCGTCGGCTCGTCCGCGAGCCGCACCTCGCCCACCGGCACCTCGGCCATGACCGCGTCGAGCGTGCGGGCGTCCAGCTCCGCCAGCTCACCGCGGCCGAACAGCGCCTGGCTCGCGGCGATGACCTGGCGCGTCTGGTCCTCCCCGTGCACCAGCGTCGTCAGCTCCTCGGCGAGCCGGCGCTGGCCGGCCCGCAGGTGCGGCTTCTCCTCCGTGAGCCGCGCGATCTCGTCGATCTCCTCGCGCGGCACGAAGGTCAGCATGCGCAGGTAGGGCAGGACGTCGGAGTCCGCGACGTTCACGAAGTACTGGAACCACGCGTACGGCGAGGTCATCTCCGGGTCGAGCCACAGGTTCCCGCCGCCGGTGGACTTGCCGAACTTGCGGCCCTCCGAGTCGGTGACCAGCGGCGTGGTCAGCGCGTGCACGCTCGCGCCGTCGACCTTGCGGATGTAGTCCACGCCGCCGACGATGTTGCCCCACTGATCCGAGCCGCCGATCTGCAGCTTCGTCCCGTACTTCCGGAACAGCGTCAGGTAGTCGTAGGACTGCAGGAGCAGGTAGCTGAACTCGGTGTAGGAGATGCCGTCGGAGGCCAGGCGCCGCTTCACCGTCTCCCGCGCCAGCATCACGTTCACCGAGAAGTGCTTGCCGACGTCACGCAGGAAGTCCAGCGCCGACACGTCCTTGAACCAGTTCAGGTTGTTCTCCACGATCGCCCCGGTCGGCGAGTCGTCGAAGATCACGAACTTCTCCAGCTGCACCCGGATCTTCTCCAGCCGGGCGGCGGTCACCTCAGGCGTGACCAGCGAGCGCTCGCCGACGTCCCGCGGGTCGCCGATCTGGCCGGTCGCTCCCCCGCCGAGCACGATCGGCCGGTGGCCCGCCTGCTGGAACCGGGCGAGCGTCAGCAGCTGGACGAGGTGGCCGGCGTGCAGGCTTTCCGCGGTCGGGTCGAAGCCGCCATAGAGGGTGAGCGGACCGGCGTCCAGGTCCTTCCGCAGCGCGTCGATGTCGGTGGACTGCGCGATCAGCCCGCGCCAGGACAGTTCGTCGAGGATGTGTTCGCTCACGGCTCGATACTCTCCTACGAGGTCAACCGACTATTTGGCGGGGCGGGCCCGTCCGCCGCGCCGGTAGAGCGACACGGCCGGGGAGTCGTCGATCCAGAACCGCCATGGGGTGTCCATCGCCGCCGCCACCCCGACCCGCGGGCCGGACCGGACGCGCTCGGCGGGGATCTCCTCCCCCGTCAGCAGGCGCACCGGCGACTGCGGGTCCACCAGGTCGGCGCCGTTGTGCTGCGGGCCGATGCCGAGCGCGGACGTCAGCCGCGCCGGCCCGCGGGCCAGCTCGACGTCCTTGCGCGCGGCCTTGCGCCGGGATCGGGCCAGGTCGGCGCCGTCGGTGATCTCGGCGGCGCGCAACAGCACCGCTCCCGCCTCGCCGTCCTCCCGGCCGACCACGTTGGCGCAGAAGTGCATGCCGTAGACGAAGTACACGTACAGGTGACCCGCCGGGCCCCACATGACCGTGTTGCGCGCGGTGCGCCCGCGGTAGCAGTGCGACGCGGGGTCGTCCTCCCCGCGGTAGGCCTCCACCTCGACCAGCCGCGCGCGTACGGTGCCCTCGGAGCCCGTGCACTCCAGCACCGAGCCGAGCAGGACGTGGGCCAGGTCGACCGGGTCGATCGCCAGCTCCTCGCGTTTGAACAGGCGTCCGGTCATCGCAGTACCACCTCGCCACCGGGCGTGGCGAGCTCCGCTTCCAGCCGCGGGGCCGGGCCGGTGACGACCGTCAGCGCGGCGTCCACCGCGGCGAGCGGGCCCGCGACGAGGCCCGGATCAGGGTGGACGCCGGTCAGCGACACCAGCGATGCACGCTCGGGCAGGCTCTCGCTCGGGTGCGGCGAGTCCTGCCAGTCGATCAGGAACGGCACCACTTCCCCGTCCTGCGCTGGGAAAGCCAGCGACCAGCTCAGCAGCACGCCGTCCGGCCGCCGTCGCGACATCGGCCGCGCGTCGCCGAACGGGTAGCCGGCGGCCCGCGACCGCTCCAGCGCCGCGGCCAGGTCCGGCACCCGGATCGCCCAGGCGACCAGCCGGGGGCCGGACAGGTCGTCGATGCCGAACCAGCGCGGCCCGTCCGGCGCCTCCTGCTCCGGGTCGGGGCCGATGACCTCCAGGTAGGCCCCGTCGCCGAGCCCGGTCAGGTGGTTGCGCGTGCCGCGCCCCGGGTGCGGGCCGCCGGGCACGAGGTCGATCCCGCGCCCGCGCAGCTCCGCCACCGTCCCGGCGAGGTCCGGTGTCGCGTAGACGAGGTGGTCGAGGTTCACCCGATCCACTGCCGGTGGTCGGCGACCCGCGCAACGAGCCGCTCCAGCTGTTCGGCCACGCGCGCCGGGGCGGTGCCGCCGCGGGCGTCGCGGGAAGCCACCGAGCCCTCCACGGTCAGCACCTCCCGCACCCGCGGGGTGAGCGCCGGGCTGATCTTCTCCAGCTCTTCATCGGTGAGTTCGTCCAGGCCCGCGCCGCGCGCCTCGGCCACCCGCACACACTCCCCCGCCGCTTCGTGCGCGACGCGGAACGGCACGCCCTGCCGCACCAGCCACTCGGCGATGTCGGTGGCGAGGGTGAAGCCGGCCGGGGCGAGCTCGGCCAGGCGCCCGGTGTGGAAGGTCAGGGTGCCGACCATCCCGGCGATGGCCGGGAACAGCAGCTCCAGCTGCTCGACCGAGTCGAAGACCGGTTCCTTGTCCTCCTGCAGGTCCCGGTTGTAGGCCAGTGGCATGCCCTTGAGCGTGGCGAGCAGGCCGGTCAGGTTGCCGATCAGCCGTCCGGACTTGCCGCGCGTCAGCTCGGCGACGTCGGGGTTCTTCTTCTGCGGCATGATCGAACTGCCGGTGGCCCAGGCGTCGTCGAGCGTCACGTAGCCGAACTCGGCGGTGTTCCAGATGATGACCTCTTCGGCGATGCGGGAGAGGTTCACGCCCAGCATGGCCAGCACGAACGCGAACTCGGCGGCGAAGTCGCGGGACGCGGTGCCGTCGATCGAGTTGTCCACGCTGGTGGCGAAGCCCAGCTCGGCGGCGACGGCCTCCGGGTCGAGCCCGAGCGACGACCCGGCCAGCGCGCCCGAACCGTAGGGCGACTCGGCCGTGCGGGCGTCCCAGTCGCGCAGCCGGCTCACATCGCGCAGCAGCGACTGCGCGTGGGCGAGCAGGTGGTGCGCCAGCAGCACCGGCTGGGCGTGCTGGAGGTGGGTGCGGCCCGGCAGGATCGCGTCCGGGTGGCGGCGCGCCTGGGCGACCAGTGCGTCCACGACGTCCAGCGTGCCGGCCGCGACGCGCTTGCCCGCGTCGCGCAGCCACATCCGGAACAGCGTGGCGACCTGGTCGTTGCGGGACCGGCCGGCGCGCAGCTTGCCGCCCAGTTCGGCGCCCGCGCGCTCGATGAGGCCGCGCTCCAGGGCGGTGTGCACGTCCTCGTCGGCGACCGTCGGCGTGAACTCACCCGAGGCGACGTCCGCGGCGAGCGCGTCCAGGGCGGCGAGCATCCGGGTCAGCTCGTCCTCGGTGAGGAGCCCGGCCCGGTGCAGCACCCGGGCGTGGGCCCGGGAACCGGCGATGTCGTAGGGCGCCAGCCGCCAGTCGAAGTGGGTCGACGCGCTCAGCGCCGCCATCGCCTCGGCCGGTCCGCTGCTGAAGCGCCCGCCCCAGAGCGCGATCCCCGGTTGGCCGTTGTCTGCCATGTGTTCGTCTCAGCCTTCGCTCATCCGTCGTCGTGCAAGTCCAAAGTAGAGGAACGCCGCGCCAGCGCCGAGAACCGGTCGGCCAGGTCCCGGCCGGTGAGCGGCTCCCTGGCGATCACCGCGACGGTGTCGTCGCCCGCGATCGACCCGACCACCTCCTCCAGCGCGGCCCGGTCGATCGCGCTGGCCAGGAACTGCGCCGCGCCCGGCGGCGTGCGCAGAACCGTCAGGTTCCCGGACGCGTCCACCGACACCATCAGCTCCGCCAGCAACCGCGACAGCCGCGACGTCCCGCCCTGGACCCCGCGCACCGGGCTGCCGTCCTCGGGGATCACGTACACCGGCGCGCCGGAGTCCGCGCCCCGCAGCTTGACCGCGCCCAGCTCGTCGAGGTCCCTGGACAACGTAGCCTGCGTGACCTCGACGCCCTCCGCCGCCAGCAGCTTCGCCAGCTCGGTCTGGCTGCGGATGGCCATCGACGAGACCAGCTCGACGATGCGGGCCTGCCGGGCGGCGCGATTCATCGTCGCGAAGCCTCCTGCTCCAGGAGCCAGACCAGCAGCGCCTTCTGCGCGTGCAGGCGGTTCTCGGCCTCGTCCCACACCGCGCTGGCCGGGCCGTCGATCACCTCGTCGGTGATCTCCCAGCCGCGGTGGGCGGGCAGGCAGTGCAGCACGATCGCGTCGTCCCCGGCCTCGGCCAGCAGCTCGGTGTTGACCTGCAGCTTCTTGAACGGGGTGACCCGGTCCATGCCGTCGTTCTCCTGGCCCATCGAGGTCCAGGTGTCGGTGACCAGCACGTCGGCGCCCTCGACCGCGGCGTGCGGCTCGGTGAACAGGCCGACGCTGCCGCCGGTCTCCGCCGCCCGCTTCTTGGCGTCGGTCACCACGTCGGCGTCCGGCTGGAAGCCCTCCGGCGCCACGACCCGCACGTGCAGGCCCGCGGTGACCCCGCCGAGCAGCAGCGAGTGGGCCATGTTGTTGGCGCCGTCGCCGAGGTAGGTGAGCGTGAGGCCGGCCAGCCTGCCCTTGCGCTCGCGGATGGTCTGCAGGTCCGCCAGCACCTGGCACGGGTGGAACTCGTCGGTGAGTGCGTTGACCACCGGGACCGTGGCGGCCGAGGCCATCGCCACGATGCGCTGCTGGGCGAAGGTGCGCCAGACGACGGCGTCGACGTAGCGGGAGAGCACCCGCGCGGTGTCCTCGATCGTCTCCTCGCGGCCGAGCTGCATCGAGCGGCCGTCCACGATGATCGGGTGGCCGCCCAGCTGGGCGATGCCGACCTCGAACGACAGCCGGGTCCGGGTCGAGTTCTTCTCGAACAGCACGGCCACCGACTTCGGGCCGGCCAGTGCCCGGTTGGACAGCGGGTCCTTCTTCAGCTCGGCGGCCAGGTCGAGGACGGCCAGCTGTTCGTCCGGGGTCAGGTCGTCGTCGCGCAGGAAGTGGCGGAGCATCGGGCAGTCAGTCCTTCGTGGTGGTGGTGTCGAGCGCGCCGGGCAGCGCGGCGAGGAAGCCCTCGGCCTGCTCCTGGCTCAGGATCAGGGGCGGGGCCAGCCGGATCGTGTCGGGAGCGACCGGGTTGACCAGGTAGCCCGCGGCCTGGGCGGCCTGGGCGACGGCGGGCGAGACGGGCTCGCCGAGCGTGATGCCGATCAGCAGGCCGGCGCCGCGCACGCCCTTGACCAGCGGGTGGGCCATCTCCTCGACGCCGGCGGCGATGTCCTTGCCCACGCGGGAGACGTGGTCGATCAGGCCGTCGCGGGAGATCGCGCGCAGCACCGCGAGCCCGGCCGCGCAGCAGACCGGGTTGCCGCCGAACGTGGTGCCGTGCTGGCCGGGCTTGAACAACTCGCCCGCCTCGCCGACGCCGATCACCGCGCCCAGCGGCAGGCCGCCGCCGAGGCCCTTGGCCAGGGTGATGACGTCGGGGGTGATCCCGGCCCGCTGGAAGGCGAACCAGTCGCCGGTGCGGCCGATGCCGGTCTGCACCTCGTCGAGCACCAGCAGGGCGCCGGCAGCCTTGGTGATCTCGCGCGCGGCCTGCAGGTAGCCGTCGGGCGCGGGGACGACGCCGCCCTCGCCGAGGATCGGCTCGAGGAACACCGCGGCGGTCTCGGTGTCGACGGCCGCGCGCAGGGCGTCCACGTCGCCGAACGGGACGTGCACCACGCCCGGGACCAGCGGCTCGAACGGCTGCTTCTTGCCGGGCTGGCCGGTCAGCGACAGCGAGCCCATCGTGCGGCCGTGGAAGGCGCCCTCGCAGGCGACGACCTTGGTGCGGCCGGTGAGCCTGCTGATCTTCAGCGCCGCCTCGTTGGCCTCCGCGCCGGAGTTGACGAACAGGACCTTGCCCTGCCCGGTCAGGCCGGCGACGTCGAGCAGCGCCTCGGCCAGCTCGACGGTCACCGGGTTGACGTAGAGGTTGGAGGTGTGGCCCAGCTTGGTGATCTGCTCGGTCACCGCGGCCACGATGTCCGGGTGGGCGTGCCCCAGCGCGTTGACCGCGATGCCGCCGACCAGGTCGACGTACTCGGCCCCGTCGGCGTCCCAGACGCGGGCGCCCTCGCCGCGCACCAGGGTGAGGCCGGGGGTGCCGTAGTTGTCCATGAGCGCGGACTGCCAGTGCTGCCTGCCGTCCGCGTTGGAGGAGAGTGCGTCCATCAGGACTCCTGTTCGGGGAGGACCATGGTGCCGATCCCGCGCGAGGTGAACACCTCGAGCAGGACCGAGTGGGCGATGCGGCCGTCGATGACGTGGGCACGGCGGGTGCCGCCGCGCACCGCGCGCACGCAGGCCTCCATCTTCGGGATCATGCCGCTGGCCAGGGTCGGGAGCAGTTCTTCGAGCCGGTCCACGCGAATCCGGTCGATCAGCGACGAGCGGTCCGGCCAGTTCGCGTAGAGGCCCTCGACGTCGGTCAGCACGACCAGCTTCTCGGCGTCCAGCGCGGCGGCGAGCGCGCCCGCCGCGGTGTCGGCGTTGACGTTGTGCACCACGCCGTCCGCGTCGGGGGCCACTGTGGACACCACGGGGATGCGGCCCGCGTTGACGATGTCCAGCACCGCGTCCGGGTTGACCGAGGCGACCTCGCCGACCAGGCCGACGTCGACGGACTCGCCGTTCACGGTGGCCTGCTTGCGTTCGGCGGTGAACAGCTGCGCGTCCTCACCGGAGATGCCGACCGCGTACGGGCCGTGGGCGTTGATGAGCCCGACCAGCTCGCGGCTCACCTGCCCGACCAGGACCATGCGGACGATGTCCATCGTCTCCGGGGTGGTGACGCGCAGGCCACCGCGGAACTCGCCTTCGATGCCGAGCCTGCTCAGCATGGCGGTGATCTGGGGGCCGCCGCCGTGCACGACGACCGGGCGCAGGCCGGCCAGCCGCAGGAACACCATGTCCTGGGCGAACGCGCGCTTGAGCTCGTCGTCGATCATCGCGTTGCCGCCGTACTTGACGACGACGGTGGCGCCGTGGAACCGCTGCAGCCACGGCAGGGCCTCGATCAGCACGCCGGCCTTCTCTGCCGCGGTGGCCATCCGGTCGTCGGCCGCGACCAGTTCGGGAGGAGTCATGAGGAGTAGGCGCTGTTCTCTTCGACGTAGGCGTGCGACAGGTCGGTGGTGAAGATCGTGGCCGTGCTGGCGCCGACGCCCAGGTCGATCACGATCTCGATGGCACGGCCGGACAGGTCCGCGGCGGAGCGGTCGGCCGCCGTGGTGCCGTTCGCGAACAACGTGACGCCGTTGATGCTGATCGACAGCGTGCCCGGGTCGATCTCGGCCTGGGCACGCCCGACGGCCATCGCGACGCGGCCCCAGTTCGGGTCCGAGCCGAACAACGCGGTCTTGACCAGGTTGTCCTCGGCGACGGTGCGGCCGACGTTGATCGCGTCCTGCTCGCTGGCCGCGCCGCGCACGACGACGTCGACCTCC
This sequence comes from Amycolatopsis sp. ATCC 39116, assembly GCF_000231075.2. Taxonomy (NCBI): domain Bacteria; kingdom Bacillati; phylum Actinomycetota; class Actinomycetes; order Pseudonocardiales; family Pseudonocardiaceae; genus Amycolatopsis; species Amycolatopsis sp. ATCC 39116. Next base: position 83,948 of record NZ_AFWY03000028.1, on the reverse strand, counting down.
TTCGTGACGCCCTCGGAGTCCGCGCGCAGCTGCTGGACGAGGTCCATGCAGGCGGCGGTGAGGACGTCGGTGAACTCGTCGAGGCCCGGCGTGACGCCGCTGGCCCCGGAGGCGAGCACGAGGACGGTGTCGTTGGTGGACGTGCCGCCGTCGACGTCGAGGCGGTCGAAGGTGACGCGGGTGGCGGCCCGCAGCGCGGCGTCGAGCGCGTCCGGGTCGACGACCGCGTCGGTGGTGAGGACGGACAGCATCGTGGCCAGGTTCGGGGCGAGCATGCCCGCGCCCTTGGCGAAACCGCCGACGCTCCAGCCGCCGTCGTGGCTCCGCAGCGTCTGCTTCGGCTTGGTGTCCGTGGTCATCACGGCGGTCGCGGCGGCCAGCGCCGATTCGCTCGTGGTGTCCAGCGCCTTGACCGCGGCGTCCACACCGGACAGCACGGCGGGCATCGGCAGCCGCTCCCCGATCAGGCCGGTCGAGCACACCGCGACGTCGATCGCGCCGACCTCCAGCAGTTCGGCGACCTTCTCGGCGGTGGCGTGGGTGTCCTGGAAGCCGCCGGGCCCGGTGGCCGCGTTCGCGCCGCCGGAGTTGAGGACGACCGCGCGCAACCGCTTGTGCCGCAGCACTTCCTGGGACCACAGCACCGGCGCCGCCTTGACGACGTTGCGGGTGAAGACCCCCGCCGCCGCCTGCTCGGGCCCGTCGTTGACGACGAGCGCGAGGTCCAGGGCGCCGGATGCCTTGATCCCGGCGGCCACGCCTGCGGCGCGGAACCCCTTGGGTCCGGTCACGGTCACGGTGCGACTCCTACTGTCGGAAGGCCGGTGGTCTCGGGGAGACCGAGTGCGATGTTCATGGACTGGATGGCGCCGCCCGCGGTGCCCTTGGTCAGGTTGTCGATCGCGGCCACGACGACCAGGCGGCCCGCGTCGGCGTCCACCGCGACCTGCAGCTGCACGTTGTTCGAGCCCAGCGTCGCCGAGGTGACCGGCCAGCTGCCCTCGGGCAGGACCTGCACGAACGGCTCGGCCTGGTAGGCCTTCTCGTACACCGCGCGCGCCGCCGCCGTGTCGGTCTCGCCTGCCAGCGGCGCGCTCGCCGTGGTGAGGATGCCGCGCGGCATCGGCGCGAGGACCGGCGTGAACGACACGGTCACCGGCACGCCGGCCACCGAGGTCAGGTTCTGCGCGAACTCGGGCGTGTGCCGGTGCGCGCCGCCGACGCCATACGCGCTCGCCGAGCCCATCACCTCGGAACCGAGCAGGTGCGGCTTGAGGCTCTTGCCCGCGCCGGACGTGCCCGTCACGGCCGTGATGGTCACCTCCGGCCGCACCAGGCCCGCTGCCAGTGCGGGAGCCAGCGCGAGCGTGCCCCCGGTCGGGAAGCAGCCCGGGACGGCGATCCGCTTGGCGCCGGCCAGCTTCTCGCGCGCGCCCGGCAGCTCGGGCAGGCCGTAGGGCCAGGTCCCGGCGTGGTCGCCGCCGTACCAGCGCTGCCAGTCGGCCGCGCTGGTCAGGCGGTGGTCGGCGCCCAGGTCGACGACCAGGACGTCGGGCCCGAGCTGGGCCGCGATCTCCGCTGAATGACCATGCGGCAGCGCGAGGAAGACCACGTCGTGGCCCCCCAGCGTCTCCGCGCTGGTCTCCTGCAGGATGCGCCCGGCCAGCGGGACCAGGTGGGGCTGGTGCTGACCCAGCGGTGTGCCCGCGCTGCTCGCCGCCGTCACCGCACCGATTTCGACCTCGGGGTGCGCCAGCAGCAGGCGGAGGGCTTCCCCGCCCGCGTACCCGCTCGCCCCGGCCACCGCGACCTTCACCGTCATACGTATGATTATGCATTGCGGCGGAAGATCAATCAAACGAGTTCCGGCAGGGTCACACCGGCCGGGGCTGCGGTGTCAGCGCTCAGCGGTCATCGTCACCTCCGGAATCCGGCCGTTGGGCCCACGCCAGCGGGTGAGGCGTCCGGCTCAGGCCGCATCTCCGCTCCCCTCCGGCGCGGGACGCATGCTGGGCGGATCGGGCAGGTACTCGCCGCGGCGTTCCGGGTCGCACCCCACCCGCGGCAGGCGCGCCCGGATGCCGCCGGGACTGCGGGCGAGCTCGCGGGCGATGTCCGCGACGCTCTCCCCCGCGATCCACCGTCGCTCGAGTTCCGCGTCGAGCTCCGGCGTCCACGGCTTGCCCTGACCTGCCGGCCGGTCGCGGCCTCTTCGGCCACCCGGATCGGCCAGCGCCGCGTGGTGCCGCAGGGTCTCCGACAGCACCGAGCCGAGTGTCGCCGCCGCACCGGCGGCGACCTCGATCTGGCCGTCGGCCACCGGCTCGCCCTCGGCGCCGGCGGCGCCGACCCTGATCACGAGACGGTCGGCGAGCGCGTCACGGCCGCCGCCCGGCAGCGCGGTGACCTCGATGGAAAAGGTGGTGTTACCGGCCCGGAGAGTGCTCCGGTGCTCTTCGATGATGTTCATGCCCGGCACGCTAGCGACCCTCACCGACAGTTTTCGGTCACCAAGCGTCGCCGGGTGGTCGCGAACCGAAATTGTCGTACCCCGGTCCTAACGTTGTTCACCTCATCGCGGACCACTGGGGGAGACATGAGGGAACACCAGTTCTGGCGGCTGGTCGCCGGGCGCACCGTCGCCGAGATCGGCGAGCTGCTGCGCGGGCGCCCGGCGCTGGAGGTCATCCGGTTCCACCACCACTTCCGGCGCCTGCACCTGCGGGCCTGCCGGTGGGACGTGTGGACGGCGTTCGGCCTGGTCCTCGGCGGCGCCGGGGCCGGTCAGCTGCGGGACGGCGTGTGCTGGCTGGTGCTGCGGGGGCGGCGCGCGTACCACCGGGCGCTGGTGGACCCGGACGTGCTGGCGAGCTTCCCGGCCGACCCGCTGGAGATCACCCGATCCGGCGAACTCGCCGGCCTCGCGCTCCGGCTGCTGGCCCCGCCGGGGACCGGCGAGGTGGCAGCGGCGTGCCGGGAGGCTCTCGCGTCGGTCCTGGGTGCGGCCGGTCCCCAGGGGTCGCCACCCGGCGAGCGGCCCGCGCTCGACGCCGCCACGCTGGCGCGCTGCTACCCGCGGCTCACGGCGCGGTACGGGCTCGTGGCCGAGCCGATCCGCGGGCTCACCCCGGTGAGGACGAGCCGATGACCAGGCATGAGCCGCGCTGTGTCGGCCGCATGGACGGGCGGTCAGAAACGCACCGCGGCAAGCAGGGCGTCGCGCCGCTCGGTTGGCTGCTCGGGCCCGGCACGGGCGCCGGGCGCGCCTTCCGGCATCGGCTCGAGCAGTGGCTCGCGGACGGCGTCCGGGCCGTTGCCCTGCCGGCGCGGCGCCCCGGTAGCGGGCACGAGTCACACCGCGTCGGCAACGTGGAACGGCGCCCGCTAACGCAGCGCCTCGCGCAGCTCGACCAGCTGCCCAAACCCGCCCCGGTCCGCATGGGCGCTAGGCGCGCCTTCCGGCACCGGCTCGGGCGGTGGCTCATAGAGCGCGTTCGGGCCGCTGCCCCTCTGCCGCGGCGGCAACGCACCGGTAGAGAGCACCAGCCGCACTGCGCCAGCCCCGCAGGCGGGCGCTCGCTAACGCAGCGCCTCGCGCAGCTCCGCCGGCCGCCCGAACCCGCCCCGCTCGTCACGGACGCCAGGTACGCCCTCCGGCACCGGCTCGGGCAGTGGCTCACAGACCGCGGCCGGGCCGTTGCCCTTCCGGCGCAGCGGAAACGCCCCGGTGGCGAGCAGCAGCCGCACCACACCGGCCGCGCGAGCGGGGGCGAACTAACGCAACGCGTCGCGCAGCTCGACCAGCTGCCCGAATCCGCCGCGACCCCCACGGACGCCAGGTACGCCCTCCGGCACCGGCTCGGGCAGCGGCTCCCAGACGGCGTCCGGGCCGTTGCGCCTCTGACGCGGCGGCAACGCCCCGGTCGCGAGCACGAGCCGCACCGCACCGGCGGCATAGACGGGCGCTCGCTAAGGCAGCGCCTCGCGCAGCTCCGCCGGCTGCCCGGGCCCGCCCCGGTCCGTGCGGGCGTCGGGCGCGCCCTCCGGCACCGGCTCAGGCAGTGGCTCACAGACCGCGTCCGGGACGTTGCCCCTCTGCCGCGGCGGCAGCGCTCCGGTGGCGAGGTAGTCCGCGATCCGGTCGTCCACGCACGCGTTCCCGGACAGCGAACCGGCATGGGTGGTGCCGCCCGGCTCCGCGATCAGGCTCGACTGCGGGAACCGGCGGCGCACCTCGAGGTTGCCCTCGAACGGGGTCGCCGCGTCCAGCTCCTCCCCGATCAGCAGTGCGCCCGCGACATCACGGCCATCCACGTCGGCCGGCTTGCCCGCGGGCACTGGCCAGGTGCGGCACGGCGCGTTGTACCAGGCGTTGCCCCAGGTCTCGAACGGCGCCTTCGCATGGGTGATCCAGTTGTCCACCTTCCAGGTGGTCCAGTTCCGCGGCCAGGGCGCGTCGGTGCACTGCACGGCGTTGTAGACGGCGAACCCGTTGTCGTCGCTGGGCGAGTTCGTCTTGTCGTAGCGGGTCTTGAGCGTCTGCCAGTCCCGCTGGTGCACCCAGCCCGCGAAGGCCTCGGCCAGTCCCGTCCAGGTCGACTGGTAGTAGCCGGCCTGCAGGAAGATGTCCGTCCACTCCGCCGGGCCGATCACGCCGCCCGCCGGCGCCTGGGTCAGCTCGCGTTGCTGGGCGTACCACAGGTCCTCGACGGCCTTGCCCGTCGTGCCCAGGTGGTAGACGCCGTCGTGGCGGGCGATCCAGTCGAAGTAGATCTTGATGTTGCGGTCGAAGGCCACGTCCTGGTCCAGGTTGGCCTGGTAGAACACCTTGCGTGGGTCGACGTTGCTGTCCAGCACCATCCGCCGGACCCGCTGCGGGTACAGCGTGGCGTACACCTGGCCGAGGTAGGTGCCGTAGGAGAAGCCGTAGTAGTTGATCTGCTCGGCGCCCAGCGCCTTGCGCAGGCTGTCGAGATCCTGGGCGACGTCGGTGGTGCGCATGTGCCGCAGCAGCGGGCCGTTCTTCTCGCACGCCGCGGCGTAGTCGCGGGAGCGCTGCAGCCAGGTCCGCTCCAAGTCCGGTGTGGACGGCACATAGGCAGGGCGGTTGTACGCGAAGTGCTCCGGGTCGCAGGACAGCGCCGGCTTGCTGGCCCCGACGCCGCGCGGGTCGAAGCCGATCCAGTCGTAGGACGCACCCGCGTCCTTCGGCACGGCCCGGCCGATCGTCGACAGCGCCAGCCCGGAGCCACCGGGACCGCCGGGGTTGACGAGCATCACGCCCTGGTAGTCGGCGCTCGTGTGGCGGACGCGCGAGACGGCGAGCGAGATCTTCGCGCCGGCCGGATCCCGGTAGTCCATCGGCACCTCGAGGAAACCGCATTCGGCGCCGGCGCGAGCCAGGCCGGCCGCTCCGCACGGGCCCCAGCTGATCGGGGCGGGCGTGAACTCGGCGGGCGGTGGCGGTGCGGCGGCCGCGGGCACCGCCACCAGGCAACTCGCCAGCGCACCGGCCGCGAGGATCGCGGGCACGAGCTTGCTCACAGTGCTCCTTCTCGTCGACTGTGCGGTCAGAACCTCACGACAAGATCGTGGATCACGGCGCTTTCCGCCAGCCGACTCGCGGCGGGATCCTGGATGCCACCCGACGGGGAAGGAACTGCGGATGGACGACGCAGACGAACTGGTCCGGGCGGCGCGCTCGGGGCTGGCGGAGCTGGCCGATCCGGTGAAGGCGGCGCACATGCGCCGGTACCTGAAGTCCGAGATGGACTTCCGGGGCGTGTACAAACCAGAGCGGGCGAAGCTGGCGCGGCGCGTCTTCGCCGAACATCCGCTGCCGGACCGGGAATCGTTCGTCGCGGCGGTCCTGGCGCTGTGGCGCGAGGCCGCCTTCCGGGAGGAGCGCTACCTGGCGATCGACCTCACCGGGCACCGGGCCTACGCGCGGTTTCAGGACCACACGCTGATGCCGCTCTACGAGGAGATGATCGTCACGGGCGCGTGGTGGGACTACGTGGACGACGTCGCCATCCACCGTGTGGGGCCGATCCTGCGAGCCGACCGGGAGCGGATGACGCCGGTGCTGCGGCGCTGGGCCCACGACGAGGACAAGTGGCGGCGCCGGACGGCGGTGATCTGCCAGGTGACCGCCAAGGCGGACACCGACCGCGACCTGCTGGCATCGGCGATCGAGGCCAACCAGGACGACCGGGACTTCTTCCTGCGCAAGGGAATCGGCTGGGCGTTGCGCGACTACGCGCGCACCGAGCCGGACTGGGTGCGCGCCTTCGTCGAGGCGCATCCCGCACTGTCGCCGTTGTCAGTGCGGGAAGCGCTCAAACACCTCGGCGGTGGACGGCCCTAGGCGCGCAGCTCCGCGCCGTGGCGCGAGGCCGCTTCGGCCACGGCGGCGTCGCGCGCCTGCGTCGCCTCCTCCACGGTGAGCGTGCGGTCCGGGGCGCGGAAACGCAGCTTGTAGGCCAGCGACCGCTTGCCCTCGCCGACCTGGTCGCCGGTGTAGACGTCGAACAGCGAGGCGTCCTCGAGCAGATCGCCGCCGCCGACCACCAGTGCCTCAGCGAGATCCGCGGCGGGCACCTTCGCGTCCACGACCAGCGCGACGTCGAGCAGCACCGGCGGGTACGGCGAGATCACCGGGGCCGGCCTGCGGTCCTGCAGCGGGATCGCGTCCAGGTCCAGTTCCATCGCCACGGTCCGCTTGGGCAGGCCGAGCGCCTCGATCACCTTGGGGTGCAGCTCACCGGCGTGCCCCACGGGCCAGTCGCCGACGAGCAGCTCGGCGCAGCGGCCGGGGTGCCACGGCGCGAGCTCGGCGTTGCGCACCCGCAGCTCGACACCGGCGGCCTGGCCGACCAGGCGCGCGGCCTGGACGGCGTCGGCCCACCCGGCCTGCTCGCCCTTGCCCCACCAGCCGGCCTGCTCGCGCTGGCCGGCGAGCACCACGGCCACGTGCTGCGGCTGGGCGGGCACCGCCGCCTCCAGCTGCGCCAGGTCCTCGTCCGTCGGGCGTCCGCCGACCCCGAGCTCCGGCATCGGCACGGGGCTCGCGCCGGGCAGGACGACCTGTCCGATGTGGAACAACGCGAGGTCCTTGAAGCCGCGGGAAGCGTTGCGCTGCAACGTCTCCAGCAGACCGGGCAGCAGGGTCGTCGCCAGGCGGTCCTTGTCCGCCTCCAGCGGGTTCCGCACCTGCACCGTCTTGCGGCGCACGTCGTCGGCAGGCAGGCCGAACGCGTCCCACACCGTCTCGCCGACGAACGGGAACGGCTGGACCTCGACGTAACCGGCCTCGGCCAGCGCCCGCGACACGGTGCGGCGGCGCCGCTGCGCAGCGCTCAGACCGGTGCCGGCCGGGGCGGTGGGCAGCACCGACGGGATGCTGTCGTAACCCTCGAGCCGCAGCACCTCCTCGACGAGGTCGGCAGGCTGCTTCAGGTCGCCACGCCAGCTCGGCGGCGTCGCGGTCACCGTCGCGACACCGTCGTCACCCGCGCCGACCGTGACCTTGCAGCCGACCTGGTTCAGCCGCCGGACGGTGACGCCACGCTCGTAGCGCACGCCGGCGATCTGGTCGGGCAGGCTGATCGGCATCGTGATGGGCGACGGCGGCTCGACGGAACCGACGTCGGTGCGGCCGGGCTGGATGCTGCCGTCGCCGTAGGTGCGCAGCAGGCGGGAGGCTCGCTCCACCGCCGCCGCGCAGACCTGCGGGTCGGTGAACCGCTCGAACCGCTTCGCGGCCTCGGAGAACAGCTTGTGGCGCCGCGCGGTGCGGCTGATCGACGGCGGGTCCCAGTGGGCGCCCTCGATCAGGACGTCGGTGCTCTCGGTGCTGATCTCGGTGCTCGCGCCGCCCATCGTGCCCGCCAGCGACACCGGTCCGCGCTCGTCGGCGATCACGACGTCGTCGGCGTCGAGCGTGCGCTCCACGTCGTCGAGGGTGGTGAGCTTCTCCCCAGGCTTCGCGCGGCGGACGACCAGGCCGCCCTGCAGCGACGCGGTGTCCCACGCGTGCAGCGGCTGACCCAGCTCGAGCATGACGTAGTTGGTGACGTCCACGGCCAGCGAGATCGACCGGATCCCGGCGAGCAGCAGGCGGCGGCGCATCCACCACGGGGTCGGGGCTCCGGCGTCCAGGCTGGTCACCCGGCGCACCACGAACCGGTCACAGCCGGTGGGGTCCTCGATCTCGACCGGCCAGGCCTCGCCCTCGGCGGGCGGCAGGTCGAGCGCGGCCGGGTCGCCGAAGGGCACGTCGAGCGCGGCGGCCAGCTCGCGCGCCAGCCCGCGGACCGACAGGGCGTAGCCGCGGTCGGGGGTCGGCGTCAGCTCCAGGACGGTGTCGCCGAGGCCGAGCACCTCGTGGCCGGAGTCGCCGGGGCTGGCCGTCGACGGCGGGAGCACCAGGATGCCGGTGTGGTCGTCGCCGAGGCCGAGCTCGCGGGCGGAGCAGATCATGCCGTCGCTGACGCGGCCGTAGGTCTTGCGCGAGGTGATCTCGAACGGCCCGGGCAGCACCGTGCCGGGCAGCGCCACGACGACCAGGTCGCCCTCGACGAAGTTGGTGGCGCCGCAGATGATGCCGCGGGTGCGGATGCCCGAGGGGCCCTCGTCGTCGGCGGGCTCGTCCTCGGAGGCCTCCTCGCCGACGTCGACCCGGCAGAACCGGATCGGCTTCTTGAAGCCGGTCAGCTCCTCGATCTCGGCGACGCGGCCGACCACCAGCGGCCCGGTGACCTGGTCCAGCGGCCGGACCTCGTCGACCTCGATGCCGATGCGGACGAAGGCCTCGGCCAGCTCCTGCGGTCCGACCTCGCCGGCATCCAGATGCTCGAGCAGCCAGCTGACGGGGACTCGCACTTAGGCCTCCGTTCCGAAGGGAAGGGTGAAGCGGACATCGCCCTCGACGATGTCGCGCATGTCGGGGATGCCGTTGCGGAACTGCAGGGTCCGCTCGATGCCCATGCCGAACGCGAAGCCGGAGTAGACGTCCGGGTCGACGCCACAGGCACGCAGCACGTTCGGGTGCACCATGCCGCAACCGCCCCACTCGACCCAGCCGGGGCCGCCCGCCTTCTCCTCGAACCAGACGTCGACCTCGGCGGAGGGCTCGGTGAAGGGGAAGAAGTGCGGGCGCAGCCGGGTCTTGGACTTCTCGCCGAACATCGCGCGGGCGAACGCGTCCAGGGTGCCCTTGAGGTGGGCCATCGTGATGCCCTTGTCCACCGCGAGGCCCTCGACCTGCGAGAACACCGGGGTGTGGGTGGCGTCCAGCTCGTCGGTGCGGTAGGTGCGGCCGGGGCAGACGACGTACACCGGCAGGTCGCGGTGCAGCAGCGTGCGGGCCTGCACCGGCGAGGTGTGCGTGCGCAGCACCAGGCCGGAGCCCGGCTCACCGGCGTAGAAGGTGTCCTGCATCTGCCGGGCGGGGTGGTCCTTGGCGAAGTTGAGGGCGTCGAAGTTGAACCACTCGGCTTCCAGCTCGGGGCCCTCGGCGACCTCCCAGCCCATGGCGACGAAGACGTCGGCGATCCGCTCGCTCACCGTGGTGAGCGGGTGCCGCGCGCCGCGCGGGATCCGGTCCCACGGCAGCGTGACGTCGACGGCCTCCTCGCGCAGGACGCGCTCGTCCCGCTCGGCCAGCAGCTTGGCCCGCCGGGCGTCGAACGCGGCCTGGATGGCCTGGCGCGCCTCGTTGACCCGCTTGCCGACCTCGGCCTTCTCCTGCTTGGACAGGGAGCCGATGGCGCGGCGGGCGAGCATCAGCGGCGAGTGGTCACCCAGGTGGGCCGGCTTCACCGCGGCCAGGGCGTCCAGGTCGCCTGCGGCCTGGAACTCGGCCTCGGCGTGCTTCACCGCCGCCCCCAGGGTCTCGGGCGAGGTTGCCTCGGCCGGGGTCAGGTCCTGCTTCTCGGTGGCTCCGGACATAACTCCTCGGTGTCCGCTGGACGGGATCCGCCGTGCGAGGTGCACACGTGACGATTACCGGTGGATTCTAGGCGATCGCGATCCGGGACCGGCGCGTCACCCGGCCGGACGACGGGCCGCCATCGCGCTGGTGTAGAGGCACACGGCGGCCGCCGTGGCCAGGTTTAGGCTCTCCGCCGCGCCGTAGAGCGGAATCCGCACCGGCAGGTCGACGGCGGCGAGGACCTCGGGCGAGAGCCCGTGGGCCTCGTTGCCGAAGACCCAAGCGGTGGGCGCGGCGGCGTCGACCGAACCCAGCTCGGTCTCGGCGTAGCCGTGGGCGCCGAGCAGGCGCAGCCCGGCCTCGCGGCAGGCGGCGAGCGCCGCGGCGGTGTCGCGCACGCGCGCGAGAGGGAGGTGGAAGAGACTGCCCGCGGAGGCGCGGACGCACTTGCCGTTGTGCGGGTCGACGCTGTCGCCGGTGAGGATGACCGCGTCGGCGCCCGCCGCGTCGGCGACCCGGATGACGGTGCCCGCGTTGCCGGGGTCGGCCACGCCGTCGAGCACGGCGACCAGCCGGGCGGTGCTGCCGAGCAGCCCGTCGAGGGGACGGTCGAGCAGTGAGCAGACGGCCACGATCCCTTGCGGCGTCACGGTTTCCGACAGCCCGGCGGCGGCGCGGTCGGTGATCGGCGAGACCCGCACGCCCGCTTCGCCCGCGGCGTCGACCAGGTCCGGATGAGCCTGCGCGGCGCGGTCGGTGACGAACAGTTCGTGCACCGCGCCGGGATCGCGGGCCAGTGCCGCGCCGACGGCGTTGGCGCCTTCGGCGAGGAACCGGCCGGTCTTGTCGCGCTCGGCGCGGCGCGTCAGGCGCCGCGCAGCAACGACCCGGGGGGTCCGTTCGGTGAACGGAGCCGCCCCGGGCCGGGTCAGATCGGTGTGCTCGCTCAGGCCGACTTCTTCTCGTCGCTCGGCCCGGTCGTCACGTTCTGCTTCGCCAGCTCGGCCAGCGCGGTGAACGCCGCGGGGTCGTTGACGGCGAGGTCGGCGAGGATCTTGCGGTCGACCTCGACACCAGCGGCCTTGAGGCCCTGGATGAAGCGGTTGTAGGTCACGCCGTTCTGGCGGGCGGCCGCGTTGATGCGGGTGATCCACAGCTGGCGGAAGTCACCCTTGCGGGCACGGCGGTCCCGGTAGGCGTAGTTGAGCGAGTGGAGCATCTGCTCCTTCGCCTTGCGGTACAGCCGCGAGCGCTGGCCGCGGTAACCGCTGGCCAGTTCGAGAGTTGCGCGACGCTTCTTCTGGGCGTTGACCGCCCGCTTGACGCGTGCCACGGGTCCGTCCTGTCGATCTCAGGGGGCGCGGTCGGCGCCCCGGGGGGTTTACGGCGGAAGAGGAGAGGCGTCAGCGGCCGAGGAGCCGCTTGACCCGGCCGACGTCGTTCTTGGCGACCTCGCCGGTGCCCTCCAGGCGGCGGGTGACCCGGCTCGACTTCTTCTCCATCAGGTGGCGGCGGCCGGCCTTCTGGCGGCGAAGCTTGCCGCTGCCGGTGACCCGAATCCGCTTCGAGGTCCCGCTGTGCGTCTTCATCTTCGGCATTTGAGTGCTCTCTTTCATGGTGCAGCACACCGGAGATCCCGGTGTGCTGCGAACTGCGTCGGTCGCGGCGCCCGTCAGGAGTCGACGGGTTCCTTGGCGGCCTTCTGCTTGGGCTTGGCGTTCTTGTGCGGCGCCAGCACCATGATCATGTTGCGGCCGTCCTGCTTCGGGGACGCCTCCACGTAACCGAGCTCGGCCACGTCCTCGGAGAGCTTCTGCAGCAGCCGGAAACCCAGCTCCGGCCTCGACTGCTCACGACCGCGGAACATGATGGTCACCTTGACCTTGTTCCCCGCGGCGAGGAAGCGGGACACGTGCCCCTTCTTCGTCTCGTAGTCGTGCTGGTCGATCTTGGGGCGCAGCTTCTGCTCTTTGATGACGGTGAGCTGCTGGTTACGGCGTGACTCGCGGGCCTTCTGCGCGCTCTCGTACTTGAACTTGCCGAAGTCCATGAGCTTGCAGACCGGCGGGCGCGCCTGCGGGGCGACCTCGACGAGGTCGAGATCCGCTTCCTGGGCGAGCCTGAGCGCATCCTCGATCCGGACGATGCCGACCTGTTCGCCGTTCGGTCCGACGAGCCGGACCTCGGGAACGCGGATGCGTTCGTTGATGCGTGTCTCGGCGCTGATGTGGCCTCCTTGGTCCGAGGTGTGTTGTCTAGCCTGCTCGACCTGGTGCCCACATACCACGGGCCCCGTCCCAGGCCTGATGGCCAGGATGCGGGGCCCTGCTTTCCGATCACGTCCGACGGCTACGACGAACGTTCCGCCGCCACGGGCAACGCCCGTGGCGGGACCGGACCCGGCTGCCTCGTGCGGCGGCTCGGGTGGGAGCGGGGCTCCACTTGCCGCCCCCGATTCCTCGGGGACTGGTCGCACGTGGAAGGGTACCAGACGTGCTTGACGATGGTTCCAACGCGCCCGACCCGGGCGATATTTCCCCGCCCGTCCGCGACCTGCAGGACATCCCCAGCGTCGAGGTCATCAGCAGGGCCGCGGTGATGCTGCTGTCCGCGGCGGCCGAGCGGCTCGGGCTCGCCGACGAGGACCCGAACACCAGCCCGCACCGCGACCTCGACGAGGCCCGCAGGCTGATCACCGCGCTCGCCGGCCTGGTCACCGCCTCGGCCGAGTACCTCGGCGTGCACGCCGCTCCCCTGCGGGACGGGCTGCAGTCGCTGCAGAAGGCGTTCCGGGAGGCCTCGGCCGTGCCCGACGCGCCGGGCGAGGGCCCTGGCGAGAAGTACACCGGCCCCGCCTACTGACGAGTCGGCCCGCACAACACCAAGGTCCGGACAACGCCCGGCAGGGGACTCCCTGCCGGGCGCTGTCGCGTCGACCCGGAAGCATTCCGGCCGGGAATCAGTCCACCACGGCCAGCAGGTCGATCTCCACCAGCAGGCCCTTCGGCAGCCCGACGTACACGGTGGTGCGGGCCGGGTACGGCTCCGGGATGAGCTGGTTGTAGACCTCGTTGAACTCGGCGAAGTGGCCGGTGTCGGTGAGGTACGCGCGCACCATCACGACGTCCTCCCAGCCGGCGCCGGCCTCGGTGAGCACCGCCTCCAGGTTGCGGAACACCTGGCGCGTCTGCTCACCCACGGAGGCGCCGACGACCTCCCCGGTCTTCGGGTCGAACGCGACCTGCCCGGCCAGCTGGAGGATGTTGCCCTTGCGCACGGCCGGCGAGTAGTTCGCCGCGGCCTTGGGGGCGTTCTCCGTGGTGATCGCGACCTTCGCCATGTAGGAGTTCCTTCCTCATCGGGTCCACCCGTTGTGGGTGGACGCGTCCTCGGCGGCGGCCCGCAGGTCCGGCAGCAGCGCCAGCAGGCCGTCGTAGTCCAGCAGCACCTTCGGCACCGACAGGGACACCGCCGCGAGCACCGCCCCACCCGGTCCGCGCACCGGCGCGGCCACGCAGTGGATGAAGTCCTCGTGCTCGGCGTTGTCCACCGCGTACCCGCGCTCCGCGACGCGCGCGAGCTCGGCCAGGTACTCGTCGGCCGTGGTGATCGTGTTCGCGGTCAGCCGCGGGTAGTCCAGGTCGCGCGCGACCTTCTCCCGCTGGGCCTCCGGCAGCGCGGCCACCAGGACCTTGCCGACCGCCGTGCAGTGCAGCGGCGCGCGCTTGCCCACGCGGGAGTACATCCGCACGCTGTGCCTGCCCTCGTACTTGTCGACGTAGACGACCTCGCCGTCTTCGTAGGTGGCCAGGTGCACGGTGTGCCCGGTGCGGTCGTTGAGCGCGGCCAGGGCGGGCGCGGACTCGCGCCGCACGTCCCGGCCCTCCAGCGCGCGGTTGGCCAGGTCGAACAGGGCGCTGCCGAGCCGGTAGTGCCGCGCGCCCTCGCGCTGCACGAAGTGCTGCGCCTCCAGGGTCCGCAGCAGCCGCAGCACCGTCGACTTGTGCACGCCGAGCGCGTCGGCGAGCTCGTCCAGGGTGGTCGCGCCGCCGGCGAGCGCGGTCAGCAGGCTCAGCCCGCGATCAAGACTCTGGCTCACGTTCGCTCCATTGACCTGCCACGAACCGGATGCTACACCTATCGCATTCATTTTGCGCAACGTGCGTTGCACAACACGCAACGGAGTTCGAATGGCTTCCTCCGAGTGCACCCTCGACCCGGCCGCGCTGGCGGCGATCGCGGGCGAACGGCTCGACTGGCGGTTCAAATCCCTCCCCGCCGACCTGTGGGGGCTCACCCTCGCCGAGGCCGCCGCGCGCCGGCCCGGCCTGTTCACCGGCGGTTTCGTCGGTCCGGTGGTGGTGCTGGAGGCGGACGCGCTGGAGCACAACCTGCGGACCATGGCGGAGTGGTGCGCCCAGGTCGGCGTCCGGCTCGCGCCGCACGGCAAGACCACTATGGCGCCGCAGCTGTTCGCGCGGCAGGCGGATCACGGCGCGTGGGGCATCACCGCGGCCAACGCGAGCCAGCTGCGGATCTACCGCGCCTTCGGCGTGTCCCGGGTCCTGCTGGCCAACCAGCTCGTCGACTCCGCCGCGCTGCGCTGGCTCGGCGCGGAGCTGGACGCGCACCCGGAGTTCGAGTTCAGCTGCTGGGTGGACTCGGTCGCGTCGGTCGAGCTGATGACCGAGGCGCTGCGCGGGACACGCCGCCAGGTCGACGTGCTGGTCGAACTGGGCGGCGACGGCGGGCGCACCGGCGCGCGCGACCTGGACACCGCGCTGGCGATCGCCGAAGCCGCGCACGCGAGCCCGGCCCTGCGACTGGCCGGCACCGGCGGCTACGAGGGCGCGCTGGCCCACGACCCGGGCCCGGAATCGCGGCGGACGGTCGACACCTACCTCGGTCGCCTGCGCGAGCTCACCGCCGCGATCGGGCGTCGCGGCCTGTTCGCCGGGCTGGACCAGGTGATCGTCACGGCAGGCGGCAGCGCCTACTTCGACCAGGTCGCCGCCGCGCTCACCGGGGACTGGGACGGCCTGCCGGTGGTGCCGGTCCTGCGCAGCGGCACCTACCTGACCCACGACGACGGCTTCTACCGCGGCATCTCCCCGCTCGGCGAGCAGCCGCGCATCGCCGGGACCCCGCAGTTCCGCTCCGCGCTGCGCGCCTGGGCCCAGGTGACCTCGCGTCCGACCGGCGACCTCGCCCTGCTGACCCTGGGCAAGCGGGACGCCTCCTTCGACGAGGGCCTGCCCGAGCCGCAGTGGCACCGGCGTCCGGGTGAGCCACCGGCGAAGCTGACCGGCCACACCGTCACCGCGCTCAACGACCAGCACGCCTTCGTCGCGCTGCCACCGGATTCGCCGCTGCGGGTCGGCGACTGGGTCGGGCTCGGCCTGTCCCACCCGTGCACCGTGTTCGACAAGTGGCCGCTGCTGCCCGTGGTCGACGGCGACACCGTCGTGGACTTCGTCCGCACCTACTTCTAGGAGTCCACAATGGACCTCGTTCTGCGTGGCGCGCGGATCGCCGACGGCACCGGCGCTCCCCTGTTCCGGGCCGACGTCGGTGTGGAGCACGGCCGGATCGCGGACATCGGCCCCGGCCTGACCGGCACGCGGGTGATCGACGCGGACGGGCTGGTGCTCGCGCCCGGTTTCGTCGACATGCACTCGCACTCCGACCTGCAGCTGCTCGCCGCGCCGGACCACCTGGCGAAGGTGTCCCAGGGCGTGACCACCGAGGTGCTCGGCCAGGACGGGCTGTCCTACGCCCCGGTCGACGACACCACGCTGGCCGCGCTACGCGAGCAGCTCGCCGGCTGGAACGACGACCCGCCCGGGTTCGACTGGAACTGGCGCTCGGTCGGCGAGTACCTGGACCGGCTCGATCGCGGCGTCGCCGTCAACGCCGCCTACCTGGTCCCGCAAGGCACCGTCCGGATGCTCGCCGTCGGGTTCGACGACCGGCCTGCCACGGAGTCCGAACTGGACCGGATGCGCGAGCTGGTCGCGACCGGCCTGGACGAGGGCGCGGTCGGCATGTCCTCGGGCCTGACCTACACCCCGGGCATGTACGCCGACGACGACGAACTGGTCGCGCTGTGCGAGGTCGTCGGCGCGCGCGGCGGCTACTACAGCCCGCACCACCGCAGCTACGGCGCGGGCGCGCTGGAGGCGTTCGCGGAGATGGTCGAGGTGTGCCGCCGCGCGAAGTGCCCGCTGCACCTGGCGCACGCCACCATGAACTTCTCCGTCAACAAGGGCCGGGCGCCGGATCTGCTGCGGCTGCTGGACGCCGCGCTCGACGACGGCGTGGACATCACCCTCGACACCTACCCGTACCTGCCCGGCGCGACGTACCTGTCCGCGTTGCTGCCGAGCTGGGCTGCCGAGGGCGGGATCGACGCGACACTGGAGCGGCTGGCCGATCCGGAGACGCGGGAGCGGATCCGCGCCGAAATCGAGGAAACCGGTTCCGACGGCGCGCACGGCGTGCCGATCGACTGGGAGTGCATCGAGATCAACGGCGTGCGCACGGCCGAAAACGCCCACCTGGTCGGGCTTTCGGTGGCCGAGTCCGCCCGGCGCGCCGGGGTGCCCGCCGCGCGGCTGTACTTCGACGTGCTGGTCTCCGAACGGCTCGGCACGTCGTGCCTGATGCACGTCGGGCACGAGGAGAACGTGCAGGCGATCATGCGCCACCGCACGCACACCGGCGGCAGCGACGGCCTGCTCGTCGGCGACCGGCCGCACCCGCGGGCCTGGGGCACCTTCCCCCGCTACCTCGCGCGGTACGTGCGGGAGCTGGGCGTGCTCGACCTCGCCGACTGCGTCGCGCACCTGACCGGGCGGGCCGCACGACGGCTGCGGCTGACCGACCGCGGGCTGGTGAAGCCGGGGTACGCGGCCGACCTGGTGCTGTTCGACCCGGACACCGTGGCCGACACGGCCACCTTCGACGACCCGCGGCAGCAGGCCGCGGGCATCCCCTACGTCTTCGTCAACGGCGTCGCGGCCATCGACGACGGCAGGCCCACCGGCGCGCTCGCCGGCCGTTCACTCAGGAGGTCCGCTTGATCGACTGGCTGCAGCACTCCACCGGAGGGCTGCTCACGCTCGCGGCGGTGTCGATCGCCGTCCTGCTGGTCATGATCATCCGGTTCAAGACCGAACCGTTCATCGCCCTGATCATCGTCGGGCTGCTCACCGCGCTGGCGGCCGGGCTGCCGGTCGGCACGATCGTCGGCACCGCGCAGAAGACGTCGGACTCGTTGCTGGAAAAGGGTTTCGGCGGGATCCTCGGCCATATCGCCGCGATCATCGGGCTGGGCACGCTGCTCGGCGCGATCCTGGAGAAGTCCGGCGGGGCGCGGGTGCTGACCGGCGCGCTGCTGCGGGCCTTCGGCGAGAAGCGCGCGCCGCTGGCGATGGGCTTGGCCGGCCTGATCTTCGGGGTTCCGGTGTTCTTCGACATCGGCATCTTCGTGCTGGCGCCACTCGTGTACGTCGCCGCGCGGCAGGGCGGCCGGTCGCTGCTGCTGTACTGCCTGCCGCTGCTGGCCGGGCTGTCCATGACGCACGCGTTCATCCCGCCGCACCCTGGCCCGGTGGCCGCGGCCGGGCTGTTGCACGTCGACCTCGGCTGGATCATCCTGATGGGCGCGGTGTGCGGTCTGCCCGCGTGGTTCCTCGCCGGCGTGGTGTTCCCGTCGTGGATCGGCAAGCGGATGAACATCGAGGTTCCGGCGGAGATGATCGTCGACGAGGACGGCGAGGAGGGGCCCGGGCCGTCGCTGGGGCTGGTGTCGGCGATCATCGCGGTGCCGCTGGTGCTGATCCTGGCCGGCACGTTCGGCAGCATCTGGCTGCCGAAGAACTCCGCGGCCGCGGGGGTGGCGGCGTTCGTCGGCACGCCCGCGGTGGCGCTCACGATCGCCGTGCTGCTCGCGTCCTGGCTGCTGGGCACCCGCCGCGGGATGACCGGCCAGGAGCTGTCCGCGCTGTCGGCCGCCGCGCTGCGCCCGGTGGCGATGCTGCTGCTGGTGGTGGGCGCGGGCGCGTTCTTCGGCGCGGTGCTGTCGGCGACCGGGATCGGCAAGGCGGTGGCCGACTCGCTGCAGGCCGGTGGCCTGCCGGTGATCGCGGCCGCCTACGTGATCAGCTGCGGGCTGCGGCTCGCGCAGGGTTCGGCGACGGTCGCGATCGTGACCACCGGCGGCATCATCGCGCCGAGCCTG
Source organism: Amycolatopsis sp. ATCC 39116 (assembly GCF_000231075.2). Lineage (NCBI taxonomy): Bacteria > Bacillati > Actinomycetota > Actinomycetes > Pseudonocardiales > Pseudonocardiaceae > Amycolatopsis > Amycolatopsis sp. ATCC 39116. Next base: position 65,772 of record NZ_AFWY03000028.1, on the reverse strand, counting down.
GCCGATGCCGGGTACTCGCAGGCGCAGCTGGCGCTGATCGTGGTCGCGATCGCCGCCGGGTCGATCATCGCCTCGCACGTCAACGACGGCGGGTTCTGGATCGTGTCGCGGTACTTCGGGCTGACCGTCGGCGAAACGCTCAAGACCTGGACCGTCCTGGAAACCATCCTGTCCGTGTCGGGGTTCGCGATGTCCGCGATCCTGATGGCGATCGTGTAGGAGGAGTGCCGTGCCGGACATCCGCCGCCGCACCTTTCTCGGCGCTACCGGCCTGCTGGCCGTTCCGGTGACCATCCCCTCGTCGCCGCCGCGGGTGGCTTTCGTGGGCAGTTACGCCGCAGGCCTGGACGTCGCCCTCGCCGGCGAGGCGGGCCTGCGGCGCGGGTTCACCGTGCCGGGCGTGCCCGCCGCGTCGTGGTTCGCGTTGTCGGCTGACAAGAAGCTGCTGTACGCGACCAACGAGACCGAGGACGGCACGGTCACCGCGGTCGACGTGCGTGATCCGCTGAAGCCGGCGGTGCTCGGCAGCCGTTCGACGCTCGGGGCCGGTCCGACGCACCTCTCGGTGGCCGGGCGGCACCTGCTGACTGCGAACTACACGTCGGGATCGCTGGTGGTGCACCCGATCCGGCGCGACGGGACGCTCGGCGAGGCCACGGACCTGGTGCGGCACGCGGGCGCGCAGCCGCACGCGCACCAGGTCCTGCCCGATCCGTCCGGCCGGTGGGTGCTGGCCGTGGACCTGGGCACGGACTCGGTGTACGTCTACCGGCTCGACGCGGGGAAGCTGGTCGCCCACCAGCAAGTCTCGCTGCCCGCGGGGACCGGGCCGCGGCACCTCGCGTTCCACCCGGGCGGGCGCGCGTTGTACGTGGCGTGCGAGCTGGACCCGGCGGTCGTGCCGGGCACGTGGGACCCGGTGCGCGGCGAGGTCCGGCTCGGCGACGCGGTGCCGGTGGGCGTGCGGGACCAGGACTACCCCGGGGAGATCGCGGTGTCCCCGGACGGCCGGTTCGTGTACGTCTCGGTGCGTGGCGCGAACACGATCGCGGCGCTGCGCACCGGTCGCGCGCTGACGCCGGTGCAGGCGGCGCCGACGGGCGGGAACTGGCCGCGCCACTTCACCTTCGACACGTCCGCGCGCCGGCTGTACGTGTCGAACCAGCGTTCCGGGACGGTCACCTGGCTGCCCCGCGATCCGGCGACCGGACGGCTCGGCGCGGCCGAGGGCGAACTGTCGGTGCCCGAGGTCGCCACCGTGTTGTTCCGCTGAGGGAGTTACGCAGTGGTAATGGTCTAGACCTTGTGGCGAGGTGAACGTCCGATTTAGGCTCTGTTGCCAATAGCGAAACGCACATTGCGTGACACGCAACGGAGGCTGCGTTGAGAATCCGTCGTACCCTCGCCGCGCTCGCGGTCGTGGCCACCGCCGCGGCCTGCGCGCCGGCCCAGACCGGGCCTGCCGGGCCCGGTGGTGACGAGAAGACCGGAACCCTGCGGGTCTGGCTGTTCGACGAGGCGAACCGCGCGCCCAAGGAAGCGGTCGTGAAGGACGCGGTCACGGAATTCGAAGCCGCGCACGCCGGAGTCAAGGTGGACGTCCAGTGGATCCCGGTGGAAGGCCGCGCGGACCGGTTCTCCGGCGCCTTCAACGATCCGGCCAGCGCGCCGGACGTCGCCGAGTTCGGCAACACCGACGTCGCGAGCTACGCCCAGACGGGCGCGCTCGCCGACCTCACCGAGGACATCCGCGCCTGGCCGGAAGGCGCCGGGCTGCAGGCGAGCGTCCTGGACACCGCGAAGGCGGACGGCAAGACCTACGGCATCCCCTGGTACACGGGCATCCGCGCGCTCTACTACCGCACCGACGTGTTCGCCGAACTCGGCCTGCGGCCGCCGGCGACGCTGGCCGAGCTGGCCGAGACCGCCCGCGCGATCCGCGCCGCGCGACCCGACCTGTACGGCATCTCGGTCGGCGGCAAGTACACCTACGCGCTGCTGCCGTTCGTGTGGGCCCACGGCGGCGAGGTCGCCCGGAACACCGGCGGCGCCTGGCGCGGCGACCTCACCTCGCCCGCCACCGCGGCCGGGGTCAGCGCCTACGCGAGCTTGCTCAGCCCAGGCATCTGCCCGCCGGAGCAGTGCGCGAACTCGACCGGCACCCAGAGCGTGCAGGCGTTCGCCGGGGGCAAGGCCGCGATGACGATCGGCGGCGACTTCAACCGCAAGGCCGTGGAAGCCGGCGCGGTGCGGGGCAAGTACGCGGTCGTGCCGCTGCCCGGCACGCAGCCGGGGTCGGTCGCGCCCGCGTTCGCCGGTGGCAACCTGCTCGGCGTCTTCCGCGCGACCAGCCACCGCGGCCTGGCCACCGAGTTCGCCGAACTGCTCGCCGGGGCGAAGTACCAGGCGCGGATGTACGAGGCGATGGGCAACCTGCCGACGCTGACCGCGGTGCAGAACCAGGTGGCGGCGAGCGACCCGTTCCTGGAGCCCTTCGTGGCGACGCTCAAGGCGGGCACGAAGTTCGTGCCGTCCAGCCCGGCCTGGTCGCGCATCGACGCGCAGGGCGTGCTGCCGACCGCGGTGCAGCAGATCGCGACCGGGGAGAAGAGCCCGGACGCCGCGCTCGCGGCCGCGAACGAGGCGATGAACCAGGCCTTCGGCGGCTGACGTGGCCACCCCGAACCTGCTGGCGCCCGAGGCGCCGACAGCGCCGCCCGCACCGTCCCCGCGCCGCCGCAGGCGCGGGGACGGCCCCGCCGCCGTCCGCTACCTCGCCCCCGCCGCGATCCTGCTGCTGGTGGTGCTGGCCTACCCGATCTACCAGCTCGTCGTCATCTCGTTCTACGACTACGGGCAGGCCGAGGCGGCGGGCAACGCGCCGCTGCGGTTCCTCGGGCTGGCGAACTACGTGGAACTGCTCGGCAGCGCCACGTTCTGGACCGTGCTCGCCAAGACCGTCGTGTTCGCGGCGGTGTGCGTGGTGGGCAGCCTGGTGGCGGGCACCGGTCTGGCGGTGCTGGCGAGCAAGGTCCGCGCGGTGCCCCGCACGCTGTTGTTCCTCGCCGCGCTCGGCGCGTGGGCGACACCCGCGGTGGCCGGGTCCTACATCTGGCTGTTCCTCTTCGACGCCGATTTCGGGCTGGTCAACGAGGCACTCGCGTCGCTCGGCTTCGGCGGCATGGCCGGGCACTCCTGGACCTTCGGCACCACCAGCGCGTTCGGCCTGGTGGCGCTGGAGGTGATCTGGTGCTCGTTCCCGTTCGTCCTGGTGACCATGTACGCCGGAATCCGCGCGGTGCCCGCCGAAGTGGTCGAGGCGGCCACTTTGGACGGTGCGGGCGCGTGGCGGACGACGACCTCGGTGCTGCTGCCGATGGTGCGGCCGATGCTGCTGATCGCGACCGTGCAGTCGATCATCTGGGACTTCAAGGTGTTCACGCAGATCTACGTGATGACCAGCGGCGGTGGCGTCGCGGGACGGAACCTGGTGCTCAACGTCTACGCCTACCAGCAGGCCTTCGCCGGTTCGCGCTACGGCCTCGGCGCGGCGATCGGGGTGGTGATGACCGTGCTGCTGCTGTCCGTCACCGGGCTGTACGTCCGGTCCCAGCGGGCGGGGCTGGCATGACGACGCTGGTGCGGAAACCGGGCCGCACGCTCGCCGAGATCGTCACCGTGCTCGTCGCCGCCGTGGTCGCGTTCCCGCTGTACTGGATGGTGCTGACCGCGCTGAAACCACCGGGCGAGGTGCAGTCGGCCGCGCCGTGGACGTTCGCGCCGTCGCTGGGCTCCTTCCAGCGAGTGCTGACCGTGTCCGGGTTCGGCCGGTACTTCCTCAACAGCCTGGTGGTCGCGCTCGTCGTGGTGGCGCTGTCGCTGCTGTTCGCGTTCCTGGCCGCGGTGGCGCTGACCCGGTTCCGCTTCCGCGGCCGCACGGTGCTGCTGGTGATGCTCCTGGTCGCGCAGATGGTGCCGGTGGAGGCGCTGACGATCCCGCTGTTCTTCCTGATGCGCTCGGTGGGGCAGGTGGCGCCCGCGTTCGGGCTCAACGAACTGGGCTCGCTGGTGCTGGTGCACCTGGCGTTCAGCCTGCCGTTCGCGATCTGGATGCTGCGCGGTTTCGTCGCCGCGGTGCCCGCCGAACTCGAAGAGGCGGCGAAGGTGGACGGGGCGAGCCGGTTCCGGTTCGTGTGGCAGATCCTGTTCCCGCTCGTGGCGCCCGGCCTCGTGGCGACGAGCGTGCTGTCGTTCATCCACGCGTGGAACGACTTCCTGTTCGCCAAGACGTTCATCATCTCCCGCTCGGAGAACCAGACGCTGCCGCAGGCGATCCTGGTGTTCTTCAAACCGGAGGAGAACGACTGGGGCGCGATCATGGCGTCCTCGACGCTGATGACCGTGCCGGTGCTGGTGTTCTTCGTGCTCGTCCAGCGCAGGCTGGTCGGCGGCATGGCCGGGGCGGTGAAGGGGTGACCCCGCTGACCGCGCTGCTCCCCCGGCCGGTGTCGGTCACCGCCGCGCCCGGGACGTGCCGGTGGCCGGCGCCGGTCGAGGTGCGGGCGGCGGACCTGCCCGCGGAGGGCTACCGGCTCACGATCCGGCCGGACGGGGTGCTGATCGAGGCGCCGGACGCCGCGGGCGAGTTCTACGCGCGGCAGACGCTGCGGCAGCTGATCGGGCCGGACGCGTTCCGCGCCGTGCCGCTGCGCGGGACGGCGGAGCTGGCGTGCGGGACGGTGGTGGACCACCCGCGGTTCGCCTGGCGCGGCTGCCTGCTCGACGTGGCGCGGCACTTCCGCACCAAGGCCGAGGTGCTGCGGTTCACCGACCTGCTCGCCGCGCACAAGCTGAACGTGCTGCACCTGCACCTCACCGACGACCAGGGCTGGCGCGTGGAGATCCCGGCGTTCCCGCGGCTGACCGAGGTGGGGTCGTGGCGGCGGGAGTCGATGGTCGGCCGCCACGACGGCCCGGAGCGCGACGGGCGGCCGCACGGCGGGTTCTACACCGGCGACGACCTGCGGGAGATCGTCGCCTACGCGGCGGCGCGGGCGATCACGGTGGTGCCCGAGATCGACGTGCCCGGCCACGCCCGCGCGGCGATCGCCGCGTACCCGGAGCTGGGCGGCGGGCGCGAGCTCGACGTGTGGACGTCGTGGGGCGTCAGCACCGACCTGCTGGACCCGTCGGAGTCCACAGTGGAGTTCTTCCGCGCGGTCTTCGACGAGGTGCTGGACATCTTCCCGTCCGAGGTGATCGGCGTCGGCGGGGACGAGGCGCCGGGCGCCACACCGGAGCACGGCAAGTTCACCGCGCGGATGATCGAGCACCTGCACGCGCGCGGCCGGCGGGCGCACGCCTGGGACGAGGTCCTGGACGCCGGGACCGCCTTGCCCGCCGGCACCGTGATCGGCGCGTGGCGGGACGAAACCCAGGTGGCACGGGCGATCGACGCCGGTTGCCAGGTCGTCGCGTGTCCCGAGCAGGCGGTGTACCTCGACCACCGGCAGGCCGACGGCGACGACGAGCCCATCCCGGTCGGGTTCGTGCGGACCCTGGCCGACGTCCACCGCTGGGAGCCGCCGCCCGGGGTGCTCGGGGCGCAGGCGCAGGTGTGGACCGAGCACCTGGACTCGGTGCGGCGGGTCGACTACGCGACGTTCCCGCGGTTGTGCGCCTTCGCCGAGGTCGTGTGGAGCCCGCCCGAACGCGATGGCGCGGAGTTCCACACGCGGCTGGCCGAGCACCACCTGCCGCGGCTGGACGCACTCGGCGTGGAGTACCGGCCCCTCGACGGGCCGCGCCCGTGGCAGCGGCGGCCGGGCGTGCCGGGCCGGCCGCGATGACGGCCGGGCCGGCGCCCGCGGTCACTGCTGCGGCGCGAAGCCCTGCTGGAACTGGCCCTGTCCCTGCTGCCCCTGTGCCTGCGGCTGCTGCTGGTACTGCTGCTGCGCGGCCTGCTGCGCGCCTGCGTCCGTGCCGTCGGGCACCACGTACACCGCCGTGCCGTAGGCGGCGATCTCGCTCGCGGTCTGGGCGATCTCGTTGCAGTCGAAGCGCATGCTCAGCACCGCGTTCGCCCCGAAGGCCATCGCCTCCTGGCAGAGCCGCCCCAGCGCCTCGTACCGCGAATCGGACAGCAGCTTCGACAGGCCCTTCAGCTCGCCGCCCGCCATCGCCTTGAAGCCGGCGCCGAGGTTGGAGAACATGTTCCGGCTGCGCACCGTCAGCCCGAACACCTCGCCGTACACGCGCACGACCCGGTAGCCGGGCAAATCGTTCATAGTGGACAGCAGGATCGGGAACCGGGGCTGCTGCTGGTAAGGCTGGCTCATGCCGCGGATCGTAGCGTCCTTCACGTCACGGCCCGGTACCAAACCTCCGGCCGCCCGACCTGTCCGTATCGGGGCTCTCGTCGCGCGAGTCCGTTGTCCGCGAGGTATTCCAGGTACCGCCGCGCGGTAACCCGGGACACCCCGGTCGCGGTGGCGGCCGCGCCCGCGGACAGCCCGTCCGGTTCGTCCCGCAGCGCCGAGACCACCGCGTCCAGGGTCTGCCCGCTCATCCCCTTGGGCAGGGCCGTCGCCACCGGCGAGCGCAGCGCCGCGAACGCCCGGTCCACCTCGGACTGCCCGACCTCGCCGGTTTCCCCGAAACTTTCCCGGAACTTCGCGTACCGGTCGAGCTTGTCCCGCAGCGAGGCGAAGGTGAACGGCTTGATGAGGTACTGCACGATCCCGACCGACACCGCGGCCTTCACCACCGCCAGGTCCCGAGCCGAGGTCACCGCGATGACGTCCACCAGGTTGCCCGCTGCCCGCAACGCCCGGCACACCGCGAGGCCGTGCGTGTCGGGCAGGTAGAAGTCGAGCAGCACCAGGTCGGCGGTGTCGCGCTCGAAGAACCGCAGCGCCTCCGCGCCGGAGTGGACGACCGCGGCGACGGTGAACCCGGCGACCCGCTCCACGTAGGTCCGGTGCGCCTCGGCGGCGACCGGGTCGTCCTCGACCACGAGCACCCGGATCACCGCGGCACCTCCTGCCGCACCGGCAGCCGCACGGTGAACACCGCGCCCTCGCCGGAGGCCACGTCCACCCGTCCGCCGTTGCGCCGCACCACCTGCCCGACCAGCGCCAGGCCCAGCCCGTGACCGTCCGGTTTGGTCGTCCAGCCGCGCTCGAACACGCGCCGCCGCGCCTCGTCCGGCACGCCCCGGCCGTTGTCGGCGACCCGCAACAGCAGCTCCTCCCCCTCGATCTTCGCGGTCACCGTGACCCGCGGCCGCTCCGGCCGCTCACCCGCGGCCTCGATGGCGGCGTCGATCGCGTTGTCGATCAGGTTGCCCAGCACGGTGATCAGGTCACGTGGCTCGATGCCGGTGTCGGTGTCCTCGATGGCGGTGTCCTCGGTCAGCACCAGTTCGGCGCCGCGCTCGCTGGCCTCGGCGGTCTTGCCGAGCAGCAGCGCGGCCAGCACCGGTTCGGACACCGCGCCGACCACCTGGTCGGTGAGCCGCTGCGCGATCTCCAGCTCCGCCGTGGCGAACTCGACCGCTTCCTGGGTGCGGCCCATCTCCACCAGGGACACCACCGTGTGCAGGCGGTTGGCCGCCTCGTGCGCCTGCGACCGCAGCGACTCGGCGAGCCCGCGCGCGGTGGTCAGCTCGCCGGTGAGCAGCTGCAGGTCGGTGTGGTCGCGCAGGGTGACGACGGTGCCGTGGTCCTTCGCGCGGGCGCGGGACCGCACCGGTGCGGTGCTCACCACCAGCACCCGCACGTCGGTCAGGTGGATCTCGTCGCGCCGCGGCTCCTGGCCGCGCAGCGCCCCGACCAGGCTCGGCGGCAGCCCCAGCTCGGTGACCGGTTTGCCGGTCGGGTCCGCGCCGAGGCCGAGCAGCTCGCGGGCGGCGTCGTTGCACAGCACCACCCGCTCGTCCGCGCCGACCAGCACGAGCCCCTCGCGCACCGCGTGCAGGGTCGCCTCGTAGTAGGCGAAGATGCTGCTCAGCTCGGCCGGGGCGAGACCGCGGGTCTGCCGCCGCAGCCTGCTGCTGACCAGGTAGCTGCCCGCGATGCCCACCACCAGGGCCGCGCCGGCCACCGCGGCGAGCGTCCAGATCCGCTGCGCCAGCGCCGCCGAGATGGCGTCGACCTTGATGCCTGCCGACACCAGCGCGACCACGCGCCGCTCCGCGTCGAACACCGGCACCACCGCGCGCATCGACGGGCCGAGCGTGCCGGTGTAGGTCTCGGTGTAGACCCGGCCCTGCCGCGCGACGTCGATCGTGCCGAGGAACCGCTGCCCGATCAGCTCCGGGTTCGGGTGGGTGTAGCGGATGCCGTCCGGATCCATGATCGTGATGAAGTCGACCCCGGTGTCGCGCCGCACCTGCTCGGCGAAGGGTTGCAGTTCGGTGCTCGGAGCGGGCAGTCTCAACGCGGAGAGCACCGTCGGCGAGTCGGCGAGGGTGCTCGCGATGGCGACCACCTTGTCCTGCGCGCGGGCCTCCACCGCGCGGGCGGCGTCGAAGTAGGCCAGCAGCGCCCCGACCGCGACCAGCACGGCCACTCCCGCCACCTGCAGCAGGAGCAGCTGCCGCGCGAGGCTCCAGCGCCTGCTCGTGATCCGCACCCCGCCATCCCAGCACACCGGCCGGGCCGGCCGCCCGGGGACGCCGGTCGCGCCGCGAACTCTATGAACACAACGGTGACCGCGGTCATACCCGTGGCCGATAGTTCCACGCGAACTGCGCCGGACTGGGCGCGTCACGTCCCCACAGGAGGCAACGTTGCCTACGGCACCACCGGCCGGCGCGAAGCCGCGCCGCGACCGGATGCACTACCTCTACCTCGCGGTCATCGCCGCGGTCGTCCTCGGTGTCGCGGTCGGGATCCTGTTCCCCGGCTTCGGCAAGAGCCTCGCCTGGCTCGGCACCGGGTTCGTGAACCTGATCAAGATGATGATCTCCCCCATCATCTTCTGCACGATCGTGCTCGGCATCGGGTCGGTCGCCAAGGCCGCGAAGGTCGGCAAGGTCGGCCTGATGGCCATCGGCTACTTCCTGGTGATGTCCACGTTCGCGCTGGCCATCGGCCTGATCGTGGGCAACCTGCTGCACCCGGGCAGCGGCCTGCACCTGGACCCGTCGTCGATCGCGAAGGCGCAGGAACAGGCCAGCAAGGGCAGCGAGGGCACCACCGACTTCGTGCTCGGCATCATCCCGACCTCGCTGGTGTCGTCGTTCACCGAGGGTTCGGTGCTGCAGACGCTGCTGGTCGCGCTGCTCGCCGGTTTCGCGCTGCAGAAGATGGGTGAGGCGGGCAAGCCGATCCTGCGCGGCATCGAGCACATCCAGAAGCTCGTGTTCCGCATCCTGTCGATGATCATGTGGGCGGCGCCGGTGGGCGCGTTCGGCGCGATCGCCGCGGTGGTGGGCGCGACCGGGTGGAACGCGCTGAAGAGCCTCGCGGTGGTGATGGTCGGGTTCTACGTCACGTGCGCGTTGTTCGTGGTGATCGTGCTCGGCGCGATCCTGTGGCTGGGCGCGCGGATCAACATCTTCAGCCTGCTGCGGTACCTCACCCGCGAGTTCATCCTGATCGTGTCGACGTCGTCGTCGGAGTCGGCGCTGCCGCGGCTGATCGCGAAGATGGAGCACCTGGGCGTGTCCAAGCCGGTCGTCGGCATCACGGTGCCGACCGGGTACTCGTTCAACCTGGACGGCACCGCGATCTACCTGACGATGGCGACGCTGTTCATCGCCACCGCGCAGGGCAGCCCGCTGTCCGTCGGCGAGCAGATCTCCCTGCTGGTGTTCATGATCATCGCGTCGAAGGGCGCGGCCGGTGTGAGCGGCGCGGGCCTGGCGACCCTGGCGGGCGGGCTGCAGTCGCACCGGCCGGACCTGGTCGGCGGCGTCGGGTTCATCCTCGGCATCGACCGGTTCATGTCCGAGGCGCGCGCGGTGACCAACTTCGCGGGCAACGCCGTCGCGACGGTCGTCATCGGGTCCTGGACCAAGGAGTTCGACCGGTCGCGGGCCCAGCGGGTGCTGTCCGGGCAGGACCCGTTCAACGAGACCACGCTGGTGGACGACCACCCCGCGGCCGAGCCGGCGCGGGAGCCCGTGAAGGCCGGCGTCTGATGCGCGCCCGGCGGCTGGTGATCGCGGTGGTCGCCGCGATCACCGGCACCCTCCTGGCCGCGCCGGCCGCCACCGCGTCCGGAATCGTCGGCTTCCCCGTGCCTTCCGCCGGCTGCGGCCACCCCGCACCCGTGCCGGCGGGACAGAGCGTGACCCGCACCGTCACCTCGGGCGGGCTCACGCGCAGCTATCTGCTGCACGTTCCGGCGGACTACCGGCCCGACCGGCCGGATCCGCTGGTCCTGTCCTTCCACGGGCACGGCCGCACCGCCGAGTACCAGGAGGAGCTGTCCGGCTTCTCCGGCCGGTCGGTGATCGCGGTCTACCCGCAGGGTCTGATCGGGACCGACGGGAAGAGCGCGTGGACGGGCGCGCCGTACTCGGCCGCCGCGGACGACGTGCTGTTCACCAGCGACCTGCTGAATCAGCTGCAGCGAGAGCTGTGCGTCGACCCGCGGCGCGTGTTCGCGGCGGGCAAGTCCAACGGCGGCGGGTTCACCGGGGTGCTGGCCTGCCGGCTGAGCGGGCGGATCGCGGCGTTCGCGCCGGTGTCCGGGGCGTTCTACCCGCAGGGCGGCGAGTGCCACCCGTCGCGGCCGGCGCCGGTGCTGGACTTCCACGGCACCGCGGACACGACAATTCCTTACGCCGGCGATCCGGCGCGCGGGCTGCCGTCCATTCCGGACTGGCTGGCGGGCTGGGCGTCGCGCGACGGGTGCGCCCCGGAACCCGTGGTGCGTGACCTCGGCGACGGGGTGCGGGTCGAGCGGTGGCGGTCCTGTGATGCGGACGTCGTGCACTACCGGGTCGAGGGCCTGGGCCACGACTGGCCGAGCACCGCGCCCAACCCGGATTCGGACGTCCCGTCGGTGATCGACGCGACGCCGGTGATCCTGCGGTTCTTCAGCGCGCACCCGCTGCGCTGAGGTGGTGCTGGAGTCCGCGCCGGCCACGCCGCATCATCAGGGCGTGGTTGGCGCGGAACACCGGCCGGGCCAGCGGGGAGAGGGTGCGCAGCAGCGGTTTCGTGGCGAGGACCCGCTGGGTGATCTCCAGACGGGTGCCGCCCGGCCTGCCGAGGACGACCGCCGCGAGCGAGCCTTCGAGGTCGCCGGTCAGGTGGACACGCAGGCGGCCGCGATCGGGATCCTGCTCGGCCCGGCGCATGCGGACGACGAGCGCGTACGGCAGCGCGGCGCGGCAGACGAGCTGAGCGGTGTCCTCGTCGACCCGGGTGACCTCCCGCACGTCCGGCCACCAGAGCGGATACCCGGCGACATCGGTGACCACCTCGAAGACGGCGCGCGCGGGCGCGGAGAGCAGCCAGGTGTCCCGGAAGTGGTAGGCGTTGACCCGCATGGCACCGAGTATCCGCCAAGATCAATAGCCGGACCCGCCGTCGGCGGGGGTGGCGGTCACCTTCGCCCCGGACGGGGCGACCACGAACCAGGTGCCGTCGACGCCCTGGCCGTTGACCTGGCCGGGTGCGGTGTCGTTGGCGTAGCGGTACAGCGGCCGGCCCCCGAGCGTGAGCTGCCGCACGCCGTCCGCGCGGACGAGAACCCCGGCGAGCGCGCGGTCGATCCCGTCGGTGGTCGGCGCGGCGGCACCGGCGGCTGCCGGCGGCCACAGGGTCGCGCAGGCGCCGGCGCAGTTGCTCGCCGGTGGTGACGCGCTGTCCAGCTCGAAGCGGTAGAGCGTGCGGCCCTGGTCGTCGGCGACGACCTCCCCGAGCCCGCTGATGACGGCGACGCGCAGATCGGCAGGCGGGCGCTCCGGCGCAGCCGGGCCGCACGCGGACGCGAACACCGCCACGATCACGGCGACGAGCAGGCGGGTCATCGGGCACCTCCCGCGGTGCGAGCCCGGTGCACGGCGACCGGGTCATCCCATTGACACGAGAGGGCGTGCTCCGCGGTTCACCGGCCCGGCACGCTTGGCCGCGTGCCGGGAGCGCCGGCAGGCGGATGCGCGAGGCGCGACCCCGTGCCGGACCGCACCGCCGGGCTTTTCGGCAGGTCCGAACCGGCCCGCACCGCCTGGCGTCCGGCGGTGTCCGGCGAGCCAGGAGCGGATCGCCGCCCACGACGGTCACCAGCCGGGCGCGGTGCCGGTGCGCCCGGCACCGCACTGTCCGGACGCGGCCGGGAACGCGCCGCGCGGCTGGCCGGCCGCGCGGCGCGCCCGATTCAGTTCAGCAGTTCCTGCAGGAACTTGCCCGTGTAGCTGCCTTCGACCGTGGCGACGTGCTCCGGTGTGCCCTCGGCGACGACGGTGCCTCCGCCGGAGCCGCCTTCCGGGCCCAGGTCGATGACCCAGTCGGAGGTCTTGATCACGTCGAGGTTGTGCTCGATCACGATCACGCTGTTGCCCTTGTCCACCAGGCCGTTGATGACGCCGAGCAGCTTGCGGATGTCCTCGAAGTGCAGGCCGGTGGTCGGCTCGTCGAGGATGTACACCGTCTTGCCTGTCGAGCGCTTCTGCAGCTCGGACGCGAGCTTCACGCGCTGCGCCTCGCCGCCGGACAGCGTCGGCGCGGGCTGGCCCAGCCGCACGTAGCCGAGGCCGACGTCGACCAGCGTCTGCAGGTGCCGGTGGATCGCCTTGATCGGCTCGAAGAACTCGGCGGCCTCCTCGATCGGCATGTCGAGGACGTCGGAGACCGTCTTGCCCTTGTAGTGCACCTCGAGCGTCTCGCGGTTGTACCGGGCGCCCTTGCAGACCTCGCACGGCACGTACACGTCGGGCAGGAAGTTCATCTCGATCTTGATCGTGCCGTCGCCCGCGCACGCCTCGCAGCGGCCGCCCTTGACGTTGAACGAGAACCGGCCCGGCTGGTAGCCGCGCACCTTCGCCTCGGTGGTGGCCGCGAACAGCTTGCGCACGTGGTCCCACACACCCGTGTAGGTCGCCGGGTTGGACCGCGGCGTGCGGCCGATCGGCGACTGGTCGACGCGCACCAGCTTGTCCACGTGGTCCAGGCCGCGCACGCGGGTGTGCCGTCCCGGCACCTGGCGGGCGCCGTTGAGCTTGTTCGCCAGCACCGTCGCAAGGATGTCGTTGACCAGCGTCGACTTGCCCGACCCGGACACGCCGGTGACCGACACCAGGCAGCCCAGCGGGAACGACACGTCCACGCCGCGCAGGTTGTGCTCCCGCGCGCCGACCACGGTCAGCTGCCGCTTCTTGTTCGCCGGCCGCCGGATCGCCGGCACCGGGATGACCTCCTGCCCGGACAGGTACTGGCCGGTCAGCGACTTCTTGTTCTTGAGCAGCTTCGCGAACGGTCCGCTGTGGACGATGTGCCCGCCGTGCTCACCGGCGCCGGGGCCGATGTCGACCACCCAGTCGCTGGCGCGGATGGTGTCCTCGTCGTGCTCGACGACGATCAGCGTGTTGCCCAGGTCGCGCAGCCTGGTCAGCGTGTCGATCAGACGGCGGTTGTCACGCTGGTGCAGGCCGATCGACGGCTCGTCCAGCACGTACAGCACGCCCACCAGCCCGGACCCGATCTGGGTGGCCAGCCGGATGCGCTGGGCCTCACCACCGGACAGCGTGGCCGACGCGCGGTCCAGCGACAGATAGTTCAGGCCGACGTCGAGCAGGAAGCGCAGCCGCGCCTGGATCTCCTTCAGCACCGCGCCGGCGATCATCGCCTCGCGCTGCCCCAGCTTGAGGCCGTCGAGGAACTCCGAGGCCTCCTCGATGGACAGGGCGCACACCTCGGCGATCGACCGCTCGCCGCGCTCGGCGTGCTCCAGGGTGACCGCGAGGATCTCCGGCTTGAGCCTGCTGCCCTGGCACGCCGGGCACGGCACCTCGCGCATGTAGCCCTCGTACCGCTCGCGCATGTACTCGGACTCGGTCTGGTCCAGCCGCCGCTCCAGGAACGGGATGACGCCCTCGAAGCTCGCGTAGTAGCTGCGCTGGCGGCCGTAGCGGTTGCGGTAGCGGACGTGGACCTGCTCGTCGACGCCGTGCAGGACCGCCTTCTGCGCCTTCGCGGGCAGCTTGCGCCACGGCGTGTCCATGCGGAAGCCGATGGTCTCCGACAGCGACTCCAGCAGCCGCTGGAAGTACTCGGCGCTCTGCCCGCCCGACCAGGGCGCGATCGCGCCGTCGGCCAGCGACAGCTCGTCGTCGGGCACCACCAGCTCCGGGTCGACCTCCTTGCGGATGCCGATGCCGGTGCACTCCGGGCACGCGCCGTAGGGCGAGTTGAACGAGAACGAGCGCGGCTCGAGGTCCTCGATGGCCAGCGGGTGGCCGTTCGGGCAGGCGAGGTTCTCGGAGAACCCGCGGATGCGGTGCGGGTCGCCCTCCGGCAGGTCGACGAACTCCAGCTCGACCAGCCCGTCCGCCAGGCGCAGCGCGGTCTCGACCGAGTCGGTCAGCCGCTGCTTCGCCGAGGACTTGACCGTCAGCCGGTCGACCACGACGCCGATGTGGTGCTTCTCCTGCTTCTTCAGCTTCGGCGGGTCGGTGAGCTGGTACACCTGCCCGTCGATGCGCGCCCGCGAGTAGCCCTGCTGCTGGAGGTTGCTGAACAGGTCGAGGTACTCGCCCTTGCGGCCGCGCACGACCGGCGCGAGCACCTGGAACCGGGTGCCCTGCTCCATGGCCAGCACCTGGTCGACGATCTGCTGCGGGGTCTGCTTGCTGATCGGCTCACCGCACTGCGGGCAGTGCGGCTTGCCCGCGCGCGCGTAGAGGAGCCGGAGGTAGTCGTAGACCTCCGTGATGGTGCCCACGGTGGAGCGCGGGTTGCGCGAGGTGGACTTCTGGTCGATCGACACCGCGGGCGACAGGCCCTCGATGAAGTCGACGTCCGGCTTGTCCATCTGCCCCAGGAACTGCCGGGCGTACGCCGACAGCGACTCCACGTACCGCCGCTGCCCCTCGGCGAAGATCGTGTCGAAGGCCAGGCTCGACTTGCCCGACCCGGACAGGCCGGTGAACACGATCAGGCTGTCCCGGGGCAGGTCGAGGTCGACGCCGCGGAGGTTGTGCTCGCGCGCACCGCGAACAACGAGGCGATCAGCCACGGATGAGGTCCCTTCCCTGGAATGTGACGGCCGGATCAGCCAGCCGCATCCATGCTAGGACGACCCACCGACAGAAACCGGAGCCGGACCGGTCGGCTCCTCGCGGACGAGGTCGTCCGGAGCCCTCCGGGGCGGCGGCGCGGTGGCGCCGCGCGGCGTGGTCAGCCAGCGGTGGGCCGGCCGTTCGACGAACTTCGTGAGCAGCCACCCGGCGCCGATCGCCGCCCCCAGCACGAGCGGCAGCCGCGCCCAGCCCGGCAGTCCCGCGAGTTGCAGCGCCTTGGCCAGGATGTAGCCCAGTTCCTGGTGCAACAGGTACACGCCGTAGGAAATTCCGGCGAACCAGCCGATTACCGGCGCCAGCGGGCGCAGGAACGTCCAGTCCGGGCCCTTCGCCGCGGCGCACACCAGGACGAGCACCAGCGCGAACCCGATGATGGAGGGCAGCCGCGACGGGTCCGTGGGCAACGCCACGTGGAACGGGTAGAGGTGCAGGTCCTGCGCGGCGACGACGGCGGCGAGCAGCAGCGCCAGGTGCGGCGTGGACAACCGGTCGCGCGACCAGAGCCACACCGCGACGCCGGCGGCGAACGCGTGCAGCCGGTGCAGCCCGAACCCGAAGACGACGGCGAACGCCCACGGTGAGGTGTTCGTGACGCCGAACACCCAGAACCGCAGGACGAGCGGGACGACGACCATCGCCCAGGCGAGCAGCTTCGCGTGCCGCGCCGCGTGCGGCGACCGGAACCAGGGGGTGCGCGACCACAGCAGCGCGGCGCCGGCGAAGACCATCAGCTGGACGGGCAGCGTCCAGTAGGAGCCGTCGAGCCAGATGAACCCCTGGTGCCAGCCCTGGATCATGGTCAGGTTGACGAGGAGGTCCCAGCCGACCGGCACGTACCAGGAGCTCGCCCAGGCCACGCCGTCGGTGGTGGGGCCGAACAGCTTGTCCCACCAGTGGCTGCCGAACTCCTGGCCGTTGAACGAGGCGTCCGCCCAGCGCATGACGAAGTAGGTCAGCAGCACCGCGACCAGGTACGGCGGGACGAGCCGGGCGGCCTTCTTCCACATCCACCGCCCGCTGTCGCCGCGCCGGACGGTCTGGCACACGAAGAACGCGGAGACGACCATCAGGATCGCGGCGCCGAACTGGGCGGTGACCTTGACCGGGTAGTCGTTCAGCTCGGTGTGGGCCAGCGGGCCCTGGTGGGTGATGTGACCCAGCATCACGGCCAGGACCGCCAGGACGCGGACGGCGTCCCAGCTGATGCGGCGGGTGCTGGCGCGGGGGTTCTCGGGGAGGAAGCTCGGCACGTCTCGGGGCGTCTCGCAAGATCGGGTTCGGGGACGCTCGGAGCCTACGTTACCGATCCGAGACCAACCTGAACGGGTGGAACGCGATGTGGCGCGGCGACTACGGTTGGCGGCGTGAACGTCGTAGAGGACTACACCGGCCACGTGGAGCCGGGCGGGGACGCGGCCCGGCGCGTGCTGGACCGGCTGGCCATCACCAAGCTGTCGGTCGGCCCCATGGACAACAACGCCTACCTGCTGGTTTGCCGCGGGCAGAACGAGGCGCTGCTGATCGACGCCGCGGCGGACCCGGAGCGGATCTCGGACCTCATCGGTCACGGGCCGGACCGTCCCGCGCTGCGCACGATCGTGACGACCCACCAGCACGCCGACCACTGGCAGGCGCTGGGCGCGGTGGCGGGCGCGTACGGAGCGAACACGGCGGCTCACCCGTTGGACGCTTCAGTGCTGCCGGTCCCCCCGGACTTCCTGGTCGAGGACGGCGACACCCTCACGGTGGGTGACTGCACACTCGAGGTGATTCACCTGAGGGGGCACACTCCGGGCTCGATCGCGTTGTTGTACCGCGACACGGACGGCAGCACGCACCTCTTCACGGGCGATTCGCTGTTCCCCGGCGGCGTCGGGAAGACGAACTCGCCGGAGGACTTCCAGTCCCTGCTGGGCGACGTGGAGACGCGGGTGTTCGGCCGGCTGCCGGACGAGACGTGGTTCTACCCGGGCCACGGGGACGACTCGACGCTCGGCGCGGAGCGGCCGAAGCTGGCGGAGTGGCGCGAGCGCGGTTGGTGATCGCCCGACCGCTCTTCATCGGACAGATGAGGGGCGCGTCCCCGTCGGCGCGCCCCTCGTCCCCACGGTGGGCCGCGCCCAGCCGGCAAGCGGCCGACTTCGCCCGCCCGGAACGTCCGCGCTCAACCCGGACATTCTCCTGCGCCATCCGAGTGAAGCCTCGAGATTCGAGCGCTGACCAGCGCGCAGCGTAATAGCGTGCATGCGGTAAGTGGCGACTTCGGGAGAACGCGTGAACCTGAGCAAGCACGCCGAACGCCGCGTGTATCAGGAATCGGTCCGGTTGCTGGAGTCGAGCTTCCCCCGGCTCGATTCCCTGCCGCGCAGGGTCCTCGGCGCGCTACTGGCCCGCACGGTGGGAAACGCGCACCTCTTCGTCCGCGAAGACCTGCACGAACGTGCCGGGAACAGGCCCGACGCGTTCCTCATCAACGCCAACGGCATCTTTGCCCTGATCATCACTGAAGAGCGCGTGCGCGAGCAGACCGCGCGGACGGTGTTCCGCTACGCCGAAGAACGCTGCGCGGGCATTACAGACCAACGTGGACGAGTCGTGCCGGTCAGCGCGATTCATCCAGTCATCGTCGGCCCTGGGACGGGCGCGGGGCGAACGGCCCGGGCGGCCGGGCCGCACTGGTCGCTGCCGGAGACCGACCTCGCGCGGTTGTTCCGCCGCGAAGACGCGCACCTCACCCGGCGTCAGGTGCACGTCGTCGCACGGCAGGCGGGGGATCTCCTCTCCGGTTACGCACGCCTGGCGGTGGACCCGCCGGAGGCGCGGCCCGAGACCGCCGGTCTGCTCGATGCGGCGAGCCTCGCGGAGAACGAGGTCGAAGCGGCGCAAGCACGCCCCTTCGACAGCTGGCTGACGTTCCTGCACCCGCACCAGCACGCGATCGTGGCTCGCGACTACAACGGGCCGGCCAGAATCAGCGGTCCGGCCGGAACCGGGAAGACGGTGGTGGTGCTGCACAGGTTGCGCCGCCTCGCGCGGAACAGCACCGGGCCGCTCCTGTTCAGCACGTTCGTCCGGAACCTTCCCACCGTGCACGCGGCGTCCTTCCGGCGGCTCGCGCCCGAAGTCGCCGAACGCGTCGAGTTCCTGCATCTGCACGCCTGGCTTCGACGCTTCCTCCAGTCCCGTGGACGTGCGGTCCGGGTCAGCACCCGCGGCATCAACACGGCCTTCGCCCGTGCCTGGACGGTGCACCGCGCGAGCCTGCGGGAGCTCGAATCGTCGATCGACTACTGGCGGGCGGAGGTCGATCGCGTCATCAAAGGCCGAGGGCTGACCACGTTCGAGGAATACCTCCACGCTCCCCGGCGAGGCCGGAAACTGCGGCTGGACGCGCGCCACAAGGAGCTCGTCTGGGAGCTCTACGAGACCTACCAGGCCAAACTCTCCGAGCGCGACCTGCACGACTACAACGACATGATCCAGCTCGGGGACGTCGAACTCCGCCGGGAGCCCCTGGCCCAGGGCTACGCCGCGATCGCCGTCGACGAGGTGCAGGACATCACCCTGACCGGGCTCCGGCTGTTGCGACGTCTGGCCGGTGATGGACCGAACCGCTTGTTGCTCGTCGGCGACGGGCAACAGCAGGTCTACCCGGGCGGCTGGCGGCTCTCCGACGCAGGCATCCCGGTTCAAGGACGAGGTGAGGTCCTCCGGGTCAACTACCGCAACCGCAGGGGTGTGCTCGACTTCGCGCGGGGTCTGGACGCGACCAACGAGGTCGACGATCTCGACGGCGGGCCGGGAGTCGTTCTCGGCCAGGTCGAGGCGATCAACAGCGGAGGTGAGTGCCGGTCCTGGTCCGGCCCCGCCGCCGAGCTTCCCGCCGCGCTACTGGAACAGATCGCGACGATGCCGGCGCCGCTCGGGCAGACCGCCCTGATCGTGTTCCACCACCGGGACCTTGTTCGGTGCCGGAAACTCCTGCACGAGGCCGGAATCGCGACCCTGCCCCTCGAGGACTACACCGGCGCCCCCGACGACCGGCTGAAGATCGGCACCGTGCACCGCGCGAAAGGACTCGAGTTCCGCGCAGTCCTGGTGGTGCAGTTCGACGGCGGGGACAGGCCGAGCAGCGCTGCGCGAGAGGAATCCACCGAGTTGCGGAACAGGCAGCGTCTTGTGGCCGCCACGCGGGCACGGGATTTCGTGTGGTGGGGCAGCGTCTGCGAACCCACCGCCGGAACCGCCGGCTGAAACGTCAAGCCCAGCCGGCGGTCCCGCTCAGTAGAAGAACACGTCCTCCGTCAGGCCGGCGTGCAGTGTCCGGTACGAGCCGGTGTAGAAGAGCAGCGGCGCGCCGTCCCGGTAGGCCAGGTGCTCGACCTCCCCGAGGAACAGCGTGTGGTCCCCGGCGGGGTGGCGGTCCACGATCCGGCAGCCGATGAACGCCAGGCCGCCGGGGACGAAGTCGTACGCGCCCTCCGACGTGAACTCCACCGACAGGGACGGGCGCCCGCCGAAGTGGCGGGACACCTCCTCCTGCTCCGCGGACAGCACGGTCACCGCGTACCGGTCGCCCGCCTCGAGGTGCCGCGCCATGGTGCAGGCGCCGAGCGACACCAGGATCAGCGGCGGGTCCAGCGACACCGACAGGAACCCGTTCGCGGTCATGCCGTGCACGTGCCCCTCGGCGGTCCGCGTCGTGATCACCGTGACCCCGGTGGCGAACCGGCCCATCGCCGTGCGGAACCGGCGCGGGTCGGTCGCCACGCCCACGGTCACGAGCCTTCGACGGGCGCGTAGTGCAGGATCTGCGCCCCGCCCGTCGCGTAGTTCGGCACGTCCCCGGCCACAGCCTGGCCCTGCTCCGACGACATCGCCGCGGCCATCGCCTCCGCCGAGTCGAATTCGCCCTCCCAGATGGCGAAGTACGGGCTCTCCCCGCCCATCGCGGCCACGTCGAAGCTGTACCGCATGGCCCGCAGGCCGGGCAGCTGCGCCGCGAGCGGCAGGTGCGTGCTGACGTAGTACTGCTTGAAGTGCTCCGGGTCCGCGGGCGGCGGGTACAACACGGTCAGCCGGTACATGCGGAAAAACTCCCTTCCTCAGGCCTTCGCGTGGCGGGCCAGGAACTCGTGCGTGCGCTCGGCGGTGGCGAGGATGCGCCACTGCCGGTCCGGGTAGTCGAAGTTGTTGGTGAACTCGTCGGCGATCGCCTTGTCCGCGTGCATCGCGCCGAACAGGCGCAGCAGGTGCTCCGGCGGCGGGCCGATCATCAGGTTGGTCCAGTTCGCCGCGCCCAGCACGACGTCGGCGCGGCGTGCGGCCACGTCCTGGCAGAACAGCTCGTCGAACCCGTAGTCCTCCAGGATCGCCTGCCCGGTCACCCACGCGGAGTGCGACGCCGAGTTCGCGCCCTGCCCGACGACCGGGTCGACCACGGTGTGCACGTCGCCGATCGCCAACGCGAACTTGCCGTTCGGCAGCTTCGCGTAGTCCTGCCGCACGGTCGGCGTCAGCGCGCCCTGCAGGATGTCCAGCGGGCCGGTCAGCGCGAAGCTCGCCGGGTCGACGCGTTCGAACGTCTGCGGGTGGTGCTTGGCGAGCTTGTCCAGCACCAGCCGCTCGTACGCCTTCGGGTCGGCGTCGTAGGACTGGCGGCCGAGGATCTCCAGGTCGCCGCCCGGCACGTTCTCGAACAGCAGCGCGGTGGTGAACCCGTCCTTGCCGTACATCGGGATCTCCAGCAGCTCGCCGTGCCCGGGCGAGGCGCTGATGGTGACGCCCTTCGGCTCCGAGTAGGTGATGCCCTGGTAAAGGCCGACGGACAGGATCCGCTGCGGCCCGTCATACGGGCTCAGCTCCGGGCGGCGCGGGAACAACGCGGCGAACGCACCCCGACCGGCGGCGACGACGAGCAGGTCGTGCCGGTCGGCGATCGGCTCGATGTCCTCGGCCTGCAGCGTCCGGACCTCCAGCCGCCCGCCGCGCTCCTCGAACGCCTCGGTGAGCTTGGGCAGGTAGAGGCGGTAGTCGACGGCGCTGGACCACTCGGCGAAGTCGCCGCGCCAGGACATCGGCTCGGGACCACCGACGTAGTGGTGGTGGCAGGAGTAGCCGTACTCCTCCACCGGCCAGAAGTCGATGCCCAGCTCGCGCTCGCGCTTCAGCGTCGGCGCGTGGTGGGCGACGCTGTTGAGCAGCCGCCCGCCGGCCAGCTGGGCCGCGGTCTTGTCGGTGTAGATCGTCACCGGGACGTCGTGCTCGCGCAGCAGCAGTCCCAGCTGCAGGCCGGCGATCCCGGCGCCGATGATGCCGATGTTCGGCATGGTCGCTCCTCTCCTCACAGGTGGGTCCAGACGCTCTTGATCTCGGTGTACAGCTCGATGGCGTGCCTGCCCATCTCGCGGCCCCACCCGCTGGACTTGAACCCGCCCCACGGCGCCGCCGCGTCGACGGGGTTGGGCATGTTGATGAAGACGGTGCCGGCGCGGATGGCGTCGGCGAGCCGGTGCGCGGCGCTGAGGTCGCGGGTCCACACGGACGCGGCGAGGCCGTATTCGGTGTCGTTGGCGCGGTGCACCACTTCGTCGGTGTCGTCGAACGGCAGCACCGCGAGCACCGGGCCGAAGATCTCGTCGCGGGCGACGGCCATGTCGTCGGTGACCCCGGTGAGGACGGTCGGGCGGTAGAAGTAGCCGTCGCTGCCGGTGGTTTCGCCGCCGGTGGCGATGCGGGCGCCCTCGGCCGCGGCCTTGCGCACGGCCGTGTCCACAGCGGACAGGTGGTCGGCCGAGACGAGCGGGCCCAGCTGGGTCGTGGGGTCCAGGCCGGGGCCGATGACCATCTTCTCGGCGGCCCGCGCGAGCCGGTCGCCGAACTCGTCCACCAGGGAGCTGTGCACGTAGAACCGCGTGTAGGCCGCGCACACCTGGCCGGAGTTGAGCAGCGCGCCCTGCAGGCAGCCCTGGACCGCGGCGGGCAGGTCGGCGTCGGGCAGGACGACGGCGGGCGCCTTGCCGCCGAGTTCCAGCGACACCCGCTTGAGGTTGCCCGCGCTGCCGCGGACGATCTCGCGGCCGACGTCGGTGGAGCCGGTGAACGACACCTTGTCCACGTCCGGGTGGTCCACCAGGGCGCGGCCGGCCTCCGGGCCGCCGGTGAGGACGTTGAGCACGCCGGCCGGGACACCGGCGTCGACCATCAGCCGCGCCAGGCGCAACGTGGTGAGCGGGGTCTGCTCGGCGGGCTTGACGACGACGGTGTTGCCGCAGGCGAGCGCCGGGGCGAGCTTCCAGGACGCGATCATCAGCGGGAAGTTCCACGGCGTGATGAGCGCGCACACGCCGACCGGCTCGCGGCGGGTGTACTGGAGGACGTCCGGGACGGACACCGGCGAGGTCTCGCCCTCGATCTTGGTGACCCAGCCCGCGTAGTAGCGGAAGTGCTCGGCGGCCGCGGCGACCGACACGTTCCGCGCGATGCCGATCGGCTGCCCCTGGTCGCGGGTCTCCAGCGCGGCCAGTTCGTCGGCGTGCTCGTCGATCAGGTCGCCGACGCGCCACAGGATGCGCGCGCGGGCGGCGGGGCTGAGGCGGCGCCACGGTTCGAACGCGGCGCGGGCAGCGGCGACGGCACTGTCCACATCGGCCTGCCGCGCGTCGGCGACCGTGCCGATGGGCCGCGCGGTGGCCGGGTCGACGGTCTCGAATACGCCTCCGCCCGCTGCGGCCGTCCACTCGCCGCCGATGAGCAGTTGCCCGGTCAGGTTCATGGGACCATCCTGCGCGGCGCGGCCCTGCCGGTCTTTCCCTCAGGCGAACGCTTCTTGACGATTCGCGAACGGCCGGGCGTCAGGACAGCGCCTGGGCGCGGAACTCCCGAGGGCTGAGCCCGTACGCGGCCTTGAAGGCGCGGCTGAAGTGCGCCGCGTCCGGCAGGCCCCACGCGGCGCCCACCGCGCTCACCGGGCGGGTCAGCTCCGGCCGGGACAGGTCGCGGCGGCACTGCTCCAGCCGCCGGGTGCGGATCCAGCTCGCGACACCGGTGCCCTGCTCGGCGAACAGCTTCTGCAGGTACCGGGTGGAGATGTGCAGCGCGGCGGCGACCGAATCCGGGCACAGGTCCGGATCGGACAGGTGCGTGTCGATGTAGGACTGGGCCTGCAGGACGAGCGAATCCGGCGCCGCGCCCGCTTGTTCGGTCAGCAGCGCGGCCAGCAGGTCCAGCACGGCGTCGGCCAGCGGGATCGGCGACGCGGCGCCGCCCAGCTGGCGCACCAGCCGGCGGAACAGCGGCGACAGCAGCGAACCCGGCTCGTCGTCGCCGCGGATCGGCTGCCCCAGTACCTGCCGCGCTCCCCCGGCGCCGAGGCGCAGCCGCTCGCGCGGGAACATGAACACCGCCATCGAGGTCGGCTCGCCGAAGGCCAGCGTGTAGGGCCGGTCGGTGTCGTACAACGCGAAGTCGCCTGGCCCGAGCAGCGCCTCCCGGCCGTCCTGCACGAGCAGGCAGCTGCCCCGCACCTGCAGGCCCAGCTTGTAGTAGCCGCGTTCGCTCGCGCCGATCATCGCCTTCGTGCGGCGGACGCGGTGCGGCCCGGCGTCCACTCTGGACACCAAGGTCGAGCCGAGGCGGTCGATGCGCACCTCGCCGCGGAACGACGGCTCCGGCGCGGCCGCCTCCAGCGGCACGAACGCGTCGGAGATGACGTGCCGCCAGTAGTCGACGCTCTCGCCGCCGGGCGCCGCCCGCGTGCTCAGGATCTTCGTCGCTGTGTGGACCACGTTGTCCTCCGCTCTCCCGGTCAGCTTCCGTCGAGGAACGCCCGCACCCGGCGCCGGGTGGCCAGCGCGCGCCACTGCCGGTCCGGGTGGTCGAAGTTGTCGGTGAACTCGTCCGCGCGGCGCGGGTCGTCCGCCAGGCCCCGCCACAGCTCGCCGAGCCACGGCGGCGGGTCCAGCACCAGGTTCGTCCACGCCGACGCGCCCAGCAGAACCTCCTCGCGCGCCCGCGCGACCCGGCGGCAGAACACCTCGTCGTAGACGGTTTCGGCGGCGATCTCCGCGGCGACCACGGCCGCGCTGTAGGCGGCGATGTTCGCGCCCTGCCCCATCACCGGATCGACGACGACGTGGGCGTCGCCGAGCGCGAGGGCGAACCTGTCGTCGCCCAGCGACAGGAAGTCCTCCCGCACCGCGGGCGTGACCGCGCCCTGCAGCAGGTCGCGCGGATCGGTGAGGGCGAAGTCGCCGAGCAGGCGCTCGGCCGTCGCGGGGTGGTGCTCGTGCAGCTTCTCCACCACGGTCTTGCGGAACAGCGCCGGGTCCTCCGCCGGGGACAGCTCGTTCAGCACCGCGAGGTCGCCGCCCGGCACGTTCTCGAACAGCAGCGCGGTGACCCGGCCGTGCCGGGACACCAGCGGGATCTCCAGCAGCTCGCCCTGGCCCGGCGCGACGCCGATGGTGACCGCGGCCGGTTCGGCAGGCGCGATGCCGGTGTACAGACCGGCGCACACCAGCCGGCGTGGCGCGTCGTGCGGGCTGTGCTCGGGGCGGCGCGGGAACAGGCCGCTCAGCGCGCCCCGCCCGGACGCGACGACGAGCAGCTCGTGCCGCCGGGCCAGCGCGCCCAGGTCGCGCGGGCCGGCCTCGCGCACTTCGACGTGCCCGCCGCGCGCGGCCAGGTCCTCGGCCAGCCGCGGCAGGTAGAGGCGGTGGTCGACGGCGCACGACGGGTGGGTGAACCGGCCGGTGAAGCGGAGGCCGCCGATCCAGTGGTGGTGCGCCCGGTATCCGAACTCCGCCGCGGGCCAGTGGTGCACGCCGAGCGCCCGCTCGCGTTCCAGCAGCGGGTGGTGGTGGGCGACCGTGTTGAGCAGCGGGCCGGCGGCCAGCTCGTCGAAGGGCCGGTCGGCGTACAGCGTGACCGGGACGTCGGCGGCACGCAGGGCCAGGCCGAGGTGCAGCCCGGCGATGCCCGCCCCGACGATGCCGACCGTGGTCACGACGCTGTCCTTACTCTATTATCGAGCAGAGAGTTCTATTTCTGAGAGAACAGTACGAGGGCGGCATGGCAGAAGGCAAGGTCGTCGGAGGCGCGGGGCTGCAAACACTCGAACGGGGGCTGGCCGTGCTCGAGGCCGTCGCCGAGCACGCCCCGTGCACGACGGCGACGATCGCCGAGGTCACCGGCCTGCACCGGTCGATCGCCTACCGCGTCCTGTGCACGCTGGAGGCGCACGGCTACCTGCAGCGCGACGCGGCGGGCCGCTACGAGGTGGGTCTGGCCGTGCTCACCGTCGCCTCGGCCGTGCGCTCGGATCTGCAGTCGCTGGCGCACTCCGCGCTCACGCCGGTCGCCGAGGCCACCGGGACCGTCGCGTTCCTCGCCGTCCCCCACGGCGAGGAGGCGCTCACGCTGGTCACCGTCGAACCGCCGGCCGCCGCAGGCCCGGTGTCCTACCGGCCGGGTGTGCGCCACCCGATCACGCGCGGCGCGCCCGGTCTCGCCCTGCTCGCCGCGCTCCCGCCGCGCCCGAACGAACGGCCCGAGGTCACCCTGGCCCGCGAACTGGGCCACGTGCGCACCACCGGCGAGGTGCTGCCCGGCATCGGCGCGCTGGCGGTGCCCGTCTCGCTGCGGGCCGGCCGCGTGGCGAGCGCGTGCGTGCTGTTCGTGCCCGGCCGCCTCGACGAGGAGGCCGCGCTGACCGGCCTGCACGCCGCGGCCGCCCAGCTCGCCGGCCGCTGACCTGGGCGCCTCGCAGAAGTGGTGCCGCGGGGGTAGCATCGGGCCTGCGGTTGAGCAGGTAGCCGTCTTGACGTATCCGACAGGCGCTCGCCGCGCAGTGTGGAGGCCGTGCTCATGGCTTCTCCGGAAACCCGCTCCGCCCCCGTCACGCAGGGGGCCATTCCGGTTCCCCGATCGACCCAGGCCCCGGACGCCGGCGCGTTCACGGTCGACGTGTCCCAGCCCGCGCCGCACACCCTGCTCGTCGAGGTCGGCGGCGACGTCGACCTGGCCACCGCGCCTGAACTGTCGGCGGTCATCGGGCACCGCTTGCGCGGGCCGGTGACGCTGCTCGTACTGGACCTGTCCGAGGTCACCTTCCTCGGCACGGCCGGGCTGACGGTGCTCGTCGAGACCCAGCAGGCCGCCGCGCGCCGCGGCGCCGCCCTGCGGGTCACCGGCACCGGCGCCCGCCCGGTCGAACGCGCGCTGCGCGCGGCGGGGATGCTGCACAGCCTGCCCGCCGCCGACGAGCCCGCCGAGGACATCGTGCTGCGGCACGTCGCGGAGCAGAACGTCGGGCGGGCGCCCTGGTGACGCCGCGGGCGTGACGCCCTAGAGGACCAGGTCCGCGGGCCCGCCGACCTCCTTCGCGGTCGTCGCCGATTCCTGCTGCCCCAGCGGATCCGCGTCGCGGAGCGGGCCGAACGACAGCCCGGTCAGGTCCTCGATGCGCCGGACCGGCACCTGGAACGTGCGGTAGGCGCCGTAGGAGAACTCGGCCGCGGCCTCCAGGCCCTGCAACAGCTTTTCCTGGCTGAGCAGGTAGCCGGTGGCCGACAGGCTGCCGTCCTGCCGGACCATCGCCACCACCTTGAAGAACTGCCGCGGCAGCTGCACGCCCCGGTACTGGTCGTCGTCGGCGGCGAACACCGGGCCGGTGACGACGCTGACCCGCAGGTCCCGGTTGTCGGCGTTCTCCAGGACGTAGTCCTCCAGCCCCGCCCACGTCGTGCGGTTCTGGTTGAAGTCCTCGTGCTGCGGCGTGCAGTTGGTGAAGTGGAAGGTGTCGTCGTTGGCCGACTTCGCCGCTTCCCGCGACGGCCCCCACGCCGGGTCGAGCCGGCGCACGAGGTGCCCGCGGTCGAGCGGGTTGTCCGCGTAGACCGGCTCACCGGTCTGCTCCTCCTCCGGCACCCGCGGATCCAGCGACCACTTGTCCTTCTCGCGGCGCAACCGGACGCTCGTGGCGCCGTCGATGTTGACCGCGGTGAAGAACGCGAGCCGGCGCTGCTTGTTCAGCACCACGCTGAAGTGGTGGTAGGGCAGCACGTGCTTCGGCTCGCTCGTGGCCTGCCGGTTCACCGCGGCCAGCGGCGCCAGGTCCGGGGACAGCTCGGGCAGCGGAACCCGGTGCCCGGCCAGGAAATCCGGGTCGTAACCGGACCGGTTGCCGTAGTCCGGGTCGATGCGGATGGCCTCGGTGACGGGAGCGGCCACCACCGGCGACGGCTCGCCGAACACGCCGGCCAGCAGGGCCTGCTGCTCGGGCGGGAACGTGCGGGCGCGCAGGGCGGCCAGCAGGCGGCTGACGCGCACCCCCTCGTTGACGACGCCGCCCAGTTCGCCCTGCCGCGGCGCGGCGACGCTGGCGTGGTGCAGCGCCACGATCTCCCACTGGTCGTTGAAGACCGGCGAGCCCGACGAGCCCGGTTCGGTGTCCGTCTCGTAGTGCAGGAAACGCTCCAGCACGTCGACGATCCGGTTCTCCCGCAACGCGATCTGCTTCCGCTCGCCATTCGGGTGCTGCACGATCGTCACGTAGTCGCCGACGATCGCCTTGCCCTCGGCCTCGACGAGCCGGTTGAACCCGAACGCCGCGAGTTCCGCGGCGGTGGCCCGGACCGCGACGAGCGCGAAGTCCAGGCCCTGGTCGGCCGCGAAGAACCGCTTCGGGTCCAGCGCGAACAGCCGCACCGGCAACGGCAGGCCGTCGGCGCCGTCCTGGTAGTCGAACTCGACGACGCTGCACGCGGCGGTCGCGGCGTCGGCGAGCACGTGGTGGTTGGTGAGCAGCAGCTCCGGCGACACCAGCGATCCGGTGCCGTAACCGCGCAGGCGGCCGCGGTCGTCGCGGATGGAGATGCGGCCCACCGCCTTCGCCGCGCGCACCCCGCCTTCGAGGTAGCCGACACCGAGCAGGTCGTCGGTGCGGATGATCCGCTCCAGCACGGTGCCCGCGTCGCGCAGCGCGCCCTCCTCCCCCTCCGCGATCGCGACCGGGTCGACCGGGCGGACGTCCGGGCGGGACCGGCTCAGCCGGTCGATGCGGGTGGCGACCCGGCCGGGGTCGTCGGCCCTGGCGAGCCCGAACGGCTCGGCCAGGATGGCGATCTTGCGCAGGCGTTCGTCCTCGCGCTCGTGCACGCGCTTCTCGACCGCGTCGCGGTCCGGGTAGGCGGTCATGTCAGCGGTCCGTCGGGATCGCGACTTCGCCGTCTTCGCCGATGAGCCGGTCGAGGACTTCGTCGGGCATCCACACCCGGTGCGGGTAGTTGCCGCCCCAGGAGTTGAGGATCGGCACCGCGTTCAGCTCGTCGGCGCGCGAGTTGGCGAGCACCTGGCGCACCTCCGCGGCGGAGGTCGCCCAGCGGAACGCGAGGATCCCGTCGGCCACGTCCGGCTCGTAGCCGGCGCGCTCGCCCGAGTCGTCCCTGGCGAAGTCCTCCTGCCAGTCCACGTGACCGGCGGCGACGAGCACTTCGGCGGCGGCGCGGACGGAGGTGCCCTCGTCGTCGCCGGGGTTGGTCTGCGGCCACTCGTCGCGTTCCTTGGCGCGGTCCCACAGCCAGCGCGCGGCATACAGGCCCTTGTTCAGCAGGGTCATGCAGCGCGACCAGCCGAAACCGACGCACGCGCCCTCGCTGCCCTGGTCGTAGAAGCGGTACCAGTCGTCGGTGTCGGGGCTGCCGCCCGGTTCCAGGCAGACGCAGTGCCCGCCCCGGATGGCGCCGAGGTCGCGGCGGTGGCCGATGAAGATCTCGCCGGACCGCTCGTCGCGTTCCGGCTCGTCGAACGCCTCGTACCAGTTGACGCCGATCACCACGGGCACGGCGCTGGGGCGGTCCACCTCCGGCAGCGCGGTGATCGGGTAGTTCTCCAGGTGGCGCCAGTCGTCCGGGATGTAGCGGCCGAGCCGCCCGTCCAGGGGATCGCTGCCGATGGGCCGGTAACGCATGATCCACTCCCGCGGGTGAGTCCGGAGGGCCTCCTCCTGGAGTCGCGCCCGGAGCGCGGAAGTTACTTGATCGGGTGTGGCCGTGGGGTGAACGATTCGTTGCCGCTGCTACGCTTCCGCACGTGCAGGAGGACGGGCCGGTCGTGGACATCTACACCGACGGCGCGTGCAGCGGGAACCCCGGGCCGGGCGGCTGGGGCGCGGTGCTGCGCTACGGGCGGCACGAGAAGGAGCTCTACGGCGGCGAGCCCGGCACGACGACGAACAACCGCATGGAGCTGATGGCGCCGATCCGCGCGCTGGAGGCGCTGACGCGGCCCTCGGTGGTGCGGGTGTACACGGACTCGAGCTACGTCCGCAACGGCGTCACGCAGTGGATGCCGCGCTGGAAGACGAACGGCTGGCAGACGGCGAGCCGCGAGCCGGTGAAGAACGCGGACCTGTGGCAACGCCTGGACGCGGCGATCGGCGCGCACGAGGTGCAGTGGCACTGGATCAAGGGGCACGCCGGACACCCCGAGAACGAACGCGCGGACAAGCTCGCCGTGCGCGGCGCGAAGGAAGCCGCCGGGCGCGGGTGATTTCCCCCGCGAAGTGATCCCCCGGCGGAGGGGTGACTCTCCCGGCGCGGGTGATCTCCCGGCGGGGGTGATTCCCGGCGGGGGTGATTCCCGGCGGGGGTGACTTCTCCGGGAGTGATCTTGCTCGGGAGCTGCCGCTCGGCGTGAACGGTCTCCCGGACGGAGGCTGCTCGCCACTGCCCGCGCCGCGCCAGGCGCGACCGCGCCGCCCTCGGCAACTGATCGCCCCGGCCTGAACCACCCGCCGCTCACCCCCGCCCGTGGCCGCGCGGGGCGTCAGGCCGAGGCGGCCCGGAAGCGGTCGGCCAGCCGGAGGGCCGACATGCCGAGCCCGGCGGGGAACGCCGGCGCCGCGGGCGTGGTCAGGCGCTTGAGCTCCGGCTCGGTGTACCGCACGCACTGGCGGTGCCACTCGAGGATGCCCGACATCCAGTCCTTCAGCTCGTCGGCGTGGCGGAGGAGCGCGTCGCGGGCGGGCTGGTCCAGTTCGGCGTCCTCGAAGAGCTGGGGCAGGTCCGTGGCGAGGATGTGCTCGAACTGCCGCATTCGCGCCGTCATCAGGTCGTTCACCACGTCCCGCGCAGCGAGCCGGTCCAGGCCGAGGAAGTGCTCCACCACCAGCACCATGTTGTGCAGCTCGCCCTCGAACTCGATCTCCTTCTGGTAGGAGAACAGGTCGTTGGCGAAGCACGCGTAGTCCTGCGCCGCGGTCTCCAGCTCACGCAGCGTCCTCGTGCCGAACAGCTCCGGCGGCACCTCGGTCAGGTGCGTGATCCGCGCCAGGCTCATCGTCATGTCCGAGCCGAACGTGCGCCGCCGCATTTCGACGTAGTCGATCGGGTCCGGGATGCGGTTCTGCGCCTGGTTGGCCAGCTCCCACACCCAACTCGCGGTCATGTCCTCGACCGCCTTCCGGAACACCCGCCGCGCGTCGCCGCTCAGCGGGGTCGCCGTGCGCCGCCACAGGTCCTGCAGGCCGCGCTCCAGCGGGGTCAGCGGCTCCGGCGTCTCCCCCGCGTCCAGCGGCATGAACAGCGACAGCCGGTCGTTGGTCACCTTCGCGGCGGGCACGTTGCGGCCCGCGCCGAACACCGCCGGGAAGTAGTCGTCGCCGTAGGTGCCCCACGCCAGCCACGCCGTGGACAGGTGCAGCTCGTCCGGATCGGCGTCGGCGTGGATCATCGACGCGCAGTGCGCCAGGTCGATCCCGCGCAGCCGCTCCTCGTCCCACACCCCGCCGGCCTCCACACCCGGCACCGAATCGTAGAAACCCATCTCCCGGCACCACTGCGCGTTCTGCTCCCGCGCCTCCTCCAGGTGCGGGCTCATGCGGAACGCGTACGGCATGTAGATCTCGGGCAGCGGCAGGTGCCCGACCTTGGTGAACGGCACGTGGTCGCGCTGCTGCCTCCGGGTGCGCAGGACCGGCCCGGCGGTGAGCCGGCTGGAGCCGCCCTCGGCCGCGCCCTCGTTCATGTACCGGCTGGACCTCGCGTGCCACTCGTGACCGCCGGACTGCCAGTCCTGCAGCCCCTTCACGTACGCCCCGACGGCGATCTGCTCGTGCGGCAGGGCCGCGTGCTCGGCCAGCAGCGCGGGCACCTCGACCAGCGCGGTGTCCTCGAACTGCTGCAGGCGCGACGTCAGCAGGTCGTTGACCAGCTCGGCCGCCTCCTGCGTGGAACAGCCGAGGAACCGTTCGAGCACCAGCACGGCGTTGGAGTTCTCGCCCTCCTCCCGCACCTCGCGCTGGTAGGAGAACAGGTCGTTGCGCAGGTGCACGGCGTCGGCGAACGTGTCGGACAAGACCTCGACGGGCCGCGTCGCCGACAGCCGGTCGGGCACCTCGGCCCGCACGGCGTACTCGACCAGGTTCGCCGACCACGGCGCACCGCCGACCCGCCGCCGCATCTGGATGTACTCGATGGGGTTGGCGACGCGGCCCAGGTCGATGTTCGCCAGCTCCCACATCGACTCGACCATCAGGTTGTGGGTGCTCAGCGTGAACCGCCGCCGCCACCCCTCCGACATCGCCGGGATCGTGCGTGCCCACAGGTCCTTCAGCCCGGCCTCGGCGGGGTTCGCCGGCTCCGGCGGCTCCTGGCCGGGCGCGGTCATGAACAACTCGAGGCGGTCCAGGTACTCCTTCGCGCCGGCCATGTCGCGGGAGTACTTGAACTGCTCGAGGAAGTGGTCGTCGAAGAAGAACACCCAGACGTACCAGTCGGTGATCAGGTCGAGGGCCGGGCCCTCGCAGTCCGGGTGCGTGTAGGCGCACATGAGGGCGTAGTCCATCTTGGCCAGCGCCGCCTCGGTCCACACCACACCTCCGCCGGGCTTGGCCGCGTCGAGCATGCCCATGCGGCGCGCCCAGTCCATGCTGTGCGCGCGGGTGCCCTCCAGGTTCGGGTTGATCCTGGCCGGATGGGGGACGTAGAACTCGGGCAGAGTGAAGGCCTGCATGTCTTCGACGGTGCCACCGGTGATCGGTTGGCGGCAACGGCCAGGTGAGCGATCCGGGGTCCTGTTCGGATGAACCGGCGAGAACACCCTCGGTTGCTTCCTTGTCCTGTTTGGACAGTGCCGGTTTTGTCAGTCGCGACCAGCGGTTCTTTCGGGGATACCGGGAGCATGTGAAATCTCGCCGGAATTCGGGACTGGGCCATTCGAGCGATTTCGCCGCGAACGATGAAACCAATGGGGTGAAGCGGCGACTATTTCGGCCATGGTCCGCACGATCAACGGCACGAAGCGCCCCTTCGGGGAGGACCGCCCCAAGAAGGGCGGCAAGGCGGTCGTCGCGGCCGTGGCGGTGGGTGCGCTCGCGGCGGGCGGAGCCGGATTGACCACGGGCGGCGGCGTCACCGGCGGCACCGCCACCTCCGCCCACGGCAAGTCGGCCGGCAAGGACGCCGCCCGCAAGGGGCAGCGCGGCGAGGCCTGGAACCGCATCGGCCTGCGTCAGCTGCGGCAGGCCGCTCACGCCGCGACGGCCTGCGGCTCCCACTCCTACGGCCAGGTCCAGCAGTTCTTCCGGAAGCACCCGTGCCGCAAGCTGGACCGGCTCCTCCTCGCCATCGGCGACACGCGCGGCAACACCGTCGTCGTGTCGATCGCGTGGGTGCGCATGCCCACCGCGAGCACCGCGGCCGAGCTCAAGGAGCTCGCCGACACCGACGGCACGGGCAACGTCGAGCCCCTCGCGGCCGGCGCGCTCGGCCTCGCCGGCGTCGAGTTCACCGGGCAGTACTACGGGTCGCGGCGCGACGGCTCGCTCGTCGTCATCGCCGAGGCCGCTCCCGGTGGCGGGCGGCCGGACCCGGCGGCGATGGACGACGCCGCCGAGGTCGCGGCCGAGTTCCCGCCGCCCTAGCAGTACACCTAGCGCCGCTCCAGGACGCCGCGGATGAACGCCGCCTGCCCGGCGTGCTGGAGGTCGTCGGACAGGATGCTGACCAGCCGGACCCCGAGGGTGACCGGCGGGTCCCACGCTTCGTCGACCACGTCGTCCAGCCGGTCCTCGCGCAGCGAGCCCAGCCACGCGACCGTCGAGTCGTGCACTGCGTCGTGGTAGCCGGTGAGCAGCTTGGCCTCCGCGCGCACCGCGGCGACGTCCTTGGAGCGGTGCCCGTAGCCGGTCGCCGACGGCCGGAACGGCAGCCCGAACCGCTCGTGCCACCCCTGCTCGCTCCACACCTGCGGCGTGCCGGCCAGGTCCGCGATGTGGTCGTCCTGCACGCGCGTGAGGTGCCAGACCAGCCACGCGATCGAGTTGGCGTCCTCGTCGAGGCGCTCGGCCAGCTGGTCCTCGGTCAGCCCGTCGACGGCCTCGTGCACGACCTCCTGGATGCGGCCGAACCCGTCGATCACCAAGTCCGCAACAGTCATGCCCCCACGCTAACCGCGATCGACGAGTCCCGCCGCCACGAGCTGGACCGCCACGAGCACGGCGATCGCCTCGGCGGCCAGCAGCCCGATCAGGACCAGCACCTGCGTCACCCCGGCCTGCACCGGGCTGGCCCCGCCGAGCAGCACGCCGACGTACGCGCCGGGCAGGGTCACCAGGCCGACCGTGCGGGTCTGGTCGAGCGCGGGGATCAGCGCCTGCCCGGCGCTGGGACGGCAGATCTCCAGCGCGGCCGCTCGCGGCAGGAAACCGAGCGCGAGGGCGGCTTCGTACTCGCCGTGGCGTGTGGCCAGCTCGTCGAGGGCGCGGCGGGCGGCCTGGGACGTCGCGCTCATGGCGCCGCCGATGACGATCCCGGCGATCGGCACCACCGCGATCGGCTCCAGCGGCACCACCCCCGACCCGAGCACCAGCGCGAGCACCGGGAGGACACCGCCGGCCAGCGCGACGGCGATCCACGGCGCGCGGCGCAGCGGGAGCCCGACGCGGCGGGCCGAGGTGACCGCGGCGACGGTGAACATGAGCAGCACGAACAGCCCGGTCAGCCAGCCGGACCGGAGCACGGCGGTGATCAGCAGCGACACCGCGCCCAGCTGGACGATCGCGCGACCGGCCGCCGTCGCGACCGCCCACCCCGGCCCGAGCCGGCCGAGCCACACCGCGAGGGCGCCCACCGCGACGAGCGCGGCGAGGACGACGGCCAGCACCGGACCGGTATGCAGGGTCGCACCGTTCACGAGGTGATCGTGCCCCACGGCGATCGCGGGAGGCGGCCCGGACGGGTCAGGGCAGCGACTTCGAGCAGCGCACCATCCCCTGCGGCGCCGACACGGACCGCTCGCTCACCACGACCCCGTCGACGATGATGCGGCACGTCAGGGTGCCGCCACCGGCGTTCTGCGCCGTCAGGCTGAAGTACTGGTCCGAGCCCTGCGGCCCGGTGCGCTCGATCGACACCGACCACGGGGTGTCCGTTTCCAGGACCTGCGCGATGTCGGCGCCCTTCGCCACGTACGTCACGTTCAGCGCCCCGGCGCCGCCCGTCAGCTCGTACGTCACGGCGTAGGACACCTGCGGCACGGGCGCGACCGGCGCCACGACCGGCGCGCTGGCCCCGCTGAGCGACCCCACCGACGGGTCGGCGGACCGCTGCCCGGCGACGAGCAGCGAGGTGAGGCCGACCGTCAGGACCACCCCGAGGGCGGCGAACACCGCCATCGAACTGGCCAGCGGCCGCCGCGGTCCCGGCCCGGGACCCACGGTGGGAACAACACCCATGGCGTCGTCTTCTCTCGGCTCACCGCGCTTCCACCGAGCGCGTCAACCATTCCTCGCAAGCCGAGCGTCAATCGTTACCTGGCGGGTACATCACCGTCCGCTTTTCACCCGCTCGGGGTAGTGCAACCCCGCTGACCTGCGACTTCTACTCGCTCGTGTCGTCGATCGCGCCGGTCTCGACGGCGAGGATCCCGGGCTGCTCGGCCAGCCTGGCGAGCAGGTCGTCGACGCCGCGCGGCCCGAGCAGCCGCATGCTCAGGTCGATCACGCCGCCGGAGTCGCGGCGGTTGGTCAGGGCCTGCTGGACCGAGTAGCCGGAGCGGGTCGCCAGTTCCAGGATCCGGCGCAGCGCCCCCTCGCCGTCCCGGTAGGCCAGCCGGACCGTCGTCGTCGCGGGGCGCCGGCGCGTCAGCAGCCGCACCAGCGGCGGGTAGCCGTAGACCACCACGAAGTGCGCCGCGGTGACGACCACCGCCAGGAGCGGCAGCCCGGCCGCGCACGCGCAGCCCACCGCCACGCTCATCCACACCACCGCCGCGGTGGTCAGGCCGCGCACCACGTCGCGCCGCACGAAGATCAGCCCGCCGCCGATGAACCCGATCCCGGACACGATCTGCGCCGCCACCCGCGACGGGTCCAGCACGATCCGCCCCGGCTCGAGCACGTCGGTGAAGCCGTACTTGCTCACCAGGAGGAACAGCGCCGCGCCCACCCCGACCAGCGTGTGCGTGCGCAAGCCGGCGCTCTTCTGCTTCAGTTCGCGTTCCAGGCCGATCAGCGAGCACAGCACCAGCGCGAGCACGAGTTCGCCGACCTGCTGCCAGCCCTGGCCCGAGGGTTCGGAAAACACCCGGCCAAGGCTAGTGCCCGCTCTCCCGCTGACGCTCGGCCAGAAAGTGCGTTATGTCCTTTGTGGAGGGGTAGAGTTCGCGGTACCGCGTATAAAACCGGTCATAGGTGTCCACCGCGGCCGGATCCGGGCGAACCGTGCTCGCCACCGGGTTCCAGCGCGTGACGTCCGGTTCCGCGCCGATCGCGACGGCCGCCAGCAGCGCGTCGCCGAACGCCGCGCCGATCGTCTCCGCGGGCACCTGCTGGTCGGCGCCCGTCACGTCGCTGACGATCTGCGTCCACAGCCCGCCCTGCGTGCCGCCGCCGACCGCGACCAGCCTGCGCGCCGCGCCGCCGGAGTCGCGCATGGCCTCCAGGTTGTGCCGCACGCCGTAGGCGATGCCCTCCAGCGCGGCGCGGTAGATCTCGCCGATGCCGTGCGAGGTGGTCAGCCCCGCCAGCACGCCGCGGGCGTCCGGGTCGAACAGCGGCGTGCGCTCGCCCGCGAAGTAGGGCAGCATCAGCAGGCCCCGGCTGCCGGGCGGCACCTTCGCGGCCTCGTCGACCAGGGTCGCGAAGTCGCCGCCGACGAGCCGGCGCAGCCAGTCGGTGATCGCGCCGGAGGTCGCCATCCCGGCCGCCAGCGAGTACGTGCCGGGGAAGGCGCCGCACGTCGTCCACAGGCCGGTGTGCGGGCGCGGGTCGGCCAGCACCTGGATGAGGAACATCGTGGTGCCGTACATGACCATCGTGTCGCCCGGCTCGGCCACGCCGACGCTGGCGGCCTCGGCCCACGCGTCGACCGTCCCGGCCGTGACCGGGAGGCCCTGCGGCAGACCGGTTTCCGCCGCCGCGGCCGCGCTCACCACACCGGCCACCTCGGTCGGCCACACCAGCCGCGGCATCTCGACCCCGGGCGCGCACAGCGCCGCCCAGTCCGCGGCCCAGTCCCCCGCGCGCAGGTCGTACATCGGGTCGCACTGGCTGGCCGAGTGGTGGTCCAGGACGTACTCGCCGGTCAGCCGGTGCACCAGGTAGGAACTGCACATCAGGAACAGCCGGGTGCGCCGGAACACCTCCGGCTCGTGCCGGGCGAGCCAGCGCCACTTCGGGCCGACCGCCTGCGACGACAGCGCCGTGCCCGCGCGCTCCACAATGGATTCCGCGCCGAGCTCCGCGGTCAGCTCCTCGATCTCCCGGGAGGCGCGGGTGTCCACGCCGTACAGGATGGCCGGCCGCAGCGGGGTGCCGTCGGAGTCGGCGGGCAGCAGCACCGGCCCGATGCCACTCACGGCCAGCGCCGCCGGCTTCCGGTCGCCGGCCGCCGCCACCAGTTCCCGGGTCAGCGCCAGGAAGTCCTGCCACCACACGGTTTCCGCGTCGTGCTCGACCCAGCCCGGGTGCGGGCACGAGGTGTCGTGCGCCCGCGACGCGCGGGCCACGATCTCGCCGTCGCGGGTGACCAGGACGCCCTTCGAGCTGGACGTCCCGATGTCGATGCCGAGCAGCAGGTCAGTCACGGGACCACTCGTGCACGTCGACGCCCAGCAGGCCGGCCGCGGCACGCAGCTCGGCGCGGCGGTCGCCCGGGATGGCGTGGATGTGGTTGGCCCCGAACCGCGACAGGAACGTCTCGGCGGGTGCGTCCAGGCGCGCCCACGCGTGCGGCCACTCCGGCGTGGACTGGCGCATCAGGGACTCGTTGGTCTCGTCGTCGTAGTTCTCGAACTCGCCCAGCATCAGCTGCAGACGGTACTCCCCCGCCTGCCGGGTGAGCCGTCCCAGCGTCATCTGCCCGGGCGCGGCGATGTGCTGGACCGACGCACCGCCCGCGGGGAAGAAGAACACCTCCGGGTAGAAGTGGACCTTCGCCAGGTTCTCCGCCGGGTCGTCGCTGCGCGCGGCGTACCAGGTGGCGTGCTGGCCGGAGTTGCACAGGTCCCAGATGTCGCGGTCGGCGTGGTAGTGGCGGACGTCGGCGAACAGCACCGGGTCGCCGGAGATCTTGTGCATGAGCTGCATGGTCAGCGCGCCGTCCATGTCCGCCTCGGTGGCGGTGACGTGCACCGGCTTGGGGCCGTTCCAGTCGTAGGGGTCGTTGAGGAAAGCCTCGGTGACGTCCATCGTGGCGAAGTGCTCGGTCAGCTCCGGCTGGCCCTTGATGCCGGAGAAGTCGAGCTTGCGCTCGTCGATGATGTCGCGGATCGCCAGGTACGACCGGATCTGCCGCTCCAGCAGCTCGGGCGTGAGCTTCTGGCCGTCGTAGTGGACCCCGGCCGCGTGCTCCTCGATCCAGCGGCGCGCCTTGGCCGCTTCGCCGACGTCGGCCTTCTCCGCGCGCAGCACCAGCTCGTACTGGTCGATCTCCTCGACGTCGACGCCGAACTGGCGCATCCACTGGTCGGTGTTGGCGACCGCGGTGTTCATGCCCATCGGGCGGCCGCCGAAGCGGCCGAAGGTGGACCCGCGCAGCGACGCGACCGCGGCGGCGGCCCGCGCGTGCGCGCCGACCCGGCCGGCCAGGTCCGCGTCGTCCGGCGCGCCCCACAACCGGGTGTGGGCGCGGCCGATCTGGTCCAGCGCGCCGCCCGCGGCGAGCATGCCGACCAGACCCGGCTCGGTCGGGTCGGTGCTGGCGACCAGGATCAGCGGGCTGCGCGTGGCGTCCGCGGCGAGCATCGTGAAGTGCGGGAAGCTCCACACCGCGTAGTAGAAGATCGTGACGTCCACCCCGGCGGCGGCGACCTCGCGCGCCACCGACGTGGCCAGCGTGTTGGTCGCGACCAGGTCCCGGCCCGCGACCACCTCGTGCCCCGCCGCGGTCAGCGACCGCACGAGCTCGTCCTGTTTGGACTGGATGAACCGGGCGTTGCGCGCGTGCACATGGTCACGCCCGTCGGAAATGCTGATCACGCCGATGCGGGCCACGCTGCCTCCTAGGGCGGGTAATCGATTACTCAAGACGCTATTCTGGACCCCGGACGGTGTCAATAGCCGCCCGTCCACCGCGTGAGCGGCGAGGAAGACGGGAGGTCGCGGTGGCGACCATCAGCGATGTGGCGCGGCGCGCCGGGGTGTCCACGGCCACCGTGTCGCGGGCGCTGAACGGCGTGTCCACAGTGGATCCGGCGCTGGTCGCCAGGGTGCGCGCGGCCGCGGAAGAGCTGGGCTACCAGCCCAACGGGCTCGCGCGGAACCTGCGCAGGCAGGAGACCGCGGTCCTGGCGCTGATCATCTCCGATGTGGAGAACCCGTTCTTCACCGCGATCGCCCGCGGCGTCGAGGACGTGGCGCAGACGGCCGGTTACTCCGTGGTGCTGTGCAATTCCGACGAGAGCGCCGAGAAGGAGCGCCGCTACATCGACGTGGCGCTGCAGGAGCGGGTGGCCGGGGTGGTGATCTCGCCGACCGACGAGTGGGCCGGGGTCGAGATGCTGCTGGGGCGCGGAACGCCGGTCGTCGCGGTGGACCGGCCGCTGCGCGCGGGCACCGGTGATCAGGTGCTGGTCGACAGCCGGGCCGCGGCCAGGGCGGCGGCCGAGCACCTGCTGGCGGCCGGTTACCAGCGGGTCGGGTGCGTGACCGGGCCGGCGGGGGTGCGCACGGCCGACGACCGGCTGGCGGGGTACCGGGACGCGCTCGGGCGGCGGAAGCGGCGCGAGCGGCGGGCCGAGTACCGGGCGTCCGGCGGCGAGGCGGCGACGCGTGCGCTGCTGGCCGAGGCGGAGCCGCCCGACGCGCTGCTGGTGGCCAACAGCGCGATGGCGATCGGCGTGCTGGAGGCGCTGCGGGCCGCCGGGCTGCGGCTGGGGCGGGACGTCGGGGTGGTCGCCTTCGACGACGTCCCCTGGGCGACGCTCATCGACCCGCCGCTGACCGTCGTGGCCCAGCCGGCGTACGAGATCGGCGCGGAGGCGGCGCGGCTGCTGCTGGCCCGGATAGCCGATGGCTCGCTGCCCCCGACCGCGACGACGCTGGAGGCGCAGCTCATCGAGCGGGGCAGCAGCCACCGCGCCTGACGGGGTTCGTTTCCGGCGGCGATCCGGGGCCGTCCCGCCGCCGGGGCGACGGGACGGCGCGCGACACGGTCAGGACCCGCTGTTCAGCTCCGCGTACGTGGCCGCCGCGTTGTCCTTCGTCACCAGCTTCGTCGGCAGCGTCTGCGTTTTCGGCACCTGGCGGCAGTCCACCAGGATGCTCTTCGCCGCGGCGATCGCCTCCTGCCCGCCCGTCGGGTATATGAACGTCGCCGACAGGCGGCCCGCCTCGACGGCCTTCAGCCCGCCCGACTCGATGGGCAACCCGTCGATCCCGGTGATCGGCAGGTCGGGCCGCCCGGCGTTCGTCGCGGCTATGCGGGCTCCCTCGCCCATCGGGTCGTTGTGCGAGTAGATCGCCTGGATGTCCGGGTTCGCCTTGAGGATCGCGTCGGCCTGCTGCTGGCCCTTGTCCCGCAGCCAGTCGCCGTCCTGCGCGGCCACGATCTCGATCTTCGAGCCCTGAATGCCCTGCATGAAGCCGTCGTGCCGCTCCCGCGCCGGGGTCGACCCGGCCAGCCCGCGCAGCTCGCCGATCTTGCCGCCGTTCGGCAGCAACGTCGTCTTGAAGTACTCGCCGGCCTGCCGCCCGATGTCGACGTTGTCCGCGCCGATGAACGACGTGTAGGCGTCGCCGTCGACCTTGCGGTCCAGCACCAGCACCGGGATCCCCTTGTCGTAGGCGCGTTTCACCGGCGCGGTCAGCGGCGTCGCCTCGTTGGGGCTGATGATGAGCAGGTCGACCTGCTGGGTGATGAAGTTGTCGACCTGCTCGACCTGCTTCGAGTTGTCCTGCGCGGCGTCGGCGAAGTTGACGGTGAACTGCGGCACCGACGCGGCCGCGGCGCGGATGTCGTCGTCCATCCGCTGCCGGTACGGCTCGGCGACGTTGGCCTGGCTCATCCCGATCGTGTACTGCCCGTCGGCGCCGCAGCGCTCCGGCGCACCCTGCGCGCCCCCGCCGCTGCCCGAGTTCTCGTTCGTGGTGCCGCAGGCCGCGAGCAGCAGGCACGCGCCCACCGCCGCCAGGCCACGGGACTTCCGCATGATTCTTCCCCTCTCGTCAGGAAACCGATGCCGGGCGCAGCCGCTGCAGCCCCGCGGCGAGCACGATGACCAGGCCGATCACGAGCAACTGGACGTTGGAGTCCACGTTGTTCAGGCCCAGGATGTTGCGCAGCACGCCGACCAGCAGCGCGCCGGCCACCGTGCCGACCACCGAACCGCGCCCGCCCATCAGGCTGGTGCCGCCGATGACCACGGCGGCGATCGCGTCCAGCTCGTACATCGCGCCGTCGTTGGGTCCGCCGAAGTTGAGCTGCCCGGCGTGCACGATCCCGGCCAGCGCCGCCAGCAGCCCGCACAGGCCGAACACGATGATCTTCACCCGCTTGACCGGCACGCCGGACAGGCGCGCGGCCTTCTCGTTGCCACCGATGGCGTAGATGTGCCGGGAGAACGCGCTGACCCGCAGCAGCACCACCGCCAGTGCGGCGACCACCAGGAAGATCAGCGCGGGGATCGGCACCAGCCCGTTGAAGGTGCGCTCCCCCAGCAGCGAAAACGTCTCCGGCGCCTGCCCCGGCCCCTCGCCGTAGGTGATCGACACGCCCTGCCCGCCGGACCAGATCCGCGCCAGGCCGCGCGCGATCTGCATGCCGGCCAGAGTCACGATGAACGCCTGGATGCCGAACGAGGTGATCGCGAACCCCTGCAGCAGCCCGAACCCGAGCCCGATCGCGAGCACCAGCGCCACCGCCGGCACCAGCCCGAGGTCGTTCTCGGTGAGCAGGACCGCCACCCCGACGCTGGCCAGACCGAGCACCGACCCGACGGACAAGTCGATGCCGCCGATGAGGATCACCAGCGTCATCCCGACGGCGAGGATCCCGATCTCCGACATCGAGCGCACGACGTTGAACAGGTTGCCCGAGTCCAGGAACACGAGCTCGCCGTTCTTGCTCGGCGAGTACACCACCGCGGCGATGAACACCAGCACCAGGCCGAACAGGCTCTGGAACCGGAACAGCGTCGCCAGCAGCCCGCCGCCGGGGCGGGCGAGGTCGGGCAACGCGGCCACCTTGGTCATGACGTCCCTTCCGCCACCAGGTCCTCGACGGCCCCCTCGCCCATCGAGAACGCCAGCAGCTCCGCTTCGGTGGTGTTCGCCGTGTCCAGTTCCCGCACGCTGCGGCCGTCCCGCAGCACGACCACGCGGTGGCAGACGCCGATCAGCTCGGCGGGCTCCGACGACGCGAGCAGGACCCCCACGCCCCTGCTCGCCGCCTCGCCGAGGAGCCGGTAGATCTCGGCCTTCGCGCCGACGTCCACCCCGCGGGTCGGCTCGTCCAGCAGCAGCAGCGCGGGTTCGGTGAGCAGGCCGCGCCCCAGCACGACCTTCTGCTGGTTGCCGCCGGACAGCGAGCCTGCCGGGTCCCGCAGCGACGCGAGCTTCACGCCGAGGCGGTCGACCATCTCCTGCGCCGCGGCGCGTTCCCGCCGCCGCGGCACCACCCCGGCCCGCGCGATGCGGTCCACTATGGACAGCACCGTGTTGGCGAGCACCGAGTGCTCCAGCGCCAGGCCCGCGACGCGCCGGTCCTCGGGCACGAACGCGATGCCCAGGCGCAGCGCCGCGCGGGGGCCGCGCGGGCGGATCTCCTCGCCGCGCAGCAGGATCCGCCCGGACCAGCGTCCCCCGACGCCGTAGATCGTCTCGAGCAGCTCCGTGCGGCCCGCGCCGAGAAGCCCGGCGACGCCGACGATCTCACCGCGCCCGACCCGCAGGCTGATGCCGGCCGGATCACGGCGGCCGGGGCGCCGCGACTGCACGACCAGGTCCTCGACGCGCAGCAGCTCCTCCCCCGCGCCCGCGCCGTCGCCGGTGCGGAACATCGACTCGACCGGCCTGCCGACCATCGCCTCGGACGCCTGCTGCGCGGTCATCGCCCGCGCGTCGAACTCCGCCACCACCTCGCCGTTGCGGAGCACGGTCGCGCGGTCGGCGACGCGGCCGATCTCGTCCATGCGGTGCGAGATGTAGACGACGCCGGCGCCGGCGCGGCGCAGTTCGGCGATCACGGCGAACAGCCGGTCGATCTCCGGCGCGGACAGCGCGGAGGTCGGCTCGTCCATGACGATGATCCGGGCGTCCAGCGACAGCGCCTTCGCGATGGTGACCAGCTGCTGCTCGCCGGTGCGCAGCTCCTCCACCGGACGGCGCGGGTCGAGCGCGACGCCGATGCGGTCCAGCAGGCGCGCGGTCTCGCGCACCATCCGGCGGCGATCGATGGTGCC
The DNA here is from genome assembly GCF_000231075.2 of Amycolatopsis sp. ATCC 39116. Classification (NCBI taxonomy): domain Bacteria; kingdom Bacillati; phylum Actinomycetota; class Actinomycetes; order Pseudonocardiales; family Pseudonocardiaceae; genus Amycolatopsis; species Amycolatopsis sp. ATCC 39116. The sequence goes on along the minus strand of NZ_AFWY03000028.1, from coordinate 22,616 downwards.
GAAGCGGGTGCGGGGCTCGCGGCCGAGGAACACGTTCTCGGCGATCGGCAGCGCCGGGACGAGGTCGAGTTCCTGGTGGATCATCGCGACCCCGGCGCGCTGCGCGTCGGCGGGCCGGGCGAACCGGACGGGCTCGCCGTCGATGCGGATTTCCCCGCGGTGGCCGCCCACCTCACCGGAGAGGATCTTCATCAGAGTGGACTTGCCCGCGCCGTTTTCCCCGAGCAGCGCGTGGACTTCTCCGGCACGCACAGTGAAATCGACGTCACGCACCGCATGAACTCCGCCGTAGGACTTGCTCACCCCGGCCAGCTCGACCAGGGGCGACCGTGGCTCCGCGTCCATGCTGGCCCCCCTCGCCACGCTGCGAGAAATCGATTACTCGGCCGAACCTAGAGTGACCCGCCACACATGTCAAGAGTGGACAAGATCGTGTCCTCTGCGGACAGTTTCCCCTAGGGCGCACGAACCCGCACGCCGAGCGCTATGCTGAGGCTCATGACGGTCGCGCTGGAGAACGTCCTCGCCAAGGCAGGCCTCCGGATCGACGCCGCGGATTTCCTCTCGCTGGTCGAGGACGCCGCGCGCCGCCTCGCCCCGCCGAACCCGGACCCGGTGTCCTTCTTCTCCGAGGGGCAGCGGGCCGCGCTCGCCGAGGCGGGGCTCGATCTGTCGCCCCGGCGCGACGACGAGCCGGACAGCCGCGCGCCGTCGGTGGCGGCGCACGCGGTGCTGGCCGAGTCCGCCCTCACGGTCGCCGAGGCCGCACGGCGGCTGGGCGTGGACCCGAGCCGGATCCGGCACAAGCTGGCCGACCGGCGCCTGACCGGCTGGAAGGACCAGGGCGGCTGGCGGCTGCCGTCGTGGCAGTTCGGCGAGCGGGGCGCGCTGCCCGGGCTGGAGGCCGTGCTGGCCGCTGTGCCGGACGACCAGCCCGCGCTGGTCGTGGCCGCGTTCATGAACACCGAGCAGGCCGACCTGCAGATCGGCGGGCGGCCCGCCACCCCGCGGCAGTGGCTGCTGGCCGGGGGCGACCCCGAGCCGGTCGCCGCGCTCGCCGCCACGCTCGGCACCCCGTTCTGAGGCCGCCCCGCATCTCATGGCCCGTTTGCCACTCCCGCCGTCGCGGGCTGAGCTCCTCGCTGCCCTGCGCGCCGACGTCGACATCGTGACCGTGCCGCCGACGCGGCGGCTGGTGCGGATCTTCACCGCGGGCGGCAACCACCCGCAGCAGTGGAACACGTTCCGCTACACCGGCCCGCTGCCGCACGGCCGCTTCGACCCGCAGCCGCCCAGCCGGGACGGGCGCGCCGTCACCGATCCGGGGCACGGGGTGCTGTACTTCGGGCTGACTGTGCGGACGAGCGTGGCGGAGGTGTTCCAGACGACGTCGCTGGTCGACCGCAGGACGCGGCTCCCGAGGCTGGTCGTGGTGCGCCCGTCGCGGTCGCTGAGGCTGCTCGACCTGACCGGCCTGTGGCCGACGCGGGTCGGGGCGTCGCAGGAGATTTCGAGCGGGCCGAAGAAGATCACGCAGGCGTGGGCGCGGGCGATCCGCGCGGCCTTCCCGGAGCTGGACGGACTGTGGTACCGCTCGTCGATGGACGGCGGGCACCCCGCGCTGTGCCTGTGGGACCCACCGGCCGGCGAGGCGCTGCCGCTGGCGCCGGACGTGCTGCTGCCGCTCGACCACCCCGGGCTGGACGTGCCACTGGGCCGGGTGTGCGAGGAGCTGAACTACGTGCTGCTGAACTGAAGCGCGCGGGAACAGCGGATTTCCGGGGGCGGCGGGCGCCGGTGCTGTCCCGGCACACCTGGATCAAGGCGTGGCAAAACCCCGCCGCCAGCCCGCCTACTGCTCTGCGGAGCGCCGGCACCGGAGCCGGGAAATCCCCGCGCCCGCCGTACCACGACCCCACCTCGCCGGTGGGCGCGCCGGGGCAACCGGTCCGGGACGCACCGCTGTCCAGCCGGCTGCGTTACCCAGCCGGCTCCGAGGCCGGGGAGGCCGGGCCGGGCGCGGAAGCGCTCGGCCCGCAAGCTGTCCCAGGTGCGCGGGCGGAGCGCCAGCCCTCGACGTTGATCCGGGCCGGCGTCTCCGCCTCGACCACTGGCGAGTCACGCCAGGTGGCGCGACCACCAGTCCAGGATCGCGTCGAAGCGTTGCACCCGGTGGCGCGGCTTGCCGGACCGGCTCAGTTCGTGGCCCTCGCCGGGGAAGAGGAGCATCTCGACCTCCGTGCCGTTGCGCTTGAGCTCCACGAACAGCCGCTGGGCCTGCTCGACCGGGCACCGCCAGTCGTGCTCGGAGTGGACCACCGCGAACGGGATGCGGATCTGCGCGGCGTAGGTCAGCGGGCTGCGCTCGCGCTGCACCACCGGGTCCGCGCCGACGTAGGCCTCGGTGAAGAACCAGCCGATGTCCGAGCTGCCGGTGAACGAGTCCCACGCGTTGACGGCCCGCTCGCTCCACGCGGCGCGGAACCGCGAACCGTGGTGGGCGGCCAGCCACGTCGTCATGAAACCGCCGTACGAACCGCCCATCACGCCGACCCGCGAGGAGTCCAGATCGTCGCGCTCCAGCGCCGCGTCCAGCAGCGCCAGCACGTCGTCGACGTCGACCGTGCCCAGTCCGTGCACGATCGCCTGCCCGTGGCTCTCGCCGTAGCCCGCCGAACCGCGCGGGTTGCCCATCACCACGGCGTACCCGGCCGCGGCGTACACCTGCGCCTCGTCGAACAGGCCCCAGTCGTAGGCCGCGAACGGGCCGCCGTGCACCACGAGCAGCACCGGGTGCGGCCCCTCGCCCTCGGGCAGCACCAGCCAGCCGTGCACCGGGTAGCCGTCCGGCGCCGTGGCGGTCAGCTCCTCGACCGGGCGGATCCCCTTCTCCCGCACCGGCTTCGAGAAGTCGGTGAGCACGAACTGGTCCGGGCCGTCGAGCAGCACCACGTCACCCGAACTGTCCGGCCGCGCCACGACCGCGGCGATCCGCTCCCCGTCCACCGCGAACGACCGCACCGCGCCGCGGTCACCGAGCAGCCTGCTCAGGCCGTCCAGCGGCGCCCGGTCGGCGTCGCGCGGCACGGCCCGCAGCTCGATCGCGCCGCGGTTGAGCACGGTCACCAGGACCTCGTCGCGGAACTGCGCGGGCGGCACGTCGGCCATGCAGTACACGGACTCCGCGTCGGTCAGGCGGCGCGGCTTCGCCGGCTCGCCGTCGGCGGGCAGCTCGGCCGCCCACAGACCCGGGTTGCGGGCCACGACGTGCGGCCACGTGTACTCCTGGCCGTAGAAGAGGATCGTGCCGTCGACCGTCACCGACGGCTTGGCGGCGCTGCCCGCACTGCGCACCGCGAGCACCGGCTCGCCGCCCTCGGCAGGCACCAGGTAGAGGTCGCTCTCCTCGGTGTCGGTGGCGCCCCACTCGCGGGGCGCGACGACCAGCACGGCCGAACCGTCCGGCAGCCACGCCGGGTCGGAGACGTCGGCCTGGTCGTCGGTCAGCGGCTCCGGTTCACCCGGGTCGGTGACGTCGAGGACGAACAGCCGCCGCGGGCGGTCCCGCAGGAAGCCGACGTTGTCCAGCCGGTAGTCGTAGCGGGTGATCCGGCGGGGCGCCTCCGCAGCCGGTTCGAGGACTTCGCCGTCGGAGTCCGGCGCACCGTAGCGGCCGGCTTCGGGCACCCGCGCGGTGAAGGCGACGCGGCGCGAGTCCGGCGCCCACACCGGGGCACCGGCGCCGAGCGGCAGTTCGGTGAGGCGCCGGGCGTCGCCGCCGTCGGCGGGCATCACGTGCAGCTGCGGCTTGTCGCCGTCCGCGCGGAGGAAGGCCACCCAGCGGCCGTCCGGGGAGATCGCGGGATCGGTGTCCCGCTCGCCGTGGGTCCACTGCCGGGCCGCCCCGCCGTCGGGGGCGGCCCGCCACAGCGAACTGCGATAGGTGTTGCCGCCGAGGTCGGGGGTGGTGACCGCGGTCAGCAGCAGGGTGCCGTGCAGCGCGGGAGTGCCGGGCACTGCGAGGAGTTCGAGATCCGAGGGACGCATGCCCCCGAACCTACCGGATTTCGTTAGCCTCGCTAAGAGCCTGGGACTCCGACTTCTTCTTCTCGTCCCGCTTGGCCTTGGCCAGGCTGAGGACGGTGGTGGCGGTCAGGACGACCACGATCACGCCCAGCGAGACCCAGTTGTTGATGTCCAGCCAGTCCGGCACCGCGTGGTACTCGTGCAGCGCGTGCAGGATCAGCTTCGCGCCGATGAAGGCGAGGATGACCGCCAGGCCGTAGGACAGGTAGACCAGCTTGTTCACCAAGCCGCCGAGCAGGAAGTACAGCTGCCGCAGCCCCATCAGCGCGAACGCGTTGGCGGTGAACACCAGGAAGGCTTCCTGGGTGATGCCGAAGATCGCCGGGATCGAGTCGACCGCGAAGAGCAGGTCGGCGCTGCCGATGGCCACGATCACCACGAACATCGGGGTCAGCCAGCGCTTGCCGTCCCGCTTGATGGTCATCTTGTGGCCGTGGAAGTCGTCGGTGACCGGGTAGACCTTGCGGATCCACCGCACGACCGCGTTCTCGTGGTACTCCTCGTCGTGGTCGTTGCCGCGCAGCATGCTGATGGCCGTCCACACCAGGACCGCGCCGAACAGGAAGAACACCCACACGAACTGGGCGATCAGGGCCGCACCGACCGCGATGAACACGCTGCGCATGGCCAGCGCGAGCAGGATGCCGATCAGCAGCACGCGGTGCTGGTGGATCGCGGGCACCCGGAACGAGGCCATGATGATCATGAAGATGAACAGGTTGTCCACCGACAGCGAGTACTCGGTGATGTACCCGGTGAAGAACTGGACGCCGTAGTCGTGCCCGGCGAGGACCCAGACGCCGATGCCGAACAACACGGCGCAGGTGATGTAGAAGACGACCCACTTGGCCGCTTCCTTGGTGGTGACTTCATGTGGCTTCCGGTCGACGATCACGAGGTCGATCGCGATCAGCACGAGCAGGCCTGCAACCGTGGCAGCCCACAGCCACACGGGGACATTCATCTACGCAATACCTCCGGTTAGCGCGCAGCAGCAGCTAGCCGGAGGTCTCTTCCGCCGGTGGATCCGGCCGACGGTGCCGGGTGCCCCGAAGGACCGCCGTGCTGACGACACCGCCGCGAAGGAATACTCCCCTCCACGTCGTATCCATCTTTCCTGATCAACCGGACGAACACCACCTTAGGTAACCCTCATCACCCGGATTCCAAGATCAGGACCCGCGCTGACGCGTTCTCAGGAAAGCTCCCATACGGTTTCGGTGTGCCCCGAATCGCGCTCCCGCACACACGCCGTTCCCGGATGGTGATCCTCGCGGTCGTCGTCCTGCTGGTGGCGGCCGTCGTGCTCGTCTGGACCCGCTCGTCGAGCGAGCCCGCCGCGGTACCGACGCAGGACGCCATCCTCGACGTGCCCGCGGCGCCCGGCTCGGCCGCGAAGGTCAGCCTGGACACCACGCTCTACCTGCCGGAGCGCACGCCCGCCCCGGCGGTGCTGCTGCCGCACGGGTTCGGCGGGGACAAGAACAGCGTCGCCGGCGACGCGCAGGAGCTGGCCCGGCGCGGGTTCGTGGTGCTCACCTACTCGGCGCGCGGCTTCGGCCGCAGCACCGGCGAGATCGGGCTCAACGACCCGGACTTCGAGGTCGCGGACGCCGCCCGCCTGGTCGACTGGCTCGCCACCCGCCCGGAGGTCCGCCTGGACGGCCCCGGCGACCCGCGGGTCGGCGTGCTGGGCGCCTCCTACGGCGGCGCGCTGGCGCTGCAGCTGGCCGGACGGGACAAGCGGGTCGACGCGATCACGCCGGTGATCACCTACAACGACCTGGCCCAGGGCCTCACGCCGAACGCGGCCGCGGCGGCGGCGCCCGCGGCGGGCACCCCGGCGGCGGGCGCGTTCTCCCCGGACGGGGTGTTCAAGAAGTCGTGGGCCGGGCTGCTCTTCTCCGCCGGGACCTCGCCCTCGGGCGCGGGCGGGCTGGGCGCGGAGGCGCCCGAGCCGGGCCAGGAGACCGACGACGACACCCAGACCGCCGGGACCACGGGCGGGGGCGGCTCGGCCGCCGCCGCGCCGCTCCCCCAGCAGGCGCCGCAGCAGCTCGGCGGGGCGACGTGCGGCCGGTTCACCGCCGAGATCTGCCGGGCCTACGCCGACCTGGCCACGACCGGCAAGGTGAGCCCGCAGGTCGCGGCCCTGCTGCAGCGCCTGTCCCCCGCCGCGGTCACCGGGAACATCACCGCGCCGACCCTGCTGGTGCAGGGCGAGGCCGACACGCTGTTCGGGCTCGACCAGTCCGACGCCACCGCGCGGCAGATCACCGCGGCGGGCGGGACGGTGCAGCAGGTCTGGTACACCGGCGGGCACGACGGCGGCCGCCCGGGCCCGCAGCTGCGCGCGAAGCTCGGCGACTGGCTGTGGTTCCAGCTCACCGGCGAGGGCGGCAACCCGTTCAGCGGGTTCTCCTACGACGTGCAGGGCTCGCTGCGCGCGTCGGGCTCGCCGTCGGTGCGCACCGTCGACGCCGGCGAGTACCCCGCGCAGACCCAGCGGCGGACGCTGCAGCTCGACGGCGACGAGCAGACGATCGTCAACCCGCCCGGCGGCACGCCCGCCGCGGTCAGCGGGATCCCCGGCCTGAACGCGCTGGTCAGCGGATCGTCGCGGCTGTCGGGACTGTTCAGCCTCGACCCGCCCGGCCAGTCCGCGCGGTTCACCACCGCGCCCGTCGACTCGCAGCTGCTGATCACCGGCTCGTCGACCGTCCGGCTGCGGGTGTCCGGCACCGGCGAGGCGGTGCTGTTCGTCAAGCTCTACGACCTCAACCCGGACGGCAGCCGCACGCTGCCGGCGAACCAGATCGCCCCGGTCCGGGTGGCGATCCCGTCGTCCGGCACCGCCGAGGTGACCGTGACGCTGCCCGGGGTGGTGCGGCCGGTCGAGGCCGGGCACGCCCTGCAGCTCGTGGTCACGACGACCGACCAGGCGTACGCGACCCCGGTGACCCCGGCCGCGTACCGGGTCTCGCTCGCCGACCCGGCCATCGCGGTGCCGGTGGTGCCGGGCAACGCCGTCGGCGGCGGGTGGCCGGTCGGCACGCTCGTGGGCATCGGCGTCACGCTCGCGCTCGCCGCGGCGGTCGCCGCGCTGGCCGCGGTGCGCAGGCGGCGGTCGCACCAGGCCGACCCGGACCTGGCCGGGGTGCCGCTGGTGATCGACGGGCTGACCAAGGCCTACCCGGGCGGGCTCACCGCCGTGAAGGACCTGTCCTTCCGCGTCGAACCGGGCCAGGTGCTCGGCCTGCTCGGGCCGAACGGCGCCGGCAAGACGACGACGCTGCGCATGCTGATGGGCCTGATCACCCCCACCGCCGGCGAGATCAGGGTGTTCGGCCACCGGATCACACCCGGCGCGCCGGTGCTGTCGCGGATCGGCTCGTTCGTCGAGGGCTCCGGGTTCCTGCCGCACCTGTCCGGCACCGCGAACCTGCGCCTCTACTGGGACGCGACCGGCCGCCCGATCGAGCAGGCGCACCTGGAGCAGGCGCTGGAGATCGCCGGGCTGGGCAACGCCGTGCACCGCAAGGTCCGCACGTACAGCCAAGGCATGCGGCAGCGGCTCGCGATCGCGCAGGCCATGCTCGGGCTGCCGGAGCTGCTGGTGCTCGACGAACCGACCAACGGGCTCGACCCGCCGCAGATCCACCAGATGCGCGAGGTGCTGCAGCGGTACGCCGCGACCGGCCGGACCGTGGTGGTCTCCAGCCACCTGCTGGCCGAGGTCGAGCAGACCTGCACGCACGTCGTGGTGATGCACCGCGGCCGGCTGGTGGCCGCGGGCGAGGTCGGCGACATCGTGGCCGCCGGCGGCGAGGCCACCTTCCGGGTCGACCGGCCGGAGGCGGCGGCCGACGCCCTGCGCGGGGTGCCCGGCGTGTCCGGTGTGGACGTCGAAGGGACCCTCGTGCACGCCGACCTGGACGGGATGCCGCGCGCCGAGGCGGTCGCGGCGCTGGTCCGGGCCGGGGTCGCGGTCGAGCAGGCCGGGCCGCGGCGACGGCTGGAGGACGCGTTCCTCCAGCTCGTGGGAGAGGAAACGTCATGAGCGAGAACGGGGTCCACACCGATCCCGCGGCACTGGACGAGCTGACCGACGCCGCAGCGCACACCCACTCCGGGGTGGGCGCGGACGGCGCGGTCGAGGGCTACCGGGCGCGGCGGACGTTGCGGCTGGGCGTCGAGCTGCGGCGCCAGCTGCGGCGGCGGCGCACCCAGCTGGTGCTCGGGTTCGTCGTGCTGCTGCCGTTCATCCTGGTGGTGGCGTTCGAGATCGGCGAGTCCAGCCCGAACCGGCGCTCCGGCGGGTTCGTCGACCTGGCGACGGCGAGCGCGCCGAACTTCGTCGTGCTGGCGCTGTTCGTGTCCGGGACGTTCCTGCTGCCCACGATCGTCGCGTTGTTCTTCGGGGACACGATCGCGAGCGAGGCGTCCTGGTCGAGCCTGAAGTACCTGCTGGCCATGCCGGTGCCGCGGCACCGGCTGCTGCGGCAGAAGGCGATCGCGTCCGGGTTGCTGTCGGTGGTGGCGCTGGTGCTGCTGCCGCTGGTGGCCCTGGTGGCGGGTCTGATCTTCTACGGCGCCGGTGACGCGGTCAGCCCCACCGGGGACGCGATCCCGTTCGGGCAGAGCCTGATCGCGATCGGGCTGTCCACCGTGTACGTGGTGATCCAGCTGGCGTGGGTGGCGGGGCTGGCGCTGTTGTTGTCGGTGCTCACCGACGCGCCGCTGGGCGCGGTCGGCGGGGCGGTGCTGGCGGCGATCCTGTCGCAGATCCTCGACCAGATCACCGCGCTGGGCACGCTGCGCAACTACCTGCCGACGCACTACTCGTACGGCTGGATGGACCTGATCGCGACCGACATCGACTGGACGAACATGGCCGCCGGGACGCTGTCCGCGGTGATCTACGCGACCGTGTTCACGCTGCTGGCCGCGCGGCGCTTCGCGACGAAGGACATCACCAGCTGATTTCCCACTACGGTGGGGCGATGACGACGATCGAGGTGGACAAGGCCGGCGACGTGGCCGTGCTGAAACTGGCCCACGGCAAGGCGAACGCGATGGACACCGAGCTGTGCCGGGAGCTGGTGGCGCGGCTGGAGGAGGCCGAGCTCGGCGGCGCGAAGGGCGTGGTGCTGACCGGGCGCGACGGGATGTTCTCCGCCGGGGTGGACCTCAAGCGGGTCGCCGCGGGCGGGCCGGCCTACCTCCGGGAGTTCCTGCCCGCGCTGTCGGACGCGTTCCTGGCCGTGTTCGGGTTCCCCGGACCGGTCGTCGCGGCGGTGACGGGGCACGCGATCGCCGGCGGGGCGGTGCTGGCGGCGGCGTGCGACCGGCGGATCCTGAACGAGCGGCAGGGCCGGATCGGCGTCACCGAACTGCTCGTCGGGGTGCCGTTCCCGTTGGTGGCCCTGGAGATCCTGCGCTGCGCGTACGGGACGGAGCGGCTGCCCGGGCTGACGTTCCTCGGCGAGACCTACGCGGGCGGCGAAGCGCTTTCCCGCGGGCTGGTGGACGAGCTGGCCGCGCCGGACGAGGTGCTGCCGAGGGCGATCGAGACGGCGAGGCGGCTGGCCGCGGTGCCGTCGGACGCGTTCCGGCACACGAAGGCGCAGATCCACCGGCCGTTCGACGAGCGGATCGGCGAGCAGCGCGCCGGGGACGACGCGCTCGTCGAGCGGGTGTGGTCGGCCCCGTCCTCGCTGGCGGCGATCGAGGAGTACGTGCGGACCACGCTCGGCGGGTAGCATTCTCGGTTCCCCGCCCACCGCCTCTCGGAGGCCGCCATGCCGCGTCCGGTGCACTTCGAGATCCACGCGAGCGACCCGGAACGAGCCGTCACCTTCTACGCGACGGTCTTCGGGTGGACGTTCGAGCGGTGGGGCAGCAACCCGTACTGGCTGATCAGCACCGGCGACGGACCGGGCATCGACGGCGGGCTGGTGCCGCGGCAGGGCCCCGCGCCCGCCGAGGACGCGCCGGTGAACGCCTTCCCGCTGACCGTCGAGGTGGACGACCTCGACGCGGCCGTGCGGCGGGTCGAGCAGGCGGGCGGCCAGGTGGCGGTGCCGCGCAGCCCGATCCCGGGGATCGGGTGGCTCGCGTACTGCGTGGACACCGAGGGGAACATCTTCGGGATCCTGGAGCCGGCCCCGGAAGCCGAGTGATCGTGGGGCGCTTGGTGGTGGGTGTTTGATGCCGTGGCGTTCGGCGCGCGGTGCGGTGGGCGCGGACGGTGGCCGCACTCTCCGCCGACGGCCGCGCGAGCGGCCGGCGCCCGCGCCGGCGACGAGCGGCGCCCCAGCGCGGATGACGAGCGGCGGCGGAGTGGCGAGCGGCAGCACGAGCCGCAAGCAGCGGCACGAGCAGCGGCACGAGCAGCGAGCAGCGGCGGTCAGGCGCAAGCGGCTGCGCCAGCACGAGAGCAAGCAGCAGCGGTCCGGCGCAAGCGGCTGCGCCAGCACGAGAGCAAGCAGCAGCGGTCCGGCGCAAACGGCTGCCGCAGCACGAGAGCAAGCAGCAGCGGTCCGGCGCAAACGGCTGCCGCAGCACGAGAGCAAGCAGCAGCGGTCCGGCGCAAACGGCTGCCGCAGCACGAGAGCAAGCAGCAGCGGTCCGGCGCAAACGGCTGCCGCAGCACGAGAGCGAGCAGCAGCGGTCAGGCGCGAGCGGCTGCGGCAGCACGAGAGCGAGCAGCAGCGGTCAGGCGCGAGCGGCTGCGGCAGCACGAGAGCGAGCGGCGGCGGTCGGGCGCGGATGGCGAGTTCCCGCGCGAGCCGAGGCGAGCAGTGACGTGCGTGCGGCTGGTTCAGGAGCGGGCGTAGTCGTAGGAGGCGGACAGCAGTTCGTGGAGTTCGGCGTCCGGGATGGGGTTGTCCAGGGTGATCGTGTTCCAGCCGTGGCGGGACTGGTAGCCCATGGGGCGCATGGCGTCCGGGTGGCGTTCCCGCACGGTGGCGGCCTCCTCGGCGTTGGCGCCGCACCGGAGGGCGATCGAGTTCTCCTCGAAGCCGATGTAGGCGAACGCCTTGCCCGTGACCTTCACGACGAGCACGTGCTCACCGAACGGATAGGTCTCCACGGCGCCCGGCTGACCCAGGCACCACGCGATCACCTCGTCGCGGGTCAACGGCCGCTCCTTCCATCCGGGTGGCTGGGCACCGGCATCCCGGCGCTCAGCCACTCCCCGCGGCCAAGCCGGCCACCGGCACTCCGGTGCGCGGCCACTCCCCGCGGCCAGGCCGGCCACCGGCACTCCGGTGCCCGGCCACTCACGCCCCCATCCCGGCTGAGTCGCCGGCACCCCCGCGCCGACCACCGCGAAGGGTCACTTCACGCCGGCGGCGTCCATGCCCCGCAGTTCCTTCTTCAGCTCGGCGATCTCGTCGCGGAGGCGGGCCGCCAGCTCGAACTGCAGGTCGCGGGCGGCCTGCATCATCTGGTCGGTCATCTGCTGGATCAGGTCGGCCAGCTCGGCGCGCGGCATGCCGGCCACGTCGCGGTCCACCAGCACCCCGGAGCTGCGGCCGCCCTGCTCGGGCTTCTTGCCGCGCGAGGCGTTGCGACCGGAACCGCCGACCTGCACCGCCTGCTCGGAGTCCTCCGCCTCGCTGTAGACGCGGTCCAGGATGTCCGCGATCTTCTTGCGCAGCGGCTGCGGGTCGATGCCCCGCTCCTTGTTGTACGCCATCTGCTTCTCGCGGCGGCGGTTCGTCTCGTCGATCGCGTACCGCATCGAGTCGGTGATCTTGTCCGCGTACATGTGGACCTCACCGGAGACGTTGCGCGCCGCGCGGCCGATCGTCTGGATCAGCGACGTGCCGCTGCGCAGGAAGCCCTCCTTGTCCGCGTCGAGGATCGCCACCAGCGACACCTCGGGTAGGTCGAGGCCCTCGCGCAGCAGGTTGATGCCGACCAGCACGTCGAAGTCACCCGACCGCAGCTGCCGCAGCAGCTCCACCCGCCGCAGCGTGTCCACCTCGGAGTGCAGGTACCGCACCCGGATGCCCATCTCCAGCAGGTAGTCGGTGAGGTCCTCGGCCATCTTCTTGGTCAGCGTGGTCACCAGGACCCGCTCGTCCCGCTCGGCGCGCACCCGGATCTCGTGCACCAGGTCGTCGATCTGGCCCTCGGTGGGCTTGACCACGACCTCCGGGTCGATCAGGCCGGTCGGGCGGATGACCTGCTCGACGAACTCGCCGCCGGTCTGGCCCAGCTCGTACGGCCCCGGCGTCGCCGACAGGTACACCGTCTGGCCGATCCGGTCGGTGAACTCCTCCCACGTCAGCGGCCGGTTGTCCAGCGCGCTGGGCAGGCGGAACCCGTGCTCCACCAGGGTCCGCTTGCGCGACGCGTCACCCTCGTACATGCCGCCGATCTGCGGCACCGTCACGTGCGACTCGTCGATGACCAGGAGGAAGTCCTCCGGGAAGTAGTCGATCAGGGTGGCCGGCGCCGACCCGGCAGGGCGGTCGTCGATGTGCCGCGAGTAGTTCTCGATGCCCGAGCAGAACCCGACCTGCCGCATCATCTCGATGTCGTAGCTGGTGCGCATGCGCAGCCGCTGCGCCTCCAGCAGCTTGCCCTGCTTCTCCAGGCGCTCCAGCTGCTCGGCCAGCTCCGCCTCGATGCCGCGGATCGCCTTCTCCATGCGCTCCGGCCCCGCCACGTAGTGGGTGGCCGGGAAGATCCGCACCTCGTCGACCTCGCGCACGATCTCGCCGGTGAGCGGGTGCAGGTAGTACAGCTTGTCGACCTCGTCGCCGAAGAACTCGACCCGCACGGCCAGCTCCTCGTAGGCCGGGATGATCTCCACCGTGTCGCCGCGCACCCGGAACGTGCCGCGTGAGAACGCCAGGTCGTTGCGGGTGTACTGGACGTCGACCAGCGCGCGCAGGAACGTGTCGCGCTCGACCTCCATGCCGACCTCGAGCTTGGAGGACCGGTCGAGGTAGGACTGCGGCGTGCCGAGGCCGTAGATGCAGGACACCGAGGCGACCACGATGACGTCCCGCCGGGAGAGCAGGTTCATCGTCGCCGAGTGGCGGAGCCGCTCGACGTCGTCGTTGATCGACGAGTCCTTCTCGATGTAGGTGTCGGTCTGCGGGACGTAGGCTTCCGGCTGGTAATAATCGTAGTAGCTGACGAAGTACTCGACCGCGTTGTGCGGGAACAGTTCGCGCAGCTCGTTGGCCAGCTGCGCGGCCAGGGTCTTGTTGGGCGCCATGACCAGCGTGGGCCGCTGCACCCGCTCGATCAGCCAGGCCGTGGTCGCCGACTTGCCGGTGCCGGTGGCGCCCAGCAGCACGACGTCCTTCTCGCCCCGCTCGAGCCGCTTGGCGAGCTCGTCGATGGCCGCCGGCTGGTCACCGGCGGGCTGGTACTCGCTGACGACCTCGAACCGGCCGCCCGCGCGCGGGATCTCGGAGACGGGCCGGAACTCGGACTGGGCGAGCACGGGGTGTTCGGTTGCGAAAGCCACGGGAACCAGGGTAGGCCGACCCACCGACAGTTTTCAGCGAGGCGGCGTTCTAGCAGGCCAGACGGCGGTCGCGGGCGGCGCGGGCCAGGCACGACTCGCACGGCATGCCGCAGATCCGCTCCAGCAGCTCGGCGCTCCCGCAGGCGATCGGCGCGCCGCAGCGGGCGATCAGGACCTCCGGGATGGGGCCGGTTTCGGGGATCGGGACGAGGTGGCAGACCCGGTCGCGCTCACCCGCGGCGCCCCGGCGCAGGCGCACGAGGGCCATCACTCCGGTCGGCTCGGCGTGGACGACGTTCCCCATGGGCGAAGCGTAAACCGGAATAATCGTGGAATCTTCGTGCCGTCGGCCCAATCCTGGGGGCCAGGACTGGTCCTGAAGGACGAAAGCGCTGGACCGCGGCCTGCCGCGGGGGTCGATGAAACACCCGAAAGAGACAAACCAGGCGTTCCGTTCCGGTGTGTCGTCCGGTGAGGTCGGGTGCCGCGGGTTCCGAAGCGCGGGCCGGCGGAGGCAGCGCAGTTACGGCGTCGCCAGCACGGCCGCGCCGAGCCGGTGGCACAGCCGCAGCGCGAGTTCGACGTCCAGGCGGTTCTCCGACACCGGGCGGCCCAGCATCTCCTCCGCCTTGCGCACCCGGTACTGCACCGAGTTCTTGTGCATCGTCAGCTGGGTGGCCGCCGCGGTGTAGCTGCCGCCCGCGGCCAGGAAGACCCGCAGCGTCTCGCGCAGCCGGGCGTGCTGCTCGTCGTCGGTGGCGAGGTCCCGCAGCGTGTCGGCGACCCAGCCGCGCGCGGCCGCCATGTCGCCCGCCATCAGGGCCATCGCCCCGACCTCGCGGAACGTCAGGACCCGGTCGCAGTGCTCGCCCGCGGCGAAGGCCAGGTTGTACACCCGCTGCGCCTGCCGGTGGCTGCGCCGGAACCCGTCCAGCCCCTCCCCCGGGTCGCCGAGCGCGAGCCGGATGCCCGGATCGGCCTTATCCAGCACCTTCCGGACGCGCTCCTCGTCCGGCATCGCGGGCCGCTCCAGCGGGACCCACACCCACGCGCAGACCTCGTCGTTCGGCACGAACAGCGGCGCGCCCGCGCTGGGCAGGCCCGCGGCGAGCTCGGCCGCGACCGCCTCCAGCCCGCCGAGCACGTGCCCGGCGCCCGGGACCGGGTCCTGCCACACGATCATCGCCAGGTGGGTGCCGCGCAGCCGGTAGCCGAGGCTGGTCTCGCTGGTGTCGGTGGCCCCGCCCTCAAGCAGGGTGCGCACCCTCGCGGCCCGGACCGCGCTGCGGTTGACCAGCCAGCGGTCGCGTTCCTCCTGGTAGGCCGACACCACCTGCTGCGTGACGCGGTCGATGAAGGCGAACGCGCCGGTCAGCGCGTGCCCCATCATGGCGCCCAGCAGCTCCGGATCGGACTCGAACCTGACCGCCTCGCGCAGGGAATAATCGAGGAGCGCGGTCTGGCCGAGGTAGTAGGCGCGGATCAGGTCGACCACCGGGGTGCCGCGCTGGGCGAGACGGCGCGCGTACTCCATCGCGGCGGCCGGCGCCTCCACCCGGCGCGGGTCGATGCCGTGCTGGAAGATCCGCAGCGCGGTGTCCACGTTCTGGTAGACGCTCGCCGACAGCAGGCTCACGACGCTCTCGTCGTCGTTGACCAGGTTCGGCAGCTCGCGCGCGTACAACTGCACCAGATCGCCGGTGAGCTCGGTGGCCCGCTCCGCGAGCACGGCGGCCACCCGCGCCACTCCTTCGACCGCGTCTGCCTCGTCCGCCACGTGATCACCCTACCGTCGTGACAGTTCCCAAACTTATGTAAACCAGCAGAATGGGAGGCATGACCGCGCACGCCGGGACGATCCACCCCCCGAAGATCGAGACCTTCGACGTCGCGAACCGGACCAACACCGATCCCAAGGGCATCGCCCGCGCCGTCGAGGAGTACCGGGTCGAGCCGTTCGGGCTCTACCTCGCCCGGCCCACCCCCGGCCGCGCCCAGTTCCACTACCTCGAATCCTGGTTGCTGCCCGCGCTCGGCCTGCGGCTGACCGACTTCTGGTTCCGCCCCGGCCACGAACGCGACCAGGACTTCTACCTCGACGTCGTCTCGGTCGAGCGCGACGACGCGACCTGGCGCACCACCGACTGGTACCTGGACCTCGTGGTGCGCGAGGGCGAGCGGGTCGACGTGGTCGACATCGACGAGCTGCTCGCCGCGGCCGGCGCCGGGCTGCTCACCGCGGGCGAGGCGCGGCGCGCGCTGGAGATCGCCTACGACGCCGTCGACGGCCTCGCCGCGCACGGCTACCGCGTGGACCGCTGGCTGGCCACGCACGGCATCGAGCTGACCTGGCGCCGCCGCTGAGCATCCACCGATCGGTGGATGGCCGGTCACCGGGCGGCTGAGCGAAGTCCCGCCGCGGAGTCGATCCGGCGCCCGCCCCCTCCCCCGCATGCTGGTCGGGCGGAGGAAAGGGGGCGGCACGATGCCGGTCATCGAGGTGCGGAACCTCAGGAAGCACTACGGCGGGAAGCCCGCCGTGGAGGACGTGTCCTTCACGGTCGAACGGGGCGAGATCTTCGGGATTCTCGGGCCCAACGGCGCGGGCAAGACCACGACCGTCGAGTGCCTGGAAGGACTTCGGCGCCCGGACGGCGGCCGGGCGACGGTGCTCGGGCTCGACCCGTGGCGCGACACCGCGGAACTGCGCCAGCGGCTGGGCGTCCAGCTGCAGGAGAGCCGGCTGCCGGACAAGCTCCGGGTCGGCGAGGCGCTGGAGTTGTACGCGTCGTTCTACCGGAACCCGGCCGATCCGGACGCCCTGCTCGAACAGCTGGGGTTGTCCGGGCGGCGCGGCACGGCCTACCGGAAGCTGTCCGGCGGCCAGCAGCAGCGCGTGTCCATCGCGCTCGCGCTGATCGGCAACCCGGAGGTCGCGGTGCTCGACGAGCTCACCACCGGACTGGACCCGCAGGCCCGCCGGGACACCTGGGAGGTCATCGAGGGCATCCGCGACCGCGGGGTGACCATCCTGCTGGTCACCCACTTCATGGCGGAAGCCGAACGGCTCTGCGACCGGATCGCGGTGATCGACGCCGGCCGCGTGGTCGCCGTCGACACGCCGGCCGGGCTCGTCGCGCGCGTCGCCGACGAGCAGGTGATCCGGTTCCGCCCGTCGGAGCCGGTGCCCGACGAGCTGTTCACCGGCCTGCCCGAGGTGCGGACCGTGACGCGGCGCGGCGAGCAGGTCGAGGTCAGCGGCGTCGGCAACGTGCTGCACGCCGTCACGTCCGTCCTCGCGCGGCGCGGGATCGTCGCCGGCGAGCTGCGGGTGGCACAGGCCGGGCTGGACGACGCGTTCGTCGCGCTCACCGGCCGCCGGATCGGACAGGGGGACCGCTGATGCTCACCAGGCTCACCGCCGTCGAGGCGAAACTGTTCCTGCGCGACCCGGGGGCGCCGATCACGGTGCTCGGCGTCCCGATCGCGCTGCTGCTGGTGTTCGGGCTGCTGGCGGACGCGAACCGGCCGAGCGAGGAGTTCGGCGGCCAGCCGCCGCTGTCCGGGTTCATCGCGCCGCTCGCGGTGGCGATCCTGATCGGGATGCTGGCGCTGACACTGTTCCCCGGCGCGATGGCGACCCACCGGGAACGCGGGGTGCTGCGGCGGCTCGCGGCGAGCCCGGTGCCGCCGTCCCGCCTGCTCACCGCGCAACTGCTGGTCAACCTGGCCGCCGCGCTCGTGGTCGTGCTGCTGATCGTCGTCGGCGGGCACGTCGTGCTCGGCCTGGCGCTGCCCGCCAACCCGGGCGGCTTCCTGCTCACGCTCGTCCTGGGCACCACGGCGCTGTTCGCCGCGGGACTGCTGGTCGCCGCGCTCGCGCCGACCGGCCGGACCGCGGGCGGGGCCGGGACCGCGGTGTTCTTCCCGATGCTCGCGCTCGGCGGGGTGTGGGTGCCGAAGGAGAACCTGCCGGGGGTGCTGCGGGAGCTGGCCGACGTGCTGCCGCTCGGCGCGATGCTCAACGCGCTGCGCGCGTGCTGGACCGGCGGCGCGCCGGAGCCGCTGCAGCTGGCGGCGATGATCGTGTTCGCCCTGGTCTGCGGTGGTCTGGCCGTCCGCTTCTTCCGGTGGGAGTGAAGAAGTTGACTTTCGTGGGCAACCGAACGGCCCCGGGCGGCGTCAGAGTTGCGAAGCTCGCTCGCGTTCCCGTGCTCGCCATGGCGGGGGCCGTCGGGCTGCTGTTGCTCGTCACGAGCGGCCGCTACGGCTACTTCGGCGACGAGCTGTATTTCCTGGCGGCTGGTCGGCATCTGGCTTGGGGGTATGCCGACCAGCCGCCGGCACTCCCCCTGCTCGCGCACCTGGTGGACGCGCTGGCGCCCGGGTCGCTGGTGGTGTTCCGGCTGCCCGCGACGCTGGCGACCGCCGCCGGGGTGGTCGTCGCCGCGCTGATCGCCAGGGAGCTCGGCGGCGGGCGGCACGCGCAGGTGCTCACCGCCGGGACCTTCGCGATCAGCGGGCAGCTCCTCGGCACCGGCCACTACCTGGCGACCTCCACGTTCGACCCGCTGCTGTGGACGGTGCTGTGCTGGCTGCTGGTGCGCTGGGTGCGCACCCGCGCGGACGGGCTGCTGGTGTGGGCGGGAGTGGTGACCGCGGTGGCGGTCAACGTGAAGTTCCTGGTCCTGGCGTTCTGGCTGGTCGCCGGGATCTGCGTGCTGGTGTTCGGGCCGCGCGGGCTGCTGCGGCGGCCGCTGCTGTGGGCAGGCGCGCTGATCGCCGCGGCCGGCGCGGCGCCGACGGTGGTCTGGCAGGCCGCGCACGGCTGGCCGCAGCTGGAGATGAACGCCGCGATCAGCGCGGAGGTCGAGCAGGTCTACGGCGGGCGCCTGATGTTCCTGCCCGGGATGCTGGCCGGCGCCGGGATCGTGGTGGGCGCGGTCCTGCTGCTGTACGGGGTGTGGCGGCTGCTGCGGTCGCCGGAGCTGCGCGCGTACCGGTTCCTCGGGGCGGCCACGGCCGGGCTCACCGCGGTGTTCCTGGCGACGGGCGGGCGGTCCTACTACGTGGCCGGGATGTTCGCGGTGTGCTGGGCGGCCGCCGCCGTGAGCCTGGAAGCCGGGGCGGCCGCGCGGTGGTGGCGCTGGGTCGCGACCTGGCCGGTGTACGCGGTCAGCGCGCTGATCGCGGTGCCGTTCGCGCTGCCCGTGGTCCCGGTGTCCTGGCTGGGCAGGGCGCCCGCGCCGGGGTTCGCCACCGCGGAGATCGGCTGGCCCGACGTCGCGGCGTCGGTGGCGCGCGCCTACCGGCAGGTGCCCGACCCCGCCCGCACCGCGATCGTCACCGGCTTCTACTGGCACGCCGCCGCGCTGGACCGCTTCGGCCGTCCGCTCGGGCTGCCCGAGCCCTACAGCGGCAGCCGCGGCTACTGGGACCTGGGCACGCCGCCGGAGGGCTCGCGAGACGTGCTGTTCGTCGGCGACGACCCGGCGGTGCTGGCCGGGCACTTCGCCGCGATCACACCGGCCGGGCGGATCGACGACGGCCCGGGCTTCGGCCAGGGCACCGCGCTGTGGCTGGCCACCGGCCGCGCCGGACCGTGGTCCGCGGTGTGGCCGCGGATGCGGGATCTGGGTGTGGGGACCGGATAATGCCCGGTGTGAACCGCCGCTCCTGGACACAGTCCCTCGACTTCGCCGAGGGCCCCGGCGGGCCGCTGTCGGAGACGTGGAGCCGGCTGGTCGACCACTACCTGCCGTACCTGCTGCTGGGACTGGCGACCCTGCTCGTCCACCGCGCCGACACCCTGCCGCTGGCCGGGGCGGCGCTGGCGTGGTTGCTGCTGACCGGCCCCGCGATGCCCCCGCGGTGGCGGTCGCACGGGATCACCCTGGCGGTCTCGTTCGCCGGGACGCTGACGCTGGCGTCCCTGCTGATGTTCCGGGACGTGCTGTTCCTGGTCTTCATGCTCACCTGCTTCTTCGGCGCGCTGCGGCTCAAGCCCGCGCCGCTGGGCGTGCTGGCGCTGGCCACGACATCCCTGCTCATCAACACGATCGGCGCGGGCGGGCCGGGCAAGGCGCTGAGCACCGAGCCGGTGCTGTGGGTGACCATCGTGACCGTGCAGACCGGGGCGATCTGCTTCGGCACCATCATTTCGCGCAAGGTCAGCGAGCAGAACGAGGCGCGGCGCGCGGCGCTGGAACAACTGGAGGCGGCGCAGGCGGAGAACGCGGGCCTGCACCGGCAGCTGCTCGCCCAGGCCCGCGAGGCCGGGGTGATGGAGGAGCGGCAGCGGCTCAGCCTGGAGATCCACGACACCCTCGCGCAGGGCTTCACCGGGATCATCACCCAGCTCGAGGCCGCCGAACAGGACCCCGGCGAGTGGCGGCGGCGGGTGGCCACGGCCACCGCGCTGGCGCGGGAGAACCTCGCCGAAGCGCGGCGGTCGGTGCACGCGCTGCGGCCCGGCCCGCTCGACGAGGCGCGGCTGCCGGACGCGCTGAAGGCGGTGGCGGAGCGGTGGGCGCAGCGGTCGGAGGTGGCGATCGAGTTCACCGCGACCGGCACCGCCCGCCCGATGCACCCGGAGATCGAGGCCACGCTGCTGCGCGTCGCACAGGAGGCACTGTCCAATGTGGCCAAGCACGCCGGCGCGCGGCGCGTCGGCCTCACGTTGTCCTACATGGAGGATCAGGTGACGCTCGACGTGCGGGACGACGGGTCCGGGTTCGACCCGGCGCGGCGCGGCGACGGGTTCGGGCTGCCCGGGATGCTGCAGCGGGTGCAGCGGCTCGCGGGCACGCTCGCGGTGGAGTCGGAACCCGGCGCCGGCACGGCCATCTCGGCCAGCCTGCCCGCGATCGGAGCCGCATGATCACGCTGGTGCTCGCCGACGACCACCCGGTGGTGCGGGACGGGCTGCGCGGGATCTTCACGGCCGAGCACGGGTTCGAGGTGCTCGGCGAGGCCGCGGACGGCGCGGAGGCGGTGACGCTCGCCGAACGCGTGCGGCCCGACGTCGTGCTGATGGACCTGCGGATGCCGGGCACCGACGGGGTGCACGCGATCGGCGAGCTGGCGCGCCGCGGCAACCCGGCCCGCGTGCTCGTGCTGACCACCTACGACACCGACTCGGACGTGCTGCCCGCGATCGAAGCCGGCGCGACGGGCTACCTGCTCAAGGACGCGCCGCGGGAGGAGCTGTTCCGGGCGGTGCGGGCGGCGGCGCGGGGTGAGGCGGTGCTCTCCCCCGCCGTGGCGACCCGGCTGATGGGGCAGGTGCGCGCGCCCGCCCGGGAGGAGCTGAGCCAGCGCGAGATCGAGGTGCTGACGCTCGTCGCGCGCGGCGGCACGAACAAGGACGCGGCCGCGAAGCTGTTCATCAGCGAGGCGACGGTGAAGACGCACCTGCTGCACGCCTATGCCAAGCTCGGCGTGAAGGACCGGGCCGCCGCGGTGGCGCTCGCGCTGCGCCGGGGGCTCATCGAGCTGGATTAGGTTCAGACGGCCGCGCGGTGGACGACGATGTCGCCGAGCCGGGTGCGGGCGTGCAGGCTGACCTGGTCGTCGAAGCCGGCCGAGTTCTCCCGCGCGGGCAGGGAGTTGCGCACGGTTCCCTTGGTGCTGCGGGCGTCCACCGAGACGGCGGTGCGGTCGCCGATGCCGACCTCGATGCCCCCGGAGGCGTTCACCAGCTCCGCGACGCCGCGGGCCAGCCGCCCGATCCGGATCGGGCAGTCGCCCGCCTTGGCGACGACCCCGCCGTCGGCCCGGTCGATGTGGAAGCTCCCCTTGGCGCTGCCGAGGTCGACGCCGG
Source organism: Amycolatopsis sp. ATCC 39116 (assembly GCF_000231075.2). NCBI lineage: Bacteria > Bacillati > Actinomycetota > Actinomycetes > Pseudonocardiales > Pseudonocardiaceae > Amycolatopsis > Amycolatopsis sp. ATCC 39116. The sequence goes on along the minus strand of NZ_AFWY03000028.1, from coordinate 1,212 downwards.
ACTTCGCGTGGCCGATCCAGACCGTGCCGGTCGAGCCCTGGTACCGGACGGCGCCCCCGGCCTCGCCGATCCGCAGCGCGGCGGCGCCGCCGTCGACGTCGGCCGGGCCTGCGATCCGGGTGATGGCGACCGAACCGGCGGCGAGGTTCCCGCGCAGCGCGGCGATGTGGTCGAGCTGGACGTGGCCCGAGCCCAGGTTCAGTTCGCAGTCGCCGAACCGGCCGTCGGCGCGCACGTCGGTCCACGTGCTGTGCAGGACCAGGCGCGACCCGGCGGGCAGCTCGATGGTGACGACGACCGAACCGTCCCGGTGGCCCGGCTTCCTGGTCTTGACCGACAGGTGGCCGTCGGCGAAGGAGACCTCGGTGCGCTGGGCGACTTTCACGTGGGACTGGTTCGCGTGGTCGACGGGCTCGACCCGCACGACGGTGTCCGGGCGCTCGCTCGCGGCGATGCGGACCCGGGCGCCCGCGGTCATCAGGCCGGCGGTGATGGGCTCGGGGGTGGCGAAAGTGATCATCGGAGGGACTCCTTCTTCGGGGGCGTGTGATCACCTTCGCCGCCGCGGCTGACACCGGGCTGTCACGACCCTGACACCCCGTTTTTGTCGTACCCCCCGCCTAGCCTCGGGCGCATGGCGTTGTCAGTGGAAGAACGCGAACGGTTCCTGGCCGAGCCGCACGTCGGCGCGCTGTCGGTCGTGGAGGCGCCCGACCGCGCGCCGTTGACGGTCCCGGTCTGGTACCGGTACACGCCGGGCGGTGAGCTGTGGGTCCGCACGCCGCCGGGTTCGCGGAAGGCGCGGGCGATCGAGGCCGCGGGCCGGTTCAGCCTGATGGTGCAGCGGACCGGGCCGACGGTGCGGTACGTGTCGGTGGCCGGCCCGGTGACGGCGATCGAGGCGGACACCCCGGAGCGGGCGCGGGAGATGGCGGGACAGTACCTGCCGGCGGGCCAGGTGGAGGAGTTCGTGGCCTACGAACGGACGCGGCTGGGCGAGCACGTGGTGATCAGGATGCGGCCGGAGCGGTGGTTCTCGGCGGATCTGGGGTCTGCTGGGTAGGGGTGGTGTTGGGGGCGGTGGTGGTGTGGGGGGCCGGGGCCGTGGGCGAGGCTGGCCCCGCGAGGCGAGCCGGGCCGAGGGCGGAGGAAGCCGGGCCGCCGTTGGGACGGCGCGGGACGGGCCGGGGGGCCGGAGCGCCGGGGGCGAGG
>NZ_AFWY03000029.1:0-91870 GCF_000231075.2 Amycolatopsis sp. ATCC 39116 | reverse complement strand
GCCGCAGCAGCAGCCCGAGCCGCCGCGCGCCCCGGTGCCGAGCGCGCTGCGCGGCAAGGGGCTCGGCAACGAGAACCCGCAGCAGGGCCTGACCTTCTCCGGGCCGGCCGAGCAGGGCGGCGTGCAGTCCCGCGGGACGGCCACGGCGTCCTCGGACGGCCAGGGCGCGGCGGGCACGCGGCGGGAGCGTCGCGCGGCTGCCCGCACCCAGGCGAAGAAGACCAAGAAGCGTCGCTGAGCTGGGTTTTCGCGCGGGGGCGGCACCGGTTGGTGCCGCCCCCGCGTGCTTTTGCGGTTTGGTGGGCGGTCGTTGGGCCGGGCGTCGGCGCGCTGCTGGGTTGGCGGGTGGCGGGTGCGTGGCGCCGCTCCCACGCGCTTGGCGGGTGTTGCCGCACGGCTGGTGCCCACTGAGCGAATTCGCAGGTGGGCGAGTGCCGCTGCGCCTCGAAGAGATTGAGGCGCGCGTCGTGCCGTGCCCCTTGGCCACGTGCCCGCTGGGGGCTGGCGCGGCCGTGCTCCGGCTCCTGGCAGGTGCCCAGGAGCCGGAGCGGGTCAGCGGTGTCTCTGCGGCTGCACGACGGTGAAGAAGCCGCACCGCCAGCCGGCTTCGGAGTGTTCGAACCTCGCCATCACGGCGGTCGCCCGGCGGTCGGCGTGTGCGGTTCCGCAGATTTCGATCGTGCCGGGTGTGCTGTGGCTCGCCCGCACCGACTTCACCGTGTAACGCGGGCCCGGCGACGGCGGCGCGCCCCGCAGGTGCTGGTACATCCGCGGCGTGACCACCGCCCGCAACTGGCCCGGCGCGCGCCGTCCGGAGCGGACTTCCAGGATCGCCGTCAGGACGGTCCTCGCGTGGCGCAGTTCGAGCGGTTCGCCCGGACGGCCGCGCCGCCACGTGCGGGCGGCCCCCGCCTGTTCCGGAATCGAATCCGGCGGCGCCGCGCCGCGGTTCGGTTCGTACGGGTACAGCTCGCACAGTCCGGTCATCGGTCCCCCTCGATCGAGTCATGCCGCTCCCTAGAGCGGCACTTCCGGGAGAACCGGACAGCCTTGGCCCGATGGTGTGAACGGGGCCGGTAGGGTCCGCCTGTGCTGCGAGGACTGGTGCTCGACTACGCCGGTGTGCTGACCGATCCGGACGCCGCCGACCTGCTGGCCGCCGTTGATGCCTTGCGTGAGCGGGGAATCCGGACCGCGCTGCTGTCCAATGCGGACGGTGGCGCCGGCCGCGGGGGTCTCGCCCGCCACTTCGACGCGTTCGTCTTCTCCGGCGAGGTCGGCATCGCCAAACCGGATCCGCGGGTCTTCCGGCTCACCGCCGAACGACTCGGCCTCCCCGTGACCGGCTGTGTCATGGTCGACGACTCGCGGGCCAACGTCGACGGCGCCACCGCGGCCGGTATGGTCGGCGTGCACCACACCTCGGTGGCGGACACGCTCGCCGAACTCAGCGCGTTGTTCCCCGCCTGACCAGTTCGAAGCACAGCACCGCCGCGGCCGCGGACACGTTCAGCGATTCGACCTCGCCCGGCATCGGGATCGACAGCCACCCCGTCACCAGCGAGGCGACCTCGTCGCTCACCCCGGCCGTCTCCCCGCCGAGCACGAACGCCGCCCGCTCCGGCAACGGCGCCTCGAACAGCGAGGATCCCCCCTGTGCACCAAGTGCATACAATCCGTATCCAGCCTCTACCAGCATGGAAGCGGCCTCGGCGGCCGTCGCGCAGCGCAGGACCGGCGCGCGGAACGCGACCCCCGCCGAGGCCTTCACGACCAGCGGATCCAGGGCCGCCACACCGCGCCGCGGCACGACGATCCCGCCGAGCCCGGCCGCCGTCGCGGTGCGCAGGATCATCCCCACGTTCGCGGGCGTGGTGATGCCGTCCAGCAGCAGCACCCGCGCCGGAGCGTCGGCCAGCGCGGCGCTCAGCGGCCGCATCCGGGGCGCGACCACGTCCGCCAGCACGCCCTGGTCCTGCTTGCCGTTGCCGGCCAGCACCTTCACCCGGTGCGCGCTCGCCCGCTGCACCGGCACGCCGGCCGCCTTCGCCGCGCGCTGGATCTCCGCCGCGGCCGGACCGCGGGCGGTGTCGGCGAGGATGACCTTGTCCACCCGCAGCTCCGGGTCGTCCAGGGCTTCCAGCACCGGTTTGCGCCCGTAGACGGTCAGGAATCGGTCTTTCGGGGAGATGGTCGTTTCAGCCACGAGCACTAGTAGACCAGTCTGTGTCAGGATCGCGTCATGCCCGACCGCCTTTCCGCACTCGACGCGTCGTTCCTCTACCTGGAGGACGCGACGACGCCGATGCACGTGGGCGGCGTCGCGGTCTTCGAGCGGCCGCGCGACGGGTTCGACTACGAGCAGCTCCTGTGCCTGGTCGGTCAGCGCCTCGCGTTCCTGCCGCGCTACCGGCAGCGCGTGCTGAACGTGCCCGGCCACCTCGCCCGCCCGGTGTGGGTGGACGACGTCGACTTCGACCTGAACTACCACGTCCGCCGCTCGGCGCTGCCCGGCCCGGGCACCGACGACCAGCTGTACGAGCTGGTCGCCCGCCTGATGGCCCGGCCCATGGACCACGAGCGCCCGCTGTGGGAGGCCTACTTCGTCGAAGGCCTCGCGGGCGACCGGGTCGCGCTGGTCACCAAAACCCACCAGTCCGTGGTGGACGGCACCGGCACCGTCGAGCTGGGACAGCTGATCCTGGACACGATGCCGCAGGCCTGTGAGCCGTACGAGGACACCTGGACGCCCCGCCGCCTGCCCAGCCCCGCCCAGCTCGTGCTCGACGCCGTCAGCGAGGCGGTCCGCCGTCCGGGTGAACTCGTGGAGAACGTGCGCGACGTGGTGAGCGACCTGTCCGCCACGGCGGGCAAGGTCACCGACGCGGTCGGCGGGGTCGCCGCCGCGGTCCACCGCGTCCTGCAGCCGGCGCCGTCCGGGCCGCTCAACCGGCACGTCTCCGGCGGCCGCGTGTTCGACGTGGTGCGCACGCGCCTGGAGGACTACCGCAAGATCCGCGCCGAGCACGGGGTCACGGTCAACGACATCGTCCTCGCCGCGATCACCGGCGCGCTGCGTGAGTGGCTGCTCTCCCGCGGTGAGGGTGTCTCGGAGGCGACCACGGTCCGCGCGCTGGTCCCGCTGGCCGTGCTCGAACCGGACACCGTCGAGTTCTCCCCGGCCGGACTGGTCAACAACGAGGTCGAGCCGTACCTGGTGGACCTGCCGGTCGGCGAGCCCAGCCCGGTCCTGCGGCTCCAGCACATCAGCCACACGCTGCGGGCGCACGCCGACTCGGGCCGTTCGGTGGCCGCCCGCGCGATGCTGAAGGTGGGCGGGTTCGCCCCGGCGACGATGCACGCGCTCGCCGCCCGCGCGGCAGGCTCGTTCTCCGGGCGGATCTTCAACCTGCTGGTCATCAATTCGCCGGGGCCGCAGGTGCCGCTGTACGCGGGGCAGGCGAGGATGACCGAGATGTTCCCGGTGATCCCGCTGGCGCGCAACCAGGCGCTGGCCATCGGGGTCACGTCCTACCACGGCGGCGTCTACTTCGGACTCAACGGTGACCGCAAGGCGCTGTCCGATGTGGACGTCCTCGCTGGGATGATCGAGGATTCGCTGGAAGAGCTGAAGGGTGCGAGCTGGTGAGGGTCTACCTTCCGGGCACGATCGGAATGCTGCGCAGGCTGGTGGCGGACGGCAGGCTGCAGCCGCCCGGCGGGACGGGCTTCGCCCTGACCCCGGCGCTGCGCGAGTCCTACCTCAGCGGGGACACCGAGGAGCTGGAGTACGTCGCGCTGCTGGACGCCGCTCGCGCGTCGCTGAGGCTGATCGGCGCCGCCGAGGAGGACGCCAAGGAGCTCCCGCGGCGGGTGGTGATCTCGGTCGACGTCGAGAACGCGACGCCACGGCCGGACCTGGACGCGCCGGTGGTGAAGGTGTCCGGGCCGATCAGCTACGAGGACGTCGCGGCCGTGCACGTCGACGCGGAGGAGGCGGAGGAGGCCGTGCGCGCGGCCGCCCGGGTCATCGACGCCGCGGACCTCGGCGACCCGGACGCGGAGTTCGTCCTCGGCGAGGCGGAGGACCACGAACTGGCCTGGTACGCGCCTCAAGAGCTGCCGTTCCTCCTCGACCTGCTCTAGCGTTTACAGCAGCCGTCGAGGAGGTAGGCATGGACGCCATCACGAACGTGCCCGTCCCGGTCAACGAGCCCGTCCGGACCTACGCGCCGGGCAGTCCCGAGCGGGAATCCCTGCAACGCCGGATCGCCGAGCTGGAGGGCGACAAGCACGAGCTGCCGCAGACCATCGGCGGCAGGCGGCGGATGGCGGGCGGGGACACCTTCGACGTCGTCCAGCCGCACGACCACGCGCACGTGCTGGGCACGTCGGCACAGGCCACCCCCGAGGACGTCGCGGACGCCGTGGCCGCCGCGAAGGACGCCGCGCCCGCCTGGCGGGAGATGCCGTTCGACGAGCGCGCGGCGGTGTTCCTGCGCGCCGCGGACCTGATGGCCGGGCGGCACCGCGACACGCTCAACGCCGCGACGATCCTCGGCCAGTCGAAGTCGGTGCAGCAGGCCGAGATCGACGCCGCCTGCGAACTGATCGACTTCCTGCGGTTCAACGTGCACTACGCGCGCCGGATCCTCGCCGAGCAGCCGAACTCGGTGCCGGGCGCGTGGAACCGCATGGACTACCGGCCGCTGGACGGGTTCGTCGTGGCGATCACCCCGTTCAACTTCACCGCGATCGCCGGGAACCTGCCCAGCGCGCCAGCGCTGATGGGCAACACGGTCGTCTGGAAGCCGACGCCGACCCAGCAGCTGGCCGCGCACTACACGATGCAGGTGTTCGAGGAGGCCGGCCTGCCGCCGGGCGTGATCAACCTGGTGACCGGCGACGGGCACGCGGTCAGCGAGGTCGCGCTCGCCGACCCCGGGTTCGCGGGCCTGCACTTCACCGGTTCGACGGCGACCTTCAAGTTCCTGTGGCGGCGGATCGCGGAGAACCTCGACACCTACGCGAGCTACCCGCGCATCGTCGGCGAGACCGGTGGCAAGGACTTCGTCGTCGCGCACGCCTCGGCGAACCGCGAGAAGCTGGTGGCCGGGCTCGTCCGGGGCGCGTTCGAGTACCAGGGCCAGAAGTGCTCCGCGGCCTCCCGCGCGTACATCCCCCGGTCGCTGTGGGAGAGCGGGCTGCGGGACGACCTGGCGGACCTGACGCGGACCGTGAAGTACGGCGACGTCGCGGACCTGTCGGTGTTCGGCGGGGCGGTGATCGACGCGCGGGCGTTCGCCAAGCACCAGCGGCTGCTCGACAGCGTGGACGCGGACAACGACCTCGACGTCCTGGTCGGCGGCCACTGCGACGACTCGATCGGGTACTTCGTCGAGCCAACCGTGCTGGTGTCCGCCGATCCGGGGCACACCGCGTTCGCCACGGAGTACTTCGGGCCGATCCTCGCGGTGCACGTCTACGACGACGGCTCGTACGGCGAGATCCTCGAACTGGTCGACCGCACCTCGCCGTACGCGCTGACCGGCGCGGTGTTCGCCGACGACCGGGCGGCCGTGCAGCAGGCGCACCAGACGCTGCGGTTCGCGGCGGGCAACTTCTACGTCAACGACAAGCCGACCGGGTCGATCGTGAGCCAGCAGCCCTTCGGCGGTTCCCGCGGCTCCGGCACGAACGACAAGGCCGGGTCGATGTTCAACCTGCTGCGGTGGACGAGCCCCCGGTCGGTGAAGGAGACGTTCGACGCGCCCACCGCCATCGGCTACCCGCACATGGGTTAGCCGGCGGGCAGCTCGGCGACCTGGTCGGCGGGCGGGGCGGCGATGTCGACCGGCTCGCCCCAGCCGGTGTAGCGCATGGTCATCGGGCCCATCGGCGGGTCGCCCTCGGACGCGAGCCCGCTGAAGTCGAACAGCATCTGGGCGGGGAGCTGGTCGGCGTCGAGCCACAACTCCATCGGCGCCGTCCGGCCTGCCATCTCCGCCAGCCCGGAGGTCTTCCCCAGGTCGACGGTGATCCAGTAGTGGCTCACCGGCCGCCCGTCGAGCGTGGTCTGCTCGCTGCGGTCGATGGTGCCGCCCTTGCGGACGTCGTCGAGCACCTGCGCGGGGTCGCTCTGGCCGGACTCGCGCATCATGGCGCCGAGTTCCTTGCCCTTCGCGCTGTCCGCCGGGTAGCGGCCCCACGGCTTGCCCCCGGTGAGCCCGCGGGCCTGTTCCGGGATCGACACGTACTGCGCGCCGTCCACGACGCGCGTCTCGGACGTGACGCCGTCGGCCGTGTGCGTGATCTTCATGGCCCACCCGGGCTCGGTGAAACGCATCTCGCCGGTGGCGGTGGCCTCACGGTCCGCCACGGTCATCGCCACGGAGAACCGCACCGTCTGGGCCTTGCCCGTCTGCTCGGTCGCGGCGCGCACCAGCGTCTGCGCGTCGCCGAAGAGGGCTGGTCCGGCGGCGGGCTGCGCGCCGCAGGCGCTGGCCAGCAGCGCGAGTGCGAGGACCAAAGCTGACTTCTTCACGCGGGTGTTCCCCCCGGTCGGATCACCTCTGCCGGGTGAACTACCGGACATATGTCGCGAAGGGACACTCGCGTTACGGAAAACGGCGCGGTCCCGGCGAACCGAGACCGCGCCGCGACAACCGGTTCAGCCGCCGATCTTGAGCTCGCCCACCTGGTCGGCGGGCGGGGCGGTGACGTCGACCGGGGCGCCCCAGTCGCTGTACTTCATCGTGATCTTCGCCTGCTGCGCCTCGGCGGGCGCGCCCACGGCCTGCATCACCGGGCCGAGGTCCTGCGTGATCTGCACCGGCAGCTGGTCGCTGTTCAGCCACAGCTCCATCGGGTAGGTCACGTTCATCGACTTCAGCTGCTCCAGCGTCTCCGCGGGCAGACCGGACGAGGCCAGCTCGTCGGACGCCTTCGCCACGTCGATGGTGACCCAGTAGTGGCTGACCTGCTGCCCATCGAGCGTGGTCTGCTCGCTGCGGGTGATCGTGCCTGCCTTCTCGATCTGCTCCAGCGTCTTCGACGGGTCGTTCGACTCGGCCTGCTCGAGGCTCGCGCCCAGCGTCTTCGCGGCCTCGCTGCCCTCCGGGAACGTCGCCCACGGCTTGCCACCGGTCGCGGCCTGCGCCTCCTCGGGCAGCTTGAGGTAGAGGACCTTGTCGACGATGCGCATCTCCTGGCTCTGCCCGCCGACGGACATCGTCATGGCGATCGCGCTGTCGGGGCCGTTGAAGCGGCCCTCGCCGGAGCCGGTCATCTGCTGCCCGGCGATCGAGCCGGAGATGGTGAACTTCGCCGACTGCACCTGACCGGTCTTCGCCGACGCCGCCCGGACGAGCTCCTGCACGTCGCCGAACAGCGCCGGGCCCGCGGTCCCGCCGCTGGAGCCGGACTCCCCGCCACCACACGCGGTGAGCCCGAGCACCAGCGCCAGGATCCCGGACGCGAGAGCGGTTTTCTTCATGTGGAACATTCCCCTTTGGTCGGGGCCGCCCGTCTTCGGGCGGCTAACGGGGATATGTCCCAAGAGGACTCCCGCGTTACTTCTGTCAGGCCGCGGTCTTCAGCTCGCCGACCTGATCCGCGGGCGGGGCCGTGACGTCCACCGGCGCGCCCCAGTCGCGGTACTTCATCGTCATCGTGGCGCTCTGCGCGCCGGCCGGCGCGCCCGCCGCCTGCATCACCTGCGTCAGGTCCTGCGTGACCTGCACGGGCAGCTGGTCGGAGTTGAGCCAGATCTCGACCGGGATGACGGCGCCGGAGTTCTTCAGCTTGTCCAGCACCTCCGGCGGCAGTTCACCGGTGTTGAGCGTGCCGGTGGCCTTCGCGACGTCCAGGTTGACCCAGTAGTGGCTCACCGGCTGCCCGTCGAGCGTGGTCTGCTCGCTGCGGGTGATCGTGCCTGCCTGCTGGATCTGATCCAGGATCTGCGTCGGGTCACCCTGGGCGGCCTGGTCCATGCTCGCGCCGATGGCCTTGCCGGCCTCGCTGTCCTCCGGCACCTTCGCCCACGGCTTGCCGCCCTCGACCGCCTGCGCCGCCTGTTCCGGCGGCAGCTTCAGGTAGAGAACTTTGTCCACGACCCGCATCTCCTGGCTCTGCCCGGCGACGGTCATGGTCATGGTCATCGCCGGCGAGGGCCCGGTGAAGCGCCCTTCGCCGCCGGCGTTCAGGGTCTGGCCTGCCACCGAGCCGGTGAGCGTGAACTTCGCAGTCTGCGCCTGGCTGGTCTTGCCGGACGAGGCCAGCACCAGTTCCTGGGCGTTGCCGAACAGCGCGGGCGTCTCGCCGGCCTGCCCGGATTCCGCGGTCGAACCACAGGCGGTGGTGCCGGCGATCAGCGCCAGCGCACCCGCCAGAAGAGCGATTTTGCGCATGACAAGAATCCCTCAGTCGAATGTCCCCCAAGTGGGTTGTCACCGACAGGGATGGGCAAAACCGGCGAAGATCAAACCTCCATGCCCGCCCGCGACGCGAGCAGGCGGCGCAGCGACGGCAGCCGGCGCTTGTCCTCGACCTCGTCGAGCATGCAGTCCGGGTCCTCCGGCGGCCCCAGGTGCCCGCACCCCGGCGGGCACTCCTCGGCGGCCTCGGCGAACTCGTCGAAGGACGCCACGATGTCGTTGGCGGTCACGTGCGCCAGGCCGAACGACCGCACGCCCGGCGTGTCGATCACCCAGCCGCCGTCGGGCAGCGGCAGCGCGACGGCCGCGACGGACGTGTGCCGTCCCTTGCCGACCGCGCTGACCTCACCAGTGGCCAGCTCGGCGTCCGGCACCAGCCGGTTCACCAGTGTCGACTTGCCGACCCCGGAGTGGCCGACGAGCGCGGACACCCGGCCGCGCACGGTGTCGGCCAGCGGCAGCGAGTCCTCGTCGAAGCGGGTCACCACCGCGGGCACGTCCAGCTCGGCGTAGCGGGACAGCAGCTCGTCCGGGCTCGCCAGGTCGGCCTTCGTCAGGCACAGAACCGGCTGCAGGCCACCGGCGTAGCACGCGACCAGGCAGCGGTCGATGAACCCGGGCCGCGGCGGCGGATCGGCCAGCGCGGTGACGATGAGCAGCTGCTCGGCGTTGGCGACGACCACCCGCTCGAACGGGTCGGTGTCGTCGGCCGTGCGGCGCAGCAGGCTGGTGCGCTCGTCGACCCGGACGATGCGGGCCAGCGTGCCCGGCTCGCCGCTGGTGTCGCCGACCAGACCCACCTGGTCGCCCACGACGACCGGGGTCCGGCCCAGCTCACGGGCGCGCATGGCGGTGACGAGGCGGCCGGGGTCGCTGTCGATCGCGCAGGTCCAACGGCCGCGGTCGACCGCGATCACCATCGCCTGGGTGGCGTCGGAGTGGGTCGGCCGCCGCTTGCTGCGCGGGCGCGAGCCCTTTCCCGGGCGCACGCGGACGTCGCTTTCGTCCAGATCGCGCCAGTCCCTGCGTGCCAAGCTCCGAGCCTCCTTCCGAGCACAGATGATCCCCCATCCCGCTCGCCAGTGGTGCGCCACCCGTGTCACGATGGGTTATCCGCAGCCGGTCCGAAGGAGTTGGGCGAGATGTGCGGCCGCTACGCGGCGAAGAAGAACCCGGCCGACCTGGCCCAGGAGTTCGACGCCGTGGACGAGACCGACGGCAAGGCGCGCGAGGCCGACTACAACGTCGCGCCGACGAAGAACGTGGTCACCGTGGTGCAGCGGCACCCGCGGGATGCCGACGGGCAGGTCCTGGAGGACGAGCCCGCCGTGCGCAGCCTGCGGGTCATGCGCTGGGGGCTGGTTCCGTTCTGGGCCAAGGACGTGTCCGTCGGCAACCGGATGATCAACACCCGCGCCGAGACCGCCGCCGAGAAGCCGGCCTTCAAGAAGTCGCTCGCGCAGCGGCGCTGCCTGGTGCCCGCCGACGGCTGGTACGAGTGGCGGCGCACGGGCAAGCAGAAGGAGCCGTTCTACATGACCCGGCCGGACGGCCACTCGCTGTCCTTCGCCGGGATCTGGGACACCTGGCGCGACCCGAAGGATCCGGACGCCCCGCAGCTGATCACTTTTTCGATCATCACGACCGACGCGGCCGGGCGGCTGACCGACGTGCACGACCGGATGCCGCTGGTCATCCACGAGCGGAACTGGGCCGAGTGGCTCGACCCGGACCGCACCGAGGTCGGCGAGCTGCTGGCGCCGCCGATGGACCTGATGGAGACCATCGAGCTGCGGCCGGTGTCCGACCGGGTCGGCAACGTGCGCAACAACGGCCCGGAGCTGATCGAGCGGGTCGAGCCTGCCACCGACCTGGACGCCGCCGACGCCCTGTTCGACCTGCCGAAACCATGACCCGGATCGAGATCCCGACTCCGCACGGCCCGGCCATGGCGGAGCTGCACTGTGCGCCCGACGGCGAGGCGGTGCTGATGCTCGGCCACGGCGCCGGCGGCGGGATCGAGGCGAAGGACCTGGTCGCGGCCACCCGCGCGGGGCAGGCGGCCGGGGTGCACGTCGTGCTGGTCGAGCAGCCCTACCGGGTGGCGGGCCGCAGGGCGCCCGCGCCTGCCAAGCAGCTGGACACGGCGTGGCTCGCGGTGGCCGAGGAGCTGTGCGATCGCTTCGACGACCTGCCGATGGTGTTCGGCGGCCGCTCGTCGGGGGCGCGGGTGGCGTGCCGGACGGCGGCGGCCGGGCAGGCGGTGGCCGTGTTGTGCCTGGCGTTCCCGGAGCACCCGCCGGGCAAGCCGGAGAAGAGCAGGCAGGCCGAGCTGGACGCGGTGGAGGTCCCGACGCTGGTGGTGCAGGGCGAGACCGACCCGTTCGGCTGCCCGAAGCCGGGGCCGCACCACGAGGTCGTCGTGGTGCGCGGGACGCACGCGCTGGACGCCGACCTGGAAGCGGTGTACCGCACGGTGCACGAGTGGCTCGCGAAGGTGCTGCGGCCGCTCACGTAGGCGGACGGCGCTGTCTGCCCGGAGGCGTCCGAGGCACGGTGCCCGCCGCGGCGCCGGTCAGCGCGATGGCGGCTGGGTGCCGTCCGCTGAGTCGGGTGCGGATGGGTGCGACGGTGGCGGAGGTTGGGCGCACCAGGTCGGCCGGCCGGTTCTATCCAGGCCGCGGCGGCTGATCGGCGGCGGGCGCCGCCTGCCTGGCGTCGCACCGGAGGCACCGTGGTCGCGTGCCGTCCGCCGGGTCAGGCGCGGATGGGTGCCACGGTGGCGGAGGTCGGGCGGACCAGGCGCGGCGGGCGCCGGTTCTACCTCCGGGCCGCGGCGGCGGCTGATCGGCGGCGGGCACCGCCTGCCTGGCGCCGCACCAAAGGCGCCGTGGTCGCGTGCCGCCAGGCGGGTCAGGCGCGGATGGGCGCCACCGTCGCCGAGGTCAGGCGCACCAGGTCGGCCGGCGCCAGCTCCACCTCCAGGCCGCGACGGCCGGCCGAGCAGTAGATCGTCTCGAACTTCTCCGCCGTCTCGTCGATCACCACCGGCAGCCGCGAGCGCTGGCCCAGCGGTGAGATGCCGCCGAGGACGTATCCGGTCGCGCGCTGGGCGGCCGCCGCGTCCGCCATCTTCGCCCGCTTGCCGCCGGCCGCCGCGGCCAGCGCCTTCAGGTCCAGCTGCCCGGTGACCGGCACCACGCCGACCGTCAGCTTTCCGTCCACATCGGCCACCAGCGTTTTGAACACGCGGTCCGGTTCGAGCCCGAGCGCCTCGGCCGCTTCCAGGCCGTAGGACTCGTGCTTCGGATCGTGGTCGTAGGCGTGCAGCTTGTGCGCGACTTTCTGCTTCGCGAGCAGGGCGGTCGCCGGCGTTCCCTTCCCGGCCATGGGGTGCACGGTAGCCGGGAGGCGCAAGTCCTTTTCCCGCGGCGGGGAATGTGCCCGGATCGTGCGGTGTTGACACGGACGTGCCGTCAAAGCTTGCTGATCGACGAGCCCGTGTGCAGGCCGTCACCCGCCCGGCCGGTGTACCCGGCCCGGCCAAGCCCGTCCGCGTATCCTCGAAGCTGTCGTATGCGCACCCGGCCACGGGTGTGGACCGCTTCGACGCGGATGGGAAAGGGAACGGTTTGCCGAGCACGCAGAACTCCGCGGTGCCCGAATCCGGCTCCGAGCAGGAGCCGGTCGAAGAGCGCGCCGAGCGCTTCGAGCGCGACGCGATGCCGCTGCTGGACCAGCTGTACTCGGCCGCTCTGCGCATGACGAGGAACCCGGCGGACGCCGAGGACCTCGTGCAGGAGACCTACCTCAAGGCCTACGGCGCGTTCGCCTCCTTCAAGGAGGGCACGAACCTCAAGGCCTGGATGTACCGCATCCTCACGAACACCTACATCAACGGGTACCGGAAGCGTCAGCGTCAGCCGGTGCAGCAGCCCACCGAGGAGATCACCGACTGGCAGATCGCCCAGGCGGAGAGCCACACCTCGAGCGGTCTGCGGTCGGCGGAAGTCGAGGCGATGGACCGGCTGCCCGACAGCGACGTCAAGGACGCGCTGCAGCAGCTGCCGGAGGAGTTCCGGCTCGCCGTGTACCTCGCCGACGTCGAGGGCTTCGCCTACAAGGAAATCGCCGAGATCATGGACACGCCGATCGGGACCGTGATGTCCCGCCTGCACCGTGGCCGCGCCCAGCTGCGCAACCTGCTCGCCGACGTCGCGCGCGAGCGCGGCTTCATCCGCGGCGCCAAGCAGGAGGTAGCGCGATGACCACCGGTCGTGAGCCGCACAAGGACGACGTCCGCTGTTCCGAGGCGCTCGCCGAGATCTTCCTGTTGCTGGATCGCGAGTGCAGCCCGGAGCGGGACGCGCAGCTGCGCAAGCACATCGAGGACTGCCCGCCGTGCCTCGAGGAGTACGGCATCGACGAGCAGCTCAAGCAGCTCCTGCACCGCAAGTGCGGCGGCGACACCGCCCCGGACGAGTTCAAGCAGAAGCTGCGGGCGTCGATCTACCAGACGGTCGAGCGGCGCGGTGACGTGACGATCGAGCGGACCGAGGTCCGGCTCGAGCAGAACGCGGAGTAGTACCCCGGACACGACGAAGGCCCCGGTGCCATGGCACCGGGGCCTTTCTCGTGCCCGAACTCAGCTGTTGGGCTTCTTGCCGTGGTTGGCGCCGTTCTTCCGGCGGTCGCGGCGCTTGCGGGCTCGCTTCGACATGCCTGCTCCTTCCCTGGTCGCGATCTGCCAACCAGTGTCTCAGGCTCGCCCCGGCGGGTGCCGGGAAGGTCCCGCTCTGGTTCACTTGAGCTGCCCCGAGGAGGAGTACCAGCGTGACGACACTTTCCGACCTGCTGGCCGAGAACACCGGCCTGTCCGGCGAGGCGGCGGACCACCTGCAGGCCGTGGTGGCCGAGTGGCAGCTGCTCGCCGACCTGTCCTTCGCCGACTTCCTGCTGTGGGTGCCGGTGTCGCCGGAGCACAACGAGCAGGGCGGCGACTTCGTGTGCGTCGCGCAGGCCCGCCCCACCACGGCGCCCACCGCGCACCCCGAGGACGTGGTCGGGACGCGGTTCACGGTGGAGGACCACCCGCAGCTCGCGCGGGCGATCCGGGAGGTCCGGATCTGCCGCGAGGAGGACCCGCACTGGTACCGCGACCTGCCGATGCGCCGCGAGGCGATCCCCGTGACGTTCGGTTCGAACGTGATCGCGGTGCTGTCCCGTGAGACGAACCTGGCCGCGCCGCGCGTGCCGAGCCCGCTCGAGGTGGCCTACCTCGGTAGTGCGGGCGACCTGTGCCAGATGATCGTGGACGGCACGTTCCCGCACGTGGACAGCCAGACGGACGTGCACACGAGTCCGCGGGTGGGGGACGGGCTGATCCGCCTGGACGCGGCCGGGAACGTGGTGTTCGCGAGCCCCAACGGCCTGTCGGCCTACCACCGGATGGGGCACGAGTCGGACCTGGTGGGGACGCGGCTGGCGCCGTTGACGCGGTCGCTGATCCGGGACCCGTTCGACGCGACGGAGGTCGCCCACCGGATCCTGGACGCCCTGGACGGGAAGCCGGGCAGCCGCACGGAGGCCGAGTCGCGGCGGGGTGCGGTCGTGTTGTTCCGGGCGTTGCCGCTGCGGCCACACGGGCAGCCGGCGGGGGCGCTGGTGCTGTGCCGGGACGTGACCGAGGTGAAGCGGCGGGACCGGGCGTTGCTGTCGAAGGACGCGACGATCCGGGAGATCCACCACCGGGTCAAGAACAACCTGCAGACGGTGGCCGCGTTGCTGCGTCTGCAGTCACGGCGCACCTCCAACGCCGAGGCGAGGCAGGCGCTGACGGAGTCCGTCCGGCGGGTCGCGTCGATCGCGATGGTGGACGAGGCGCTGTCGGTGTCGGTCGACGAGCGGGTCGACCTGGACAAGCTGCTGGACAACGTGCTGCCGATGGTCGGCGAGGTCGCGACCGCGGAGTCGCGGGTGAGCATCAGCCGGTCCGGCTCGTTCGGGGTGGTGGTCGCCGAGATCGCGACGCCGCTGGTGATGGTGCTGGCGGAGCTGGTGCAGAACGCGGTGGAGCACGCTTTCCCGGACGGGCGGCCGGGCAAGGTGGAGATCGTGGTGAGCCGCTCGGCGCGCTGGCTGGACGTCCTGATCCGCGACAACGGCCGGGGGTTGCCGTCCGGGTTCTCTCTGGAGCGGGCTGACGGGCTCGGGCTGCAGATCGTGCGCACCCTGGTGGAGTCGGAGCTGCGGGGTTCGCTGTCGTTGCGAAAGCTCCGCGACGGCGCGGCGCGCGGCACGGAGGCCGCGTTGAGGCTGCCTCTGGGGCGGCGGCCGTAGTTTCTTGGGGCCTGCTTCGGGTGGGCGGGTTGTATTCGCATGGGTGGGTCGGCGCGAGGTGACCACTGGCACCTGTTTGAGGTGGCCAGTCGTGGCTGCGTGAGGTGGCCGATCGTGCCCGCGTGAGGTGACCAGTCGCCCTGGGTGTGCGAGGTGGCCGGTGGTTTTGCGCGTGAGTGGGCCAGTCGCGCCCGGGTGAGGTGGCCGCTGGGTGACTGCGTGAGGTGACCCCGCTGGCGCTCGCGTGAGGTGACTGCTGGTGACTGCGTGAGGTGAGCGGTCCTGCGTGCGTGGGTGGGCCAATCGTCCCTGCGCGGATGGCCGGTCGTGCTCGCGTGAGTGGGCCAGTCGCGCCCGCGCGAGGTGACCGCTGGTGACTGCGTGAGGTGACCGCTGGCGCTCGCGTGAGGTGACCGCTGGTGACTGCGTGAGGTGGCCGGTCGTGCGGCCCGCGGTGAGTGGGCCAGTCGTGCTTGCGTGGGGTGACCACCGGTGCGTGCGTGAGATGGCCGGTCGTGTGCCCGCACGAGTGGGTCAGTCGCGCCGCGCAAGGTGGCCAACCGTGCCCGCGCGGGTGGGCCAGCGGTGCTTGGAAGGTGCGAGAGGGCCAACGGTGCCGAGGCGAGAGGGCCAATGGTGCCGAGGCGAGAGGGCCAGAGGCGAGAGGGCTAACAGTGCCGAGGCGAGAGGGCCAAGGGTGCCTGGGTGAGAGGGCCAATGGTGCCCTTGTGGGTGGGCGTCTCACGCGGGTGGGAGGCGCCCAGGTAGGGCGGCGGCCGGTGCAGGTGATGAAACGGAGCAGTTGCCAGGCAGGAGCGGCAACTGGAGCTGGCCCGAGCAGGAGCGGATGCCGGACGGAAGCAGCAGCCAGCGCCGGGCGGGCAGGAGCCGGGGCTGGGGCCGAAGCGGAACGTCACCGGGCATCCTGGGGCAGTGAGGCACGGGTGCCGTGGAGGCACCGTGTGGCAGCCGCGCAGGCGAGAGCGGCCGAAACCCAAAAACCCTGCTCAGGACGTTCAAAGGCCCGGCACCCGCGGGAGGTGGGGGCCGGGCCTTCGAACGTTAAGTGGGGGCGTGTGAGCCCCTGCGTCAGGTCCCGCGTACTCTCGTAAGAGACGCGTTAAGCGACGCCGCAGCGCGTGGAGAGGTCAGGCGGTGCGCATGCCGATGTGAGCACGACGGCGCTTCAGGGCACGGCGCTCGTCTTCGCTCATCCCGCCCCAGACACCGGAGTCCTGGCCGCTGGCCAGGGCCCAGGCCAGGCACTCGGACGCTGCCGGGCAGCGGTGGCATACGGCTTTCGCCTCGGCGATCTGCAGCAGCGCGGGACCGCTGTTCCCGACAGGGAAGAACAGCTCCGGGTCCTCGTCGCGGCAGGCAGCGTCGTGGCGCCAGTCCATTTCTGTGAGCTCCTTCTCGGGGCGCAGAGCGTGCTGCGCCACAGGTCGTCATGGCGGATCGTTTCTTGGGGTGCTTGTGAATGCTTTCACGAAGCACCGCTTTCGACAAGTGTTTTCGCAACATCGGTGAGTCAGCTCACCTGGTCAGGCGACCCCGCTGACCTGCGGTTTCTCTCCGAAACGGCCTTCGCGGGGGAAGGACGATGCGGTGAGTGGACCGTGTGCGTCGACGAACGGCAAGTTGCAGATCGCCGGACCGATCACTCACGCCAGCACGGTCAGCACGTCGGGCACGCTCGTGAAGTCCACCTGCGTCCGACGGCCGATCAGGTCGCCGTCGACCTGGAAGTTTACCGGCTCCTCGGCCGTCACGCTGAGTTTCGCCAGGTCGTCGTACTTCACGAGCGCCTTGCCGCGGTGCTCGGCCTCCGTCCGCAGCGCCTGGCGGACGTGCCGGAACACCAGCGGCAGCGACAGCTTGCGCAGCGCGAACAGCCCGAGACCCCGCTCGAAGGAGCTGCCGGTGTTGAGGTGGACGGGTCGCTCACCGAGGTAGCTCCACGGATCCGTGTTCGACACGAACGCCATCCGCACCTCGGCCGGCTCCTCGCCCGGTACGTGCACGGTTAGCGGCAACCGGGGCGAGCGCGGGCGGAAGTAACACGTCACCGCCGCCCGCATGTACAGCAGCGCGTTCGTCTGCTTCCCGCGCCGGTCGGCGACCGTGGCGACCACATCGGCGTCCCAGCCGAGGCCCGCGTTGAAGGTGAACCACCGCCCGTCCGCCAGTCCCAGCCCGACGCGGCGGCTGCGGCCCGACTCGATGGCCGACAGCAGCTGGTGCGTGGCCTCCACGGGGTCCCGGGAAATGCCGAGGGCGCGCGCGAACACGTTGGCCGACCCGCCGGGCACGACGCCGAGCGCGGGCAGCTGCGTGGCAGGCCCGTCGGCGAGCAGGCCGTTGACGACCTCGTTCACCGTGCCGTCACCGCCGTGGGCGACCACCAGGTCGACCCCGTCCCGTGCGGCGTCCCTGGCCACCGCCAGCGCGTGGCCGCGGTAGTCGGTCTCCACGACCTCCAGCTTCACCTGGCTGGCCAACGCGTGCGCGAGCACGTCCCGCCCGCCGGCCGTCGTGGACGTGGCCTGCGGGTTGACCACCAGAATCGCGCGCATATCCGCAGGGTAGGCCAATCGGGCGCATCCCAAGCGTCAGCGCGAACCTCATCACTGCGAAAAGACTGCCGGTTGACCTCCCGTCGTTCGGCACGGTCCGTTCGTCGTGACAAGTGCACCCCGGGCGTCCGCCGGCTCATCGACGACACCCAGATCTTGACGCGGATGGCCGCGGTTCGAAAACGGCCGACCGGGTGGCTTAGTATCGATGGCGTTCACACACGGTCACCCGTGCCGCTCAGCCGCTGGTGGAAGGCCCTTCGCGATGGCGCTCGCCGACAAGATTTCACCCGCTCCGCGCGAGGTCAGGGTGGCCGGCGCGCTGACCGTCCTGCCGGGGATCGGCCTGCTGGTGTTCGGCGCCCTGCTGTTCGCCTCGCCCGGTGACTCCATGCCGCTGACCAGCGTGCTCGCCGAGGGCGCCTTCTACGTGCTGTTCGGGCTCGCCGTCGTCGGCTGCGCGATCGGACTGCTGTTCGGCCACACCTGGGCCCGCTCGCCGGGGCTGGTGATGGCGCTCATCACCGCCGGCGTCGGCTGGTACATGGCTGGGCCGTCCGGGCGGCCCGGGTTCGGGGTGCCGATCATCGTCCTCGGGGTGGCGATCATCGTGCTGCTGTTCCGCCAGCCCGCGCGGGCGTGGGCGCTCGGGCAGCACGAGGACGAGACCGAGGAGGAGGCCGCCGAGCGCGGCGGGATGGCCGGCCGCCGCCGGGAGCGCGGTGAGGAGGACTAGGCGAGCTTCGCGAGCTTGTCCAGTGCGGTGTCGGTGAGGCGGTAGACGGTCCACTCGTCCATGGGCGTCGCGCCGAGGGACTTGTAGAAGCCGGTCGCCGGATTCCAGTCCAGCACCGACCACTCCAGCCGCGCGAAGCCGCGGTCGACGCACTCCTTCGCGAGCGTCGCCAGCAGCGCCTTGCCCAGCCCGGACCCGCGCAGCTCGGACTTGACGAACAGGTCCTCCAAGTAGATGCCGTGCACTCCGCGCCAGGTGGAGAAGTTCAGGAACCACAGCGCGAACCCGACGATCTCGCCGTCCTGCTCGGCGACGTGCCCGAAGACGGCCGGGCTGTCGCCGAACAGCGCCACCCGCAGGCGGTCCGCCGTCAGGTGGCAGTCCTGCGGCGCCTTCTCGTAGGCGGCCAGTTCGTGCACCAGCTGCGCAACTTCGTCCACATCGGACTCGCGGATACGGCGGATGCGGCTGTCGGGCATGGGGACTCCCAGGATTCGGCGGGTGAGCTGCACCCGATCCTGCCAGACTCAGACCCCGCCCCAGACCCGCTGCGCCACCGAAACCGTCAGGTCCAGCTTCCGGCGCTGATCATCCCAAGTCAGCGGGTTTCCCTGCACCTCCGATGCGAACCCGCACTGCGGGCTGACCGCCATATCCGCCAGCGGGACGATCCGCGCGGCCTCGTCCACCCGCCGCGCGAGCTCGTCGGGATCCTCCAGCTCACCGGTCTTCGTCGTGACCAGGCCCAGCACGACCCGCACCCCGTCCGGCACGTGCTGCAGCGGCTCGAAGGTGCCCGCACGTTCGGTGTCGTACTCCAGCAGCCAGTGGTTCACCGGGATGCCGCCGAACATTTCCGCCGCGATGTCGTCGTAGAAGCCCTCGTTGAACCACTGGCCGCGGTAGTTGCCGCGGCAGATGTGCATGCCCACGGCGACGCCGCGGTCGCGCAGCAGCCGGACGACGGCCGTGTCGGCTTCGATGCAACGTCGCAGCAGGTCCCGCGCGTCGATGCCCTCCGACGCGAAGAGCCCGAGGATGCGTGGATTGGCGAAGGCGATGAAGCACGGCGCGTCGATCTGGACGTGCCGGACGCCGTCCTCGGCGAGCGCCGCGGCCTCCTGCAGCAGGACGGCCGCCAGGTCGTCGACGATGTCGGCGCGGCTGGGGTAGTGCGGGCCGCTGACCCGCGGGTCCCAGTTGGCGACCACGAAGTTCGTGACCTCCGGGATGGTGACCTTGAACGGGCCGGGCGCGTGCGCGGCGAGGAAGGCGGCCTCGCGGTCGGTGAACCGTTCGCGGTAGGCGAGCTTGCCCCCGATGAGCCGGAGGATGTCGCTGTCCTCCTCGACGTGGTCGCCGGACTGCCATTCCAGCGACGGCGCCTGCGCGGCGAAACCGTCCACGTGCTCGGTGAGCCTGCTCATGAAATCCGTTCGCAGGTACTCGCCGTCGGTGTAGACGCCGATGCCGCTGTCCTGCTGCACCGACAGCGCTACCAGGATCGACTCCTGCTCGACACGCCGCAGCCCGGCGTCGTCAAGCCGGCCCGCGGCGTGATCGGCGCGTGCCTTCAGCAGAAGCGGGGGACGGAGGAGGCTGCCGACGTGGGTCGCCCGGGCGAAGGAGTTCACGGCTCGACGCTAAGCGAGGCGGATGACGCCGGGTTGGCCTCGTTGACCTCGATTCAAGCGAGCTGACCGCGGTGCGGTGCGGGATCGCTACGGTCAGGACGGCGGGATGTTCAGGTGCTCGATCTTCGGCTCGCCGCGCTCGTCGCCGAGGACCGTCACCCCGGCCGGGTCCAGTCCGAAGTGGACGCCCGCGGTGGCGGGCAGCCCGATCCAGCGGGCGATCAGCACCCGGCTGAAGTGGCCGTGGCCGACCAGGATCACCTCGGTGTCGGCCAGCGCCGCGCGCACCCGCTCCAGCAGGGCGTCCGCGCGGGCGGTCACCTGCTCGACGGTCTCGCCGCCGGGCATCTCGTGTGTCCAGACGGTCCAGCCGGGCACGGTCTTGCGGATCTCCGGCGTGGTGACGCCCTCATAGTCGCCGTAGTCCCACTCCGCGAGGTCTTCCGTCTGCTCGTCGATCCGCAGCCCGGCCAGCTCGGCCGTGCGCACCGCGCGCTGCCGCGGGCTGGTCAGCACCAGCGCGGGGCCCTTGCGGAGCGTCTGCAGGGTCAGGCCGGCGGCGCGCGCCTGGTTCTCCCCGGCGGGAGTCAGCGGGATGTCGGTGCGGCCGGTGTGCTTGCCGTTCACCGACCACTCGGTCTGACCGTGGCGGAAGAGGAAGAGCTCGTGGTCCACGTTTGCGAATATAGCCACCGGTCTGCTTTGCTACCGGTCGGTAACATAGGAGGCGCCGGTGGTTTCGACCTACTCGCTGTGGCAGCGGCTGAGCGCGCTGCCCGGCGGCAAACGACTGTTCTCGACCGCGATTTGCCTGCGTGTGCCCTATTTCGGCTCGGTGCTGCCGACCGTGGAGGAGCTGCGTCCCGGCTACTGCGCGGTGCGCGCGCCGAAGTGGTGGGGTGTTCACAACCACATCGGCACATTTCACGCGATCGCGGCGTGCAACCTCGCGGAGATCGCGATGGGGATGCTCGCCGAGTCGACCCTGCCCGCCACGCACCGGTGGCTGCCCAAGGGCATGACGGTGCGGTACGTGGCGAAGGCGGAGACGAGCCTGCGGGCGGTCGCCGAGCTGCCGGAGATCCCGGCGTTCGGCGGCGAGGGCGTGGAACTGCCGGTGCCCGTCGTGATTTCCGACCGGGCGGGCAAGCCCGTCGTCACCGCCACCATCACGATCTGGGTGACGCCGAAGCGTCAGTAGTCGCGCAGGCGGACCGTCGTGGTTTGGGCGTAGGAGTTCGTCCCGGACGCGGCGGGCAGGCCGAGGCGGCGGTCGACCACCCGGCCCAGCGGGCCGCAGTTCTCCGTGGCGGGCACGGCCAGTTCGTGGTCGTAGGTGGCGAACTTCAGCGTCAGCGGATCGGTCGAGACGACCTCGGTCGGCCCGTCGGCCTGCAGGACGGAGTGGATGACGCCGGTCGCGCAGTCTCGCGGCAGGTAGGGCCCGTCGAACTCGGCGACGAGGTCGATCTCGCCCTTGCGCTCGTCGTTGGACTGGAAGTCGGAGTGGCCGCCGTACCCGAACCGCACGGTGGCGCGGGGGAGCCCGGGCACCGCGACCGGTTCGGATCTCAGTGCGCCGAACACCTGCGCGTACTCGCCGTTCAGCTGCCCCTCGGCGAAGGTCAGGCGCATCGGTCCGAGCGGGAGGTCCCGGACGTCGCCGAAGGACATGGTGGCGGTCGAGTCGAGCACCTCGCAGCGCCACTGGCCCGGGTCCGCGCCGGCGGGCAGGGCGGGGCAGTCGGCGAACGTGCCGTCCGCGGCGCGGGCGGGGAGAGCGCTGGTGACCGTCAGGGCGAGTGCGGCGACGGCGGCCGCTGCGAGTGCGATCTTCATGATCCAAATCCTGTCCCACCTGCGCAAACGGCACCATCGGGGAAAGCCCGGAGCCGACCCTGGCATCGCGCCACTAGGGATTAACACCGTTTACAAAGCAAGGTCGATCCGAATATGGTTCGCGTTATGTCCCTCTCTCGACGCCGGTTCCTCGGCCTGACCGCGCTCAGCTCCGCCGCCACGCTCGGGCTGACCACGATCTCGACCCGGACCTCCGCCTCGGCGGCCACCGACTACTCGCCGGCCGTCGTCGTCGGCACCGGCTACGGCGCCGCCGTCACGGCGCTGCGCCTCGGGGCGGCCGGCGTCCCGACGCTGATGCTCGAAATGGGCCAGCTGTGGAACACACCGGGCGAGGACGGCAAGATCTTCTCGGACATGCTCAGCCCGGACCGCCGGTCGTCGTGGTTCAAGAACCGCACGGAGGCGCCGCTGGCCTCGTTCCTGTGGCTCGACCTGGCCAACCGGAACATCGACCCGTACGCGGGCGTGCTGGACCGCGTGCACTTCGGCGACATGTCGGTCTACGTCGGCCGCGGTGTCGGCGGCGGCTCGCTGGTCAACGGCGCCATGGCGGTGACCCCGAAGCGCTGGTACTTCGAGGAAATCCTGCCCGAGGTCGACGCCGACGAGATGTACGGCACGTACTACCCGCTCGCGAACTCCATGCTGGGCGTGAACAACATCGACCCGGACTGGTTCGAGACCTGCGACTCCTACCAGTTCGCGCGCGTCTCGCGGAAGCACGCGCAGAAGACCGGGCTCAAGACCACGTTCGTGCCCAGCGTCTACGACTTCGACTACATGCGCCGGGAAGAGGCCGGCGAGGTGCCGAGGTCCGCGCTGGCCTCGGAGGTCATCTACGGCAACAACCACGGCAAGCGCTCGCTGGACAAGAGCTACCTGGCGGCCGCGCTGGGCACCGGCAACGTCACCATCCAGACGCTCACCGAGGTCCGCGACATCGCCCAGCAGCAGGACGGCACGTACACGCTGACAGTGCGGCAGATTGACGCCGAGGGCAACGTGCTCGGCGTGCGCCAGCTGGGGACGAAGTACTTGTTCCTCGGCGCCGGCAGCCTCGGCTCGACCGAGCTGCTGGTGCGGGCGCGCGACACCGGCAAGCTGCCCGACCTCGGCGAGGACGTCGGCCAGGGCTGGGGCACCAACGGCAACGTCATGCTGGGCCGGGCCAACCACGTGTGGGACCCGGTCGGCCCGGTCGAGTCGGGCATGCCCGCGCTCGGCATCGACGCGTGGGAGGACCCGGTCAACCCGGTGTTCGCCGAGATCGCGCCGGTGCCCGCCGGGCTGGAGACGTGGGCGAGCCTGTACCTGGCGATCACGAAGAACCCCGAGCGCGGGTGGTTCAAGTACGACCCGGGCGCCGACAAGGCGGTCCTGCAGTGGGACGTCGCGCAGGGCCAGCCGTCGATCGACGCGGCGAAGAGCCTGTTCGACCGCATCAACTCGGCGAACGGGACGATCTACCGCTACGACCTGTTCGGCGACACCCGGGCGTTCGAGAACCGGTTCACCTACCACCCGCTGGGCGGTCTGGTGCTGGGCAAGGCGACCGACCTGTACGGGCGCGTGAAGGGCTACCGCAACCTCTACGTCACCGACGGCTCGCTCATCCCGGGCAGCACGGGCGTGAACCCGTTCGTCACGATCACCGCGCTGGCGGAGCGCAACATCGCCCGCGTGCTGGCGGAGGACTTCTAGCCCGTATCAGCCGACGGGCGAACGAGACGTCCGGAATCCGCCAGCGCGCTCGCGGCCGGTCGGCCGAGAATCCGGTCGTGATCGTGCGAGCGCGGGGAATCCGCATCCGGCACCGCGGGTGTGAACCGCAGGTCCACCCCACCGCCTACATCGCCCCGACGGCCACACTCGTCGGCGATGTCCGCGTGGGGCCGAGGGCGCGGGTCATGTACGGCGCGGTGCTCGATGCCGAGGGGTCTCGGATCGAGGTCGGGGAGGCGGCGGTGATTTGCGAGAACGCGGTGTTGCGCGGGTCCGCGGTCGCCGGCGACCAGCCGGTGCTTCTCGACGACCACGTCTTCGTGGGACCACATGCCACGCTGCTGGGCTGCGAGGCCGGCCGGTGCGTCTACGTGGCGACCGCGGCGACGGTCCTGCAGCGCGCACGGCTGGGGGCCGGCTCGGTCGTCGCTGTCGGCGCGCTCGTCCACGCGCGCACCGTTCTGCCGGACGAGTACTTCGTGCCGCCGCACACCGTGGCGCTCGACGCGCCGGTGCGGCTGCTGGCCCCTGGGGATCCGGGCCTGGCCGAGGCTGTCCGGCGGGTGGGCTTCGCGCAGGCGGCGTTCGGCGTCGACGCGGAGTGGACCGACCGGATCAGCCGGTACGAGCGCATCGCGGAGGTACGCGTCGCCGAGTTCGGCGCGCACGCGGACGATGAGGGTGTGAACGTCGCCGGTTGAGGCTCTAGCCCGCGCGGAGTTTCTCGTAGTGGGCGACGCAGTCGGCGTAGACCGGCAGCAGCCCGGCGGCGGCGGCCTCGGCGAGAGCCGGGGCCGCTTCGTCCTTTTCGGACAGGATCGGCGTGACGTCCGACGGCCAGGGGAGTTTCAGCTCGGGGTCGAGCGGGGTGATCCCGTGTTCGCCCGCCGGGTTGTACCCGGTCGAACAGAGGTAGGCCATCACGGTGTCGTCCTCCAGCGCGACGAACGCGTGCCCGAGGCCTTCCGCGATGTAGACCGCGCGGTAGTCCACCGAATCGAGCCGCACGGCGTCCCAGGTGCCGAACGTGGGCGAGCCGACCCGCAGGTCCACCACGACGTCGAGCAGCGCGCCACGCGGGCAGTAGACGTACTTCGCCTGTCCGGGCGGCGTGTCGGCGAAATGCACTCCCCGGATCGTCCCCCGCCGGGACACGCTGTGGTTCGTCTGCGCCACGTGCAGCGGGTGCCCGATCGCCTCGACGAGCGCCGCCTCCTGGAACGGCGCGACGAAAAGGCCGCGGTGGTCCGGGAACGAACGCGGCGTGAACTCGTAGGCGTCGGGAACGGCGAGCTGGCGGACCTCCATACCGCAACCCTAGCGGGGCACTCCCAAGCCGGACGGACGTCTTGCTAGAACCCCGTTGACCTCCCCTTTTTGTGACATCAACCGCACCTCGGCATCACAACCGGTGCGGAGCCTGCAACACTGGGGGGACCGCCGCGTCCGCGGCCGTCGCCTCACCAAGGGCTCCGCACGGCCGAGACGGACGCCGAGCCGGCTGCCGGCGCCACCGCGCCCGGGCTACCGAGCTGCGAGATCAACCACGCCACTGGGGGATGGGGCAGTGTCCCCGCACACGGTCCCGGGAGGGATTCATTTCCATGACCTACGCTCAGACCTCTGATACGAGGGCAGGGACATCGATGAACGACGAGGTCAGCAAGAGCACGGCGGCCGAGGCAGTGCCGCCGACGGGTACCGACTACTCGCCGGTGACCGACGACGAGATCTTCCGCGGTCACGAGGGCGGCAAGCTCTCGGTGGCGGCCACGCGCCCGATCTCGCAGCCACGCGACCTCTCCATCGCCTACACGCCGGGGGTGGCCAAGGCGAGCCGCGCCATCGCCGAGAACGCCGAGCTGGCCCAGCGCTACACGTGGGCGCACCGGCTGGTGGTCGTCGTCAGCGACGGCACCGCGGTGCTGGGGCTGGGCGACATCGGCGCGAGCGCGTCGCTGCCCGTCATGGAGGGCAAGTCGGTGCTCTTCAAGACCTTCGGCGGCCTGGACTCGATCCCGCTGGTGCTGGACACCAAGGACGTCGACGAGATCGTCGAGACGCTGGTGCGGCTGCGCCCGTCCTACGGCGCCGTCAACCTGGAGGACATCTCCGCGCCGCGCTGCTTCGAGCTGGAGGACAAGCTCAAGGAGGCGCTGGACTGCCCGGTCATGCACGACGACCAGCACGGCACGGCGATCGTGACGCTGGCCGCGCTGCGTGGCGCGAACCTGGTGCTCGACCGGGACATCAAGCAGCAGCGGGTGGTCGTCTCCGGCGCCGGCGCCGCGGGTGTCGCGTGCGCGAAGATCCTGCAGGAGGCCGGTGTCGCCGACGTCACGGTGCTGGACTCGCGCGGCATCATCCACTCCGGCCGGGACGGGCTGAACCCGGTCAAGGAGAAGCTGGCCCAGACCACCAACAAAGCCGGTCTGCGCGGCGGCCTGGCCGAGGCGCTGCGCGGCGCGGACGTGTACCTGGGGCTGTCCGGGTCCACGATCGAGCCGGAGCTGCTGGCCGGCATGGCCGATGACCCGATCGTGTTCGCGTTGTCCAACCCGGACCCGGAGGTCCACCCGCACGAGGCCGCCAAGTACGCGGCGATCGTGGCGACCGGGCGCAGCGACTTCCCGAACCAGATCAACAACGTGCTCGCCTTCCCCGGCGTGTTCCGGGGCGCGCTGGACGCCGGCGCGCGGGCGATCACCGAGAACATGAAGCTGGCGGCCGCCGAGGCGATCGTCGCCGTCGCGCAGGACGACCTGGGGCCGGACCGCATCGTGCCGAGCCCGCTCGACCCGCGCGTCGCCCCCGAGGTCGCCGCGGCCGTGGCGAAGGCGGCGATCGAGGACGGCGTCACCGGCTAAGCTGGACCTTCCCGGAGGCGCTGGGCGCGTCTCCGGGAAGGCTTTTCGCTGGGAGGGCGTGTTGATCGAGTTCGACGGCGTGACCAAGCGCTACCCGGACGGCACGCTCGCCGTCGACGACCTGAGCCTGACGGTCGAGGACGGCACCATCACGGTGTTCGTCGGGCCGTCTGGCTGCGGGAAGACGACGTCGCTGCGGATGATCAACCGCATGGTCGAGCCGACCTCGGGACGGGTGCTGCTCGACGGGAAGGACATCCGCGAGCAGGATCCGCCGGTGCTGCGGCGCGGCATCGGGTACGTGATCCAGAACGCCGGGTTGTTCCCGCACCGGACGGTGCTGGACAACGTCGCGACCGTGCCCGTGTTGTCCGGGTGGGGCAAGCGGAAGGCGCGCGACCGCGCGGCCGAGCTGCTGGAGATCGTCGGTCTGCCCGCGGAACTGGGGAAGCGTTATCCGGCGCAGCTTTCCGGCGGTCAGCGCCAGCGGGTGGGGGTCGCCAGGGCGCTGGCCGCGGACGCGCCGGTGCTGCTGATGGACGAGCCGTTCTCGGCCGTCGACCCGATCGTGCGCGAGGGCCTGCAGGACGAGTTGCTGCGGTTGCAGTCGCAGCTGGGCAAGACGATCGTGTTCGTCACACACGACATCGACGAGGCCGTGCGGCTGGGCGACAAGGTGGCCGTGATGCGCGTCGGCGGGCGGCTCGCGCAGTACGGCACGCCGGCCGACGTGCTGCGGCACCCGGTGGACGACTTCGTGGCGTCCTTCGTGGGCCGCGACCGCGGCTACCGTGGACTGTCTTTTGTGGACGCTACGGGCGTGGAAGTTCGTTCGGTGGCCACGGTTTCCTTGGGTGACAACGTCTCCGGTCCGACGGAGGAGTGGCTGCTCGCGGTGAACGACTCCGGGCAGCCGCGGGGCTGGCTGGCTCCGGGGTCCAGTGTGGACGGCGGGCTGGCCGAGTCGGACCTGGTCGCCGGCGGTTCGCTCTACCGGCGCGGCACGTCGGTGCGGGGCGCGCTGGACGCGGCGTTGTCGTCGCCGGCGGGCCTGGGGGTCGTGGTGGACGAGACGGGCAAGGCCGTGGGCGCGGTGACGGCCCGGCAGGTGCTGGACGTGATCGAGGGCGTCACGACAGCCGACTGATCCAGACCGGGCGGCTGGTCCGCCCTACTTTCGCCGGGAGCCACCCGGGTGCCAGTCCTTCCGCGGGGCGGTGACGCGGTCCTACCGTGAAAAAGTCTCACCCCTTGCGGTGCGGTGGGCGATTCCCCAGCTCATCGCGCCGGCCCTGCCAAGGAGGACTCATGTCCAAGTCCCTGCTCAGCAAGGCCAGATCAGCCGGTGTGGCGCTCGCGGCCGCTGCGGTCGCGACCGTCGGGTTCACCGCCCCGGCTTCCGCCCAGGAGGGGTCGATCGTCGGCGCGGATGCGCCCGGCGCGATCTCCGGCAGCTACATCGTGGTGTTCAAGGACTCGGCGTCACCGGTGTCTTCACTGGTCAGCGAGGTGACCGGCAAGCTCGGCGGCAACGTGCGGCAAACGTTCTCGCGTGCGCTGCACGGCTACTCGGCGACGATGAGCGAGTCGCAGGCGAAGCGGGTCGCGGCCGATCCGTCGGTGGCGTTCGTCGAGCAGAACCGGCGCGTCTCGATCACCGCCACGCAGTCAAATCCGCCGTCGTGGGGCCTGGACCGCGTCGACCAGCGCAACCTGCCGCTGAACCAGGCGTACAACTACTCGACCACCGCGTCGAACGTGCATGCCTACATCATCGACACCGGCATCAACCTGACGCACAGCGACTTCGGCGGCCGCGCGACGTCCGGCTACGACTTCGTCGACGGCGACTCGAATGCCAGCGACTGCAACGGCCACGGCACGCACGTCGCCGGAACTGTCGGTGGTTCCGCGTACGGTGTGGCCAAGGGGGTGCGGTTGACCGCCGTGCGGGTGCTCGACTGCGAGGGTTCGGGCACCTACGACCAGGTGATCGCCGGCATCGAGTGGGTCACCCAGAACGCGGTGAAGCCGGCGGTGGCGAACATGAGCCTCGGCGGCGGCGTGTCGACGGCGGTGGACAACGCGGTGAAGGCGTCGATCGCGGCGGGCGTGACGTACGCGGTCGCGGCGGGCAACAGCAACACGAACGCCTGCAGCTCGTCGCCGTCCCGCGTCCCGGCCGCGATCACCGTGGGAGCCACGACGAGCACGGACGCACGGGCGAGCTACTCGAACTACGGGAGCTGCCTGGACATCTTCGCGCCCGGCAGCAGCATCAAGTCGGACTGGATCGGCAGCACGAGCGCCACGAACACCATCAGCGGCACCTCGATGGCGACGCCCCACGTGGCCGGAGCCGCAGCGCTCTACCTGGCCACCCACACCTCGGCGACGCCCCAGCAGGTACGAGACGCACTGGTGGCAGCCGCCACCACGGGCAAGGTGACCAGCGCAGGAACGAACAGCCC
This sequence comes from Amycolatopsis sp. ATCC 39116, assembly GCF_000231075.2. NCBI lineage: Bacteria > Bacillati > Actinomycetota > Actinomycetes > Pseudonocardiales > Pseudonocardiaceae > Amycolatopsis > Amycolatopsis sp. ATCC 39116. The sequence goes on along the minus strand of NZ_AFWY03000029.1, from coordinate 63,227 downwards.
CAACACCCTGCTCTACACGGGCGCATAGCGCCATCTTTGAACAAAACCCCGAGCTGGGTGGTCATCCCGTCGCCTGACACGCGACGATCACCTTGAGCCAGGGCCGCAACCTCTCTGCTCACGTGAGTTGAAATGCCAACCTTGCGGCCCTGGATCAAGGTGATATGCACAAACCGGAAGGCGACGGGATGACCGCACAGCGACCACCCACCCGAGGTGAGCTAACAACGGTCCCCTGGTCATCCCGGAGCCTGCCCGTCCGGCGAGGACTATCTTTTGATCTTTAAACCCGCGCTGTCGCGCGGAAAAGCGCCTCACGGCGCTCGAAAGGTCACCTTCCGACCACCCCCGCCCCCTCTCCCTGATTGTGTTTCAGTCGCCGAGCAGGCTTGTCAAGGCGGGAAAGCGTGCCTTGACAAGCCTGCTCGGCGACTAAAGATCGGCTGTGGATCGGGGGCGGGGGAGGTCTGGTTGGGATAGTCGCTTGCTTTGCGTTGTCGGGCGGCGGTTTTGTTGCAAAGAAAAAAAGCGCCCTCCCTGTTTTCGGGAGGGCGCCTTTTCTTTTTGCTAAATCAGCTGAAGGCCTTGGCGATCAGCGCCTTCTGCTCCACCTCGTGCACCTTCGACGAGCCGGCCGACGGGGCGGCCATCGGGCGCCGCGAGACCACGTCCAGCTTGCCGAGCACGTCCGGGAACATGCGCGGCAGGTGGAGGCCGAAGAACGGCCACGCGCCCTGGTTCTCGGGCTCCTCCTGGACCCACACGACCTCGGCGCCGGTGTAGCGCTCCAGCGCCGCCAGCAGCTTCTTCTTCGGCAGCGGGTAGTACTGCTCGATGCGCACGATGGCGACATCGTCAGCCTCGCGCTTGGCGCGCTCCGCCACCAGCTCCCAGTAGAGCTTGCCGGAGGTCAGCAGCACCTTCCGCACCTTGCCGGGCTCCACCTCGGCGTCGTCGATGACCGACATGAACTTCGAGTCGCCGGTGAAGTCCTCCAGGCCCGACGTCGCCGCCTTGTTGCGCAGCATCGACTTCGGCGTGAAGACGATCAGCGGGCGCTGGATGCCGTCCAGCGCGTGGCGCCGCAGCAGGTGGAAGTAGTTCGCCGGGGTGGACGGGACCGCCACGGTCATCGAACCCTCGGCGCACAGCGACAGGAACCGCTCGATGCGGCCCGACGTGTGGTCCGGGCCCTGGCCCTCGTGGCCGTGCGGCAGCAGCAGCACGACGTCCGACCGCTGGCCCCACTTCGCCTCACCGGACGAGATGTACTCGTCGATGACCGTCTGGGCGCCGTTGACGAAGTCACCGAACTGCGCTTCCCACAGCACGAGCGCGTCGCTGTTCGCCACCGAGTAGCCGTACTCGAAACCGACCGCCGCGTACTCGGACAGGGCCGAGTCGTAGATCATCACGCGGCCCTGGTCGTCGGCCAGGTTCTGCAGCGGCGCGTACTCCCGGCCGGTCTTGCGGTCGATCAGCACCGAGTGGCGCTGGGTGAACGTGCCTCGGCGGGAGTCCTGACCGGACAGCCGCACCAGACGACCCTCGATCGCCAGCGAACCGAACGCCAGCAGCTCGCCGAAGGCCCAGTCGATGCCGCCCTCGCGGGACATCTTGTACCGCCGCTCCATGACCGGCTTGACGCGCGGGTGCGGGGTGAAGCCCTCGGGGACGTTGACGAACGCGTCGCCGATCCGCTCGATGACCTCGGCGGGCACCGCGGTCGGCACCTTCGCGGGCACCTGCTGCTCCTCCTCGACGGAGGGGCTCGGCGCGATCGGGTGCTTCTCCAGCTCGCGGACCTCGTTGAAGACGTGCTCCAGCTGGCTCGAGAAGTCCCGCAGTGCGGCCTCGGCCTCCTCGACGGAGATGTCACCGCGGCCGATCAGCGACTCGGTGTAGGTCTTCCGCACCGAGCGCTTCGTGTCGATGATGTCGTACATCGCCGGCTGCGTCATCGACGGGTCGTCGCCCTCGTTGTGGCCGCGGCGGCGGTAGCAGATCATGTCGATGACGACGTCCTTGTTGAACGCCTGGCGGTAGTCGACGGCCAGCTTGGCCACCCAGTGCGCCGCCTCCGGGTCGTCACCGTTCACGTGGAAGATCGGCGCGCCGATCATCTTCGCCACGTCGGTCGCGTACTGCGAGGACCGCGAGTGCTCCGGCGCGGTGGTGAAGCCGACCTGGTTGTTGATGATGATGTGCACGGTGCCGCCGGTGCGGTAGCCGCGCAGCAGCGCCAGGTTCAGCGTCTCCGCCACGACACCCTGGCCGGCGAACGCCGCGTCACCGTGCAGCAGCACGGGCAGCACCGAGAAGCCACCGGTGTCGCTGTCGCCCTTGTCGAGGATGTCCTGCTTGGCGCGGACGATGCCTTCGAGCACCGGGTCGACGGTCTCCAGGTGCGACGGGTTCGCGGTCAGCGACACCCGGGTCTCGCCGTCGCCGAACATGCGGAAGTACTTGCCCTCCGCGCCCAGGTGGTACTTCACGTCGCCGGAGCCGTGCGCCTGGCCCGGGTCGAGGTTGCCCTCGAACTCCTGGAAGATCTGCGAGATCGGCTTGCCGACGATGTTGGCCAGGACGTTCAGGCGGCCGCGGTGCGGCATGCCGATGACGACCTCGTCGAGCTCGTGCTCGGCGGCCTTGTCCAGGACGGTGTCCAGCATCGGGATGACGGTCTCGCCGCCCTCCAGCGAGAACCGCTTCTGGCCGACGTACTTCGTCTGCAGGAACGTCTCGAACGCCTCGGCCGCGTTCAGCTTCGACAGGATGTACTTCTGGACGTTGGGGTCCGGCTTGGCGTGCGGGACCTCCACGCGGTCCTGGATCCAGCGGCGCTCCTCCGGGTCCAGGATGTGGGTGTACTCGACGCCGACGGTCCGGCAGTAGGAGTCGCGCAGCACGCCCAGCACGTCGCGCAGCTTCATCTTCTGCTGGCCGGCGAACCCGCCGACCGCGAACTCGCGGTCCAGGTCCCACAGCGTCAGGCCGTGCGAGAGGACGTCCAGGTCCTCGTGGCGGCGCTGGCGGTAGTTCAGCGGGTCGGTGTCGGCCATCAGGTGGCCGCGCATCCGGTAGGCGTCGATCAGCTCCAGCACCCGGGCGGTCTTGTCGATCTCGCCCTCGGGGATGTCGGAGACCCAGCGGACCGGCTCGTAGGGCAGCCGCAGCGACGTGAAGATGTCGTCGTAGAAGCCGTCCTCGCCGAGCAGCAGCTCGTGGATGCGCTTGAGGTACTCGCCCGACTCGGCACCCTGGATGATGCGGTGGTCGTAGGTCGAGGTCAGCGTCATGATCTTGCTGATGCCCAGCTTGACGAGGGTCTCCTCGCTGGTGCCCTCGAAGTGCGCCGGGTACTGCATCGCGCCGACGCCGATGATCGCGCCCTGCCCGGCCTGCAGCCGCGGCACCGAGTGGTTGGTGCCGATGCCGCCCGGGTTGGTCAGCGAGATGGTGGTGCCGGCGAAGTCGTCCGCGGTCAGCTTGTTGTTGCGGGCCTTCTTGACGATGTCCTCGTAGGCCTGCCAGAACTGGCGGAACGTCATGTTCTCGCAGTTCTTGATCGAGGCGACGACCAGCGTGCGGCCGCCGTCCTTGCCCTTCATGTCGATGGCGAGGCCGAGGTTCACGTGCTCCGGCGTGACGGCGTGCGGCTTGCCGTCGACCAGGGCGTAGTGCCGGTTCATGTTCGGGAAGTCCTGCAGCGCCCGCACCATGGCGTAGCCGATGAGGTGCGTGAACGAGATCTTCCCGCCGCGGGTGCGCTTGAGGTGGTTGTTGATGACGATGCGGTTGTCGGCCATCAGCTTGGCCGGGACCGCGCGCACGCTGGTGGCGGTCGGCACGGCCAGCGAGGCGTCCATGTTCTTGGCGATCGCGGCCGCGGCGCCCCGCAGCTGCTTGCTCTCCGGCTCGGCGGCGGCCGGCTTCGTCGCCGCGGCGGCCGGCTTCGCGGCCGCGGGCTTGGCGGCGGCCGGCTTCGCGGGCTGCGCGGCCGGCTTGGCGGCGGGCTTCGGCTGGGCGGGCGCGGCCGGGGCAGTCGCAGCCTGGTTGACCTGGCCGTTGCCCGGCTTGGCGGGCTGCTCACGGACGGGCGCGGGTGCGGCGTCCGGCTTCGACTCCGTGGTCTGCGTCGGCTTGAAGTCCGAGAAGAACTCGTGCCATGCGGCGTCTACTGAATTGGGGTCGGCGAGGAACTGGTCGTACATCTCCTCGACGAGCCATTCGTTGGGGCCGAACTGTGACGCAGGGCTGCTGCTGGACACGGCAGGGACTCGCCTCTATCCATATCTCGATCTTGTTGTCCGCTTGATGCGCCTACCAGGCTAACCCCCTCGCGTTCGCCGTTGTGACCGAAGTGGCCCAAGTCCCGGGACTCAGGTTTGGGATTCCTCACTTGATCGGTCCAGCGCCCATCCGGACGAGTAAGGGACCTGCCGATACCGAGTACGGGGCCGGTGTGGAACCGGTACGGTCGCCGGACCGTCTGCAGGAAGAGCGGAAGGGGGTTCCGGTGGCGGACCTGTCGGACATCGAGCGCATGGTCGGCGACTGGGAGCGCAACGCGGTCGAGCGGTCGCAGCGCTTCCAGGCGATGCAGCACGAGGTCGAGCAGATCTCGATCACCGAATCGGTGGCGAACGGGGCGGTCAGCGTGACCGTCGGCAACAACGGCATCCCCACCGACGTGCGCATGACCGACGCCGTCCGCGGGATGAGCCCGGACGAGATCGCGGCGAACGTGCTCAAGGCGATGCAGAAGGCCCAGTCGAAGTACCCGCAGGTCATCCAGGAGATCGTGGCCGGGACGGTGGGCGAGTCGGACAGCGCGGCGCAGCACATCGTGCGGACCGCGGCCGAGAACTTCCCGGAGGCCCCGCCCGAGGACCCCGAGCCGCCTGCGCCGGGCCGTCAGCTGCGGATCGAGAGCGAGGCCGACGACGAGCCGCCGCGGCAGCCGCGCCGCCCGGCGCCGCCCCAGCGGCCCCGGCGCGATGACGACGACGGCGACTTCGGCGACCAGTCCTTCCTGCGACGCGACTAGGGGGAACGATGACCAGCAGCTTCGCGCGGGGCGCGGGCACCAGGGTGGGCGGTTCGGCCGCCCGCGGCGCCGCCAACGGCTACGAGGTGCTCACCGACGAGCTCGGCACGCACGCGGGCAAGGTCGACGGGCTGGCAGAACGCTTGCAGACCGCTGTCGACGCGGCCCGCCAGGTGAGCATGGACAACAGCGCGTTCGGGGTGATCTGCCAGCCGTTCGCGATGATGCTCGACCCGTTCGAACAGATGGGCGTCCGCGCGCTGGAGACCGCGAAGGAGTGTGTCACCGGCACCGCGGGCAACGTCCGCACGGCGGCCACCAAGTACGACGGACAGGACGACAGCACCCGGCAGACGGTCAAGCAGCTGGGTGAGCCCCTGACATGAGCAACCCGCTCGTCGCGCAGGCCCGGTCGCAGACGACCGCGGTCACCGGCATCGGGATCCTCGAATCCGCGCAGGACCTGTCCAACGGGATCAAGGACGGGTCGTGGGTCGAGGGCGGGCTGGGGGCGCTGGGCACCGGTCTCGAAGTCCTGTCGATGGTCATCGATCCGCTGGGCACGTTGGCGCAGTACGGGGTGGCGTGGCTGATCGAGCATGTGCGGCCGCTCAAGGAGGCGCTGGACTGGCTGGCGGGGGATCCGCCGGTGATCCAGTCGTTTTCCGACACGTGGGCGAACGTGGCCAAGGAGGTCGGCGCCGTCGCGGGTGATTTGAAGAACGAGGTCGACGGCGGCACGGCCGGGTGGACCGGTCAGGGCGCGGACACCTACCGGGAGAACGGGGCGGCGCAGGCGGAGGCGCTGGCGGGGGCGGCGTCACTGGCGGACGGCATTTCCACCGGTGTGATGATCATGGGCACGGTGGTGGGGTTCGTGCGCGAGATGGTGCGCGACATCGTGGCCGAGCTGGTGGGCAAGCTGATCACGTGGGCGCTGGAGGCGGCGTGCACGTTGGGTTTCGCGACGCCGTTGATCGCCGCGCAGGCCACGGCGGCGATCTCGTCGGCGGTGACGCGGATCGCGGATTTCATCCGGAAGCTGGTCAAGACGATCGGGAATGTGTCGCCGCGGATCAGCCGGGTGATCGGCAAGCTGGACGAGATCATTCAGCAGTTGAGCAAGTTGGGCCGGAAGCTGGGCGGTGAGGGCACGACCCCGTCGGCCGCGCACGGCGGCGGCGGGAAGGTCGACACGCCGGACCTCGACGGCCCCACGAGCCCGGACGCGCCGAACAGCCCGGACGGCGTCGACGGCACCCCGGGCAACGGCCAGGCCGGCGGTGACGGCCCGTCCCGGGCCAGGGACTCTGCCGAGGACCCGCGCAAGTCCGGCCAGGACGAGGACTCCACCTGCACGAACGGCGACCCGATCAACGTCTTCACCGGCGAGGTGATCCTGCCGCAGGTGGACGTCGACCTTCCGGCGGTGCTGCCGTTGACCGTGCGGCGGCGGCACGCCTCGGCCTACCGGCTCGGCCGGTGGTTCGGGCGGACCTGGGCGTCCACGTTCGACCAGCGCCTCGAGGTCGAGGACGACGGGATCTACTTCGTCACGGAGGACGGCCGCGTCCTGGTCTACCCGCACCCGGTGCGTGACGGTCAGCCCGTGTTCCCGGTCGAGGGGGCCCGCTGGCCGCTCGTCCGCACCGGGGACGAGTACGTGGTCACCCACCGGCAGAAGCGCGAGCGGTACACCTTCGGTCCCGTCGACGGCGCGCCGGACGGCGAGCTGCCGCTGCGCTCGGTCGTGGGCCGGACGGGGCAGCGCCTGGACGTGGACTACGAGAACGGCGCCCCCAGCGAGCTCCGGCACTCGGGGAACTACCGGGTGGCGGTCACCGCGGCGGGCGGCCGCATCACCGCCCTGACCCTCCGCGGCGCGGACGGTGCGCCGGACGTCCCGCTGCTCCGGTACGCCTACGACGACGAGGGCCGCCTCACCGAGGTGTTCAACTCGTCGAACCGGCCCCTGACCTTCGCCTACGACCGGGCGGGGCGCATCACGCGCTGGGTGGACCGCAACCGCGAGTGGTACGGCTTCCACTACGACGGCCTTGGCCGGTGCGTCCGGACCGAGGGTTCCGGCGGCGCGCACACCGGAACGCTGCGGATCGACCAGGACGCCCTCGTCTCGGTGTGGACCGACGCGGCGGGCCACGAGACCACCTACCGCTTCAACGAGCTGCGGCAGATCGTCGAAGAGGTCGACGCACTGGGCGGCAGCACCCGCTCGGAGTGGGACCGCTACGACCGGCTGCTGTCCCGGACGGATCCGCTGGGCCGCACCACGTCCTACCGCTACGACGACGCCGGCAACCTGGTGACCCTGACCCGCCCGGACGGCACCCAGCGGCTGTTCAGCTACGACCGGGACGACCAGCTGGTCGCCACCGTCGAGCCGACGGGCGCGGTGACGCGGCGGGACTACGACGAGGCCGGGAACCTCGTCGCGGTCACCGACCCCGCCGGAGCCGTGACCCGGTACCGGTACGACGAACGCAACCACCTGGCGGCGATCGTCGATCCGCTGGGCGGCGTGCACCAGGTCGAGACCAACGACGCCGGTCTCCCCGTCGCCATGACCGGCCCGGACGGCGCGGTGAACCTGTTCGGCCGCGACCAGTTCGGCCGGATCCGGTCCCGGACCGACCCGGCCGGGGCGACCACCACCTACACCTGGACCGTCGAGGGGCTGCTGTTGTCCCGCACCGGTCCGGACGGCACGGTCGAGCGCTGGCAGTACGACGGGGAAGGCAACCAGACCGCGGGAGCCGGCGCCGCGGGCGAGCTGACGCACGTCGTCAGCACCCACTTCGACCTGCCCGCCGCCGTCACGACCCCGGACGGGAACCGCCTCGAGTACACCTACGACGAGAAGATGCGGCCGGTCGTCGTGCGCAACGCGGCCGGCTCGGAGTGGCGGTACGTCTACAACGCCGTCGGCAACCTCGTCCGCGAGACGGACTTCACCGGCCGGACCCTCGTCTACACCTACGACGCGGCGGGGCAGGTGGTGTCGCGGACGAACGGTGCGGGGGAGACCACGCGCTTCACCTACGACCTGGTGGGGAACCTCGTCGAGCGGCAGACGGGCGACGCGCCGCCGGCCCGGTTCACCTACGACGCGGCGGGACGCCTGGTGCGCGCGGTGAACGCCGACGCCGACGTGCGCTTCGAGCGGGACGAGGCCGGGCGCGTCGTCGCCGAAACCGTGAACGGCCGCACCGTCGAGTCCCGGTACGACCTGCTCGGCAGGCCGGTGTACCAGCGCACCCCGACGGGCGTGGAGAGCCGGTGGAGCTACGACGCGGGCGGCAGGCCGTCCGTGCTGAGCGCCGCGGGCCGCACCATGAGCTTCCGCTACGACAGCGCGGGCAGGGAAGTGGAACGCCTGCTCGACACCGGGATCTCCCTGGCGCAGGAGTGGGACGCGGGCAACCGCCTGCTCGCGCAGACGTTGTCCGCGGTGTCGGCCGCGTCGCCGGTCCGGCGGATCCAGCACCGCACCTACCGGTACCGCGCGGACGACCAGCTCGTGGCGACCGCCGATCAGCTCGGCGGGCTCCGCGAGTTCGACCTGGACCAGGCCGGTCGGGTCGTCGGCGTCCGCGGCGCGGGCTGGGCGGAGCGCTACGACTACGACCGCGTGGGCAACCTCCGGGCCGCGCACAACCCGGCCGATCCCGAGGCGAGCGGGCCGCGCGAGGTCAGCGGCACGCTCACCGTCGCCGCCGGGAACGTCCGGTACGCCTACGACCGTCAGGGGCGGATGGTGCTCCGGCAGCGGAAGCGGTTGTCCGCGAAACCGGACAACTGGCACTTCGCCTGGGACGGCGAAGACCGGCTGGTCGGGCTGGTCACCCCGGACGGGACGCGGTGGCGGTACGCCTACGACGCGCTGGGACGGCGCATCAGCAAACAGCGCATCGCCGCGGACGGGCACACCGTCGCCGAGCGGACCGACTTCGTCTGGGACGACACGGTCCTGGTGGAGCAGATCGAATCCGGTGGCCGGACCAAGGCGTGGCACTGGCTGCCGGACACGCTGCAGCCGGTGAGCCAGACCGAGCGGCTCTGGAACACCCGCGACCAGGCCTGGGTCGACCGCGAGTTCTACGGCATCGTGACCGACCTGATCGGCACCCCGACCGAGCTGGTGGACGCCGCGGGCAACCTGGCCTGGCGGGCGACCAGGTCGGTGTGGGGCCTGGTCGCCGGAGTCGGCGCCGCCGACACCCCGTTGCGGTTCCCCGGGCAGTACCACGACCCGGAGAGCGGTCTGGACTACAACTACCACCGCTACTACGTGCCCGAGCTCGGACGCTACGCGAGCCAGGACCCGCTCGGCCTGGTCGCCGGGCCGAACCCGCAGGCCTACGTCCCGAACCCGATGACGTGGCTCGACCCGTTGGGACTGGTGCCGTGCCGCGACTGCGACGCGCAGAAGGAAGAACTGCCCAAGGGCGACAACCGGTGGTTCGACCAGCGGCGGGAGGCGTTCAACGCCGCGCGCGACCGGGCCGGCATCCCCAACAGCGCGTCGCCGGTGCGGCAGTGGACCGTCGGTGACAACCCGGCCCTGCAGGGGCGGGGCAACTACCACTACGACAGCGCCCCCGGCGCACACGGCCGCTACTACGAGTACGAGACGCCGAACGGCCCGAGGGTGATCGCAGAGCACACGAACGACCCGCGCGCGCCGCACCCGCACTTCCACGCCTACCAGCCGAAGGCGGGCCACGACGGGGTGGTGATCGGTGAGAAGTACGACCGGGTCGATGGTCCGCACCACTACTACTATGGGTCGCATGCTCCGAGCTGGCCGGCGGGTGACTGAGCCGTGACCGGGTCCGCGCGCGACCGGCGGCTCCGGTTGCTGCAGGCGAAGAAGGCCGAACAGCTCAAGGACCGTCTGTCCGCTTTCGACACCGGTGAGTTCGCCCAGTGGCCGGACTTCCCGGAGTGGCTGCGCGCCGAGTTCGTCAAGACGCGGCGGACGACCGCCGAGCCGGACTCGGTGCTGCCCGAGTCGGCGGACGACGACGAGATCCGCGCCTGGCAGGCGGAGTTCGCCGCACGGGCCGGGCTCGACGGGCGGCTGTACGTGCTCACCGGGGTGGACGACTTCCCGTGGCTCTACTGCGCCGCGCGGGACGACCGCTGGGCGGAGGAGATCGGCGAGGTGCTGGGGTACGGCTGGACCGCGATCGGCGCCGGGAAGGACCGTCTCGTGGTGTTCTACGAGGAGGAGTACGAGTACCAGGCGTTCCTGGTGGCGCCGGGGCACCTCCGGGACGACGACGGCCGGTTGCGCGAGCTGTAGCGGGGGTCTCACCTGCCGCTCAGCGGACCTGGCGGCCGTCGTCACACCGGTAGCCTCCTCGGTGGAGGTTGTGATGGATTCCCCGACACTGGTGGCCGCCCTGAGGCGGGTCGTTCCGGCTGAGCGCGTGGTGGACGACCCAGCCGTGGTCGAGTCCTACCTGCAGGACCACGCGGAGTGGGCCGAATACGGGCAGGCCGCCGCGGTGGTGCGGCCGCGCGGGACCGCCGAGGTGCGCGACGTCGTGCGGTTCGCGGTTGAGCACCGGATCCCCGTGGTTCCCCGCGGGGCGGGGACGGGCCTGTCCGGCGGGGCGAACGCCGTCGACGGCTGCATCATGATCTCGTTCGAGTCGATGGACTCGGTGCTGGAGATCGACCGGGCCGAGCGGCTCGCGGTCGTGCAGCCGGGCGTGGTGAACGACGACCTGCGGGCGGCCTGCGCCGAGCAGGGGCTGTGGTACCCGCCGGACCCGGCGAGCTCGCCGTGGTCGACGATCGGCGGGAACGTGGCCACCAACGCCGGCGGGCTGTGCTGCGTGAAGTACGGCGTGACCAGGGATTACGTGCTGGCGCTGGAGGTGGTGACCGGGCGCGGCGAGGTCGTACGGCTGGGCCGTCGCACCGCGAAGGGCGTCGCCGGGTACGACCTGTGCGGCCTGATGGTCGGTTCCGAGGGCACGCTCGGGGTGATCACCGAGGTGACGGTGCGGCTGCGTCCGCGGCGCGAGCCCGAACGCACCATCGCCGGGTACTTCGACTCGGTGATCGCCGCCGGTGAGGCGGTGAGCGCGGTGTCCGCGTCGGGGGTGATCCCGTCCGCGCTGGAGCTGGTCGACCGGCACTGCCTGGAGGCGGTCGACGCGTGGAAGAACATGGGCCTGTCCACCGAGGCGAACGTGGTCCTGCTGGGCCGCGTCGACACTCCGGGGCATGCCGGCGAGGAGGAGGCCCGCACGATCCTGCGGTGCTTCGAGGAGGCCGGCGCGAACTGGGCGGCGCTGTCCACGGACGAGCACGAGGCCGAAGCCCTGTTCGACGCGCGGCGCCTGGCGTACCCCGCGCTGGAGCGGCTCGGCCCGGTGCTCACCGAGGACGTGTGCGTGCCGCGAGCGCTGGTGCCGGAGATGCTGGCACGGATCGAAAAGGCCGCCGCCAGGCACGACACGCTGATCGCGAACATCGCCCACGCCGGCGACGGAAACCTCCACCCCCTACTCATCACACCCATCGGAGATGACGCGGCCAGGCGACGCGCACAGGCCGCATTCGAGGACATCATCGCCGACGCGGTAGAGCTGGGCGGCACGGTGACCGGCGAGCACGGAATCGGCTTGCTCAAACGCGGCGGCTTGCGTCGCGAGGTTAGCCACGAGGTCCTGGAGATGCACCGCGCAGTCAAAAATGCCTTGGACCCACACGGAATCCTGAACCCAGGCAAGGTTTTCGTTTAACACAAACAACAAACCGCCGCCCGGCAACGCAAAGCAAGCGACTACCCCAACCAGACCTCCCCCGCCCCCGATCCACAGCCGATCTTTAGTCGCCGATCAGCGGGGTCAAGGTACTCTTTCCCGCCTTGACGCCGCTGCTCGGCGACTGAAACACAATCAGGCATCGGGGGCGGGGGTGGTCGGAAGGTGACCGTTCGAGCGCCGTGAGGCGCTTTTCGCGCGACAGCGCGGGTTTAAAGATCAAGAGATGTCCTCGCCGGACGGGCAGGCTCCGGGATGACCAGGGGTTGGGTGCCTCAGCTCACCTTGGCGAGGTGGTCGCCGGGTGGTCATCCCGTCGCCCTCCGGTTTGTGCATATCACCTTGAGCCAGGGCCGCAAGGTTGGCATGTTCGGCTGCCGGTTGGCAGCCTGGGTTGCGGCCCTGGCTCAAGGTGATCGTTGCGTGTCAGGCGACGGGATGACCACCCAGCTTCGGTTTTGTTCAAAGATGGCGCTATGCGCCTGTTTTCCACAGGTGTGCGTAGTGGCCGTTCGCTGCCAACAACTCCTCGTGGGTGCCTTGTTCGACGATTCGTCCGTGGTCGAGTACCACGATCCGGTCCGCGCGAGAGGCTGTCGCCAGGCGGTGTGCCACCACGAAAGTCGTGCGGCGCTTGGCCACCGTTTCCGTTGCGGCGAGGACCGTGGCTTCCGCGGACGGGTCCAAGGCGGCCGTCGCCTCGTCGAGGAGCAGCACGTCCGGGTCCACCAGTTCCGCGCGGGCCAGTGCGACCAGTTGCCGCTGCCCCGCGGACAACGATCGGCCCCGTTCGCCCACCGGCTGGTGGAAGCCCTGCGGCAGGGCGGCGATCGCGTCCACCGCGCCGACCGCGCGCACCGCGGCTTCGACCTCCGCGTCCGACGCGGACGGGTTGCCGTACCGGACGTTGTCGGCCACGGTGCCGGAGAACAGGTGCGCCTCCTGCGGCACGACGCCCATCCGCCGGTGCAGCCCGGCCAGGTCGTAGTCCCGGACGTCGACCCCGTCGATGCTCACCTTGCCGCTCGTCGCGTCGTAGAAGCGTGCCGCCAGTTTGACCACTGTGGACTTCCCGGCGCCGGTCGCGCCGACCAGGGCGACCGTCTCGCCCGGCGACACCTTCAGCGAAACATCAGCCAGGGCAAGGGATTCCGTGCCGGTGTAGGAAAAGTCGACCGCGTCGAAGGCGACCTCGCCGCGCAGGCGCTCGGGCACCGGCACCGGGTCCACGGGCGGCGGCACCGACGTCGGCGTCCGCAGCAGGTCGCCGATCCGGTGCAGGCCGACCTTCGCCTGCTGGTACCCGTCGAACACCGACGACAACTGCTGGATCGGCGAGAAGAACAGGTTCAGGTACAGCAGGAACGCCAGCAGCACACCGACCGCCAACGTCCCGTCCGCGACCCGGTTCGCGCCAGCCACCAAGACGATCGCCTCGGCGACCCCGGACAGCAGCGTCACGAACGGGAAGTACGTCGCCACGTACCGCTGGGCCCGCAGCCGCGAGCGGCGGTACGCGTCGCTCCGAGACGCGAAGTCCTCGGCCGACCGCTCCTCCCGGCTGTACGCCTGCGCGACCCGCAGACCGCTCACGTTCTCCTGCATGTCGGCGTTCACGGCGCTGACCTTCTCGCGCGCCTCGGTGTACGCCGCACTGGACAGCCGCCGGAAGATGACCGTCGCGATCACCAGAACCGGCACCACGGACAACGCGTACAACGCCAGCGACACGTCGGTGATCAGCAGCGCCCCGGTGATCCCGACCAGCGTCAGCGCGCTGATCACCGCCTGCGCGACACCGGTCTGCAGGAACGTCGACAACGCGTCCACGTCGGTCGTCATCCGGGTCATGATCTTGCCGGACAGCTCGCGCTCGTAGTAGTCGAGCCCGAGCCGCTGCAGGTGCGCGTAACTGCGCACACGCAGCGAGTACAGCACCGTCTCACCGGCCCGCGCGGTGATCCGCGTCTGCGCCGCGATCACGAACCAGTCCATCGCGATGATGAACGCGCCGATCCCGGCGCACAGCCACACCACCCACGGCAGGCCGGGACGCACGCCGTGGTCGACGCCCTGCTGGTACAGCGCGGGCAACGCGATCGACGCCGCGGCGTCCAGCCCGACCAGCAGCACCGCGGCGATCAGCAGCCCGCGCACCGGACGCAGCGCCGAACCCAGCCGGAACCCGGGATCGGGCGCGGTCACCGAGTCCGGATCCAGCGCGGGCCGATCCTTGGCGGGCGGCAGCTTGCGCACGCCCTCCAGCAGTTCGGCCGTCGGCGGCGCGTTGAGCGCGCTGCTCGCGCTCATGCCCCCGCTGCCCGGCATCGGCGCCGGCGCGTTCCGCTGCTGCGCCGCCTCGGCCAGCTCGTCGACCGCGTCCCGCTCGCCGGTCTCCGGCCAGAGTGCGGGCGTGGTCCCGGTTTCCGGGCTCGCCACGCAGTCGCGCTTGTGCACGTTCTCCACACCCTCGCCGGGTCCGGCGATCAGCTCGCGGAACAGCTCGCAGCGCTCCGCCAGCTCGTCGTACGTGCCGACGTCCACCACCCGGCCGGCGTCGAGCACCGCGATCCGGTCGGCCAGCGACAAGGTGGACTTGCGGTGCGCGATCAGCAACGTCGTGCGCGTCGCGGTGACCGAGCGCAGCGTCTCGTAGATCGCCGCCTCGGTGACCGTGTCCACCGCGGACGTCGCGTCGTCCAGGATCAGCACCCGCGGATCGGTCAGCAGCGCCCGCGCCAGGCCCAGCCGCTGCCGCTGACCGCCCGACAGCGTCAGGCCGCGTTCACCGACCTGGGTGGCGTAGCCGTCCGGCAGCTCGGAGATGAACTCGTGTGCCTCGGCCGCCTTCGCCGCGGCGATCACCTCCTCGTCGCTGGCGTCCGGGCGGCCGTAGGCGATGTTGTCGCGGATGGACGTGGAGAACAGGAACGCCTCCTCGAACACCACGCCGATCGCCTGGCGCAGATCCGCCAGCTTCACGTCCCGCACGTCGCAGCCGCCCAGCCGCACACTGCCCGAGTGCGGGTCGTAGAAGCGGGGCAACAGCAACGAGATCGTCGACTTGCCGGAACCCGCGGTGCCGACCAGCGCCAGCGTCTCGCCGGGTTCCGCACGCAGGCTCAGCCCGTCCAGCACCGGTTCCGAGCGCGTGTAGCCGAACCGCACGTCGTCCAGCTCGATGCCGAGCGGGCCGTCCGGCAGCGGCTTCGGCTCGGCCGGATCGGTGACCTCCGGCTGGGCGTCCACCAGCTCATAGACGCGCTCCGCGCCGGCGCGGGTCAGCTGGGCCTGCACCACCAGCGCCGACATCATGCGGGCCGGCCCGATCAGGCCGGACACGTAGCTGGCGAACGCGAGGAACGTGCCGAGCGTGACCTGCCCGTTGAGCGCCAGGATGCCGCCGAAGGCCAGCACCGCGACCTGCCCGGCCGCGGGCAGCGCGGACGTCGTCGCCGTGGGCACCGCGGCCAGCCGCGCCGCGCGCAGCCGCTCCGCGAACAGCCGCCGCGCGGTCTTCTCCAGCCGCGCGACTTCGCGGGCCTCCTGCCCGAAACCCTTCACGACGCGGACTCCGGTGACGGTCTCCTCGACGTGCTGCGCCAGGTCCGCCGCCCGTTGCTGCGCCGACCAGGTGGCCGGAAACAGGCGCTTGCGGGCCATGCCCGCGACGATCGCGACCGCGGGCACCACGATCAACGCGATCACCGTCAGGCCGGGCGACATCCACAGCATCGCGGCGACCGAGAACACGGCGAACACGACCGAGCCTGCCGACAGCGGCACCACGAACAACAGCGACACGACCAGCTGCAGATCGGTGATCGCCCGCGACACCACCTGGCCGGTGCGCAGCGAGTCCTGCTTGCCACCGTCCAGCCGGGACACCGAGTCGAACACCCGCTGGCGCAGGTCGTGCTGTACGTCCAGCGCGAGCCGCCCGCCCAGGTAGCGGCGGACGAACGCGGTGCCGAACATGAGCAGCTGCACGCCGATCAGCCCCGCGACCAGCAGGCCGAGCCGCCCGGTTTGGGAGGCCACCGCGTCGTCCACGGCGACCTTCACCAGCAGCGGGCTCGCGGCCTGCAGGCCGACGCTGAACACCGCCGCGGCGAGCGACGAGACGACCAGGACCGGATGGCGCCAGCAGGCCGCGGCCAGCCGGCGGATCCATCCGGTCCCGGGGTTTTCGACAGTGCGTGGTGGTGCGACAGTCACCACGCCAGGTTATGCGCGTGTGCGCTTAGGTGATGTCTCGGCGCTGGTTGGAGGCCCAGCCGCCGACGAAGAACACCAGCGTCCAGGCCAGGAACACCAGCGCGGCGGCCCACCACGAGATCAGGCCGGGCGCACCGGCCGAGAGCTGCAGGCCCAGCTTGTCCCAGTGCTCGACACCACCCGGCAGGTTGATCGAGTCGATGCCGAACGCCTCCGCGGCGACACCGCCGACGATGCCGTTCGCGGTGCTGTTCGGCAGGATCGCGCCCAGCACGTCGGTGGTGTTCCACATCGCGATGACCAGCACGTTCTCCACGATCAGGAAGTACCCGATCAGCAGGATCACGGCCAGCACGACCTTGTTCAGCACCGCGCCGAACCCGATGCCGAACAACGTCACCAGGATGTAGGCGAGCACCGTGGCGCCGAACGCCGCGAGCCACTGACCGCCGGTGGGCAGCCGGTCGCTGTCCACGGTGATCGCCGTCGCTAGCGCCGACACCGCGAAGCTGAGCAGACCGTAGAGCGCGCCCCACAGGATGTAGGTGATCATCTTCGCGGTCAGCGCGGACACCCGGTTCGGCGCGGTCAGGAACGTCGTGGTGATCGTCTTGCTGTTGTACTCGCCGGCCAGCGCGAACACGCCGAAGATCGCCGGGACCAGCTGCGCGATGTTCACGCCGTGCGCGATGCTCAGCAGCCCGACCGGCAGCGCGTCGGCGGACACCCCGGCCTGCTCGGCGATGATCCGCGCGGTGCCGGAGCCGATCCAGTCGGCGAAGTCGTTGGTGATCTTGCCCCAGGCGAACGACATCCAGAACGCGACCAGCACCAGCGGGATGATCAGGATCCACCAGGTGTTGAGGCTGAGCGTCTTGCGGAACTCCGCCTTGATCAACCGGCCCATCAGCCCTGTCCTCCCCAGCCGCCGTGCCCCTGCTGCGGCGGTGCTTGCTGGTACTGCTGCTGCGGTGGGTATCCCGGTGGCGGCGGGCCGCCCCATCCGCCCTGCTGCGGCGGCTGGCCGTACGGCTGCTGAGGCGCCCCCGCGTACTGCGGGCTGGTCAGCTGGAAGAACAGCTTCTCCAAGTCCGCCCGCTCCTCCTCGATCCCGTACACCGCGATCCCGGACTTCGCGACCAGGTCGCCGATCTGCTGGCGGGTCGCGCCGACCACCGCGACGCGCCCGTCCGGCGTCGGCTCCACCTGCGTGAAGCCGGCCTCCTGAAGCGCTTTCACCAGAGCGTTCGCGTCCGCCGCCTGCACCAGCACCCGCGACTGCTGGCTGCTGCGCAGCTGGTCCAGCGGGCCGTAGTAGCGCGTGACGCCGTGGCTGATGATGACGACCTGGTCGATCGTCTGCTCCACCTCGGACAGCAGGTGGCTCGACACCAGCACGGTGCGGCCTTCGCGGGCGTAGGCGCGCAGGAAGTTGCGCAGCCACACGATGCCCTCCGGGTCGAGGCCGTTCGCCGGCTCGTCCAGCACCAGCACCTGCGGGTTGCCGAGCAGCGCGGTCGCCAGCGCGAGCCGCTGCCGCATGCCGAGCGAGAACCCGCCCGCGCGGCGGTCCGCGGCGCCGGAGAGCCCGACCAGGCCCAGCACCTCCTCGACGCGGTTGTCCGGCGCGCCGATCGCCGCGGCGTACACCTTCAGGTGGTTCCGCGCGGTGCGCTTGGGGTGGAAGCCCTCGTTCTCCAGGACCGCGCCGACGACCTGCGCCGGGTTGCCCAGCTGCTGGTACGGGCGGCCGTTGATGGTGGCGACACCGGCGGACGGCGTGACCAGGCCGAGCAACATGCGCAGCGTGGTGGTCTTCCCGGCGCCGTTCGGGCCGAGGAAGCCGGTGACCGAGCCGGGACGGACCTCGAAGCTCAGGTTCTGCACCGCGGCGACCGGCCCGAAGTGTTTGCTCAGGTTCTGCACGAATATCCGGCCGCTGCCGTCGTGTTGCATGCGCGCCCCTCCCGGCCCGGTGAACTTGATCGCGGGCACATAGTGCCCTACTCACGTCCGGTTCAACCCGTCCGGGTGCCGTGTGTCGGGGAGGGTGCGCACAAAGGGGCGGCCCGCTCAACCAGCCTGGGGGTCACTGGGAGCGGGCCGCCACGTACAAGCTTAGGTGGTATCCCCGGACTTCGCTTACGCGGGGGCCCATGTTGGTCTGAAAAGTTCTTCACACGTTCGGTGGTGGGGTGGGCGGTCCCTGACGCGGGACCGCCCACCGGGGTCAGGCGAGGACGTCGGCCAGCGGCGTGTGCGGCAGGTCGTGTGCCTGCGCGACAGGGCCGTTGACCAGGGCGCCGTCGTGCGCGTTGAGGCCGAGCGAGAGCGGGCCGTTGGCGCGCAGCGCGGCCTGCCAGCCGTGGTCGGCCAGCTGGACGGCGTAGGGGAGTGTGACGTTGGTCAGGGCGTAGGTGCTCGTGCGCGGAACCGCGCCGGGCATGTTCGCCACGCAGTAGAAGACGGACTCGTGCACGGTGTAGGTCGGGTCGTCGTGCGTCGTCGGGTGCGAGTCGGCGAAGCACCCGCCCTGGTCGATCGCGATGTCCACGAGCACGCTGCCCGGCTTCATGCGCGCGACCAGGTCGGTGGAGACGAGTTTCGGCGCCCGCGCGCCGGGCACCAGCACCGCGCCGATCACCAGGTCGGCCTCCAGCACGGCCTGCTCGACGGCGAACGCGTTCGAGGCGACGGTGCGGATGCGGCCGGCGAAGTCGTGGTCGATCTGGCGCAGGCGGTCCACGTTGGTGTCCAGGATCTCGACGTCCGAGCCGAGGCCGAGCGCGATGCGCGCCGCGTTGAGGCCGGCGACCCCGCCGCCGATCACGACCACCCGCGCGGGGTGCACGCCGGGCACGCCGCCGGGCAGCACGCCGCGGCCGCCGCTGGGCTTCATCAGGGAGTGGGCGCCGACCTGCGGGGCGAGCCGCCCGGCGACCTCGGACATCGGCGCCAGCAGCGGCAGCGCGCCGCTGGGCTGCTGCACGGTCTCGTACGCGATGGCGGTCGTGCCCGCGTCCAGCAGGGCCTGCGTCAGCGGGCGGTCCGCGGCGAGGTGCAGGTAGGTGAACAGCACCTGGTCGCGGCGCAGCCGGGGGTACTCCTCGGCGACCGGCTCCTTGACCTTGAGGACCATCTCGCCCTCCGCCCAGACGTCGTCGGCGGTGGCGAGGATCTTCGCGCCCGCGGACACGTACTCGTCGTCGCTGATGGCGGACCCGATGCCGGCGCCGGCCTCGATGAAGACCTCGTGACCCCGCGCCGTCAGTTCGTGCACCCCGGCCGGGGTCACGGCGACGCGGTACTCGTGCTTCTTGACCTCGCGGGGGACGGCGATGCGCACTGCTTCCTCCTGCATCCGTGGACGTGGTGCTGACCACGGTGAACCACCCGGATGGCGGTGTCATCGTGCCTCGCCGACAATTCTCCGCCGCTCGGGTGGTGCCCGCAGGACAAGGCCTTGACCTCCACCTTGGTGGAGATCCCAGGATGATCTCCATGAGAGCGGTGTGGTTGAGGGAGTTCGGCGGGCCCGAGGTGCTCGTCGCCGGTGAGGCGCCGGATCCGGTGCCCGGTCCCGGGCAGGTGCTCGTGGGTGTGACGTTCGCCAACACGACCTTCGTGGAGACGCAGTTCCGGGCGGGGCTGCCCGGGCCGTTCCGCGCGGAGCCGCCGGTGATCCCGGGCAACGGGGTCGGCGGGGTGGTGCTGTCCGGGCCGGATGAGCTGGTGGGCGCGCGCGTGGTGACGAGCCTGAACGGGTCGGGCGGGTACGCCGAGCGGGTCGTGGTGGACGCGGCGGTGCCGTTCCGCGTGCCGGACGGCCTGGCGCTGGACGACGCGGTGGCGTTGCTGGCCGACGGCCGGACCGCGACGGCGCTGATCCGCGCGGCGGGCGTGTCGGCGGGCGAGCGGGTGCTGGTAGAGGCCGCCGCGGGTGGCGTGGGGAGCCTGCTGGTGCAGCTGGCGCGCAACGCGGGCGCGACGGTGATCGCGGCGGCAGGCGGCTCGCGCAAGACGGCGGTGGCCCGCGACCTCGGGGCGGATCTGGTGGCCGACTACACGCAGCCGGACTGGGCCGCGCGGGTCGGCCCGGTGGACGTCGTGTTCGACGGCGTGGGCGGCGCGATCGGGGCGGCCGCGTTCGGTCTGGTGCAGCGCGGCGGGCGGCACTTCAGCTACGGCCTGGCGAGCGGCGCGTGGACGGAGGTGTCCGAGGAGGAGGCCGCCGCGCGGGGCGTGGTGTTGCACCGGGGCCCGCTGGGCAGCCCGGCCGACCTGCGGGCCGCCACCGAGTGGGTCTTGGCCGAAGCCGCGGCCGGCCGGGTGAAACCGCTTGTGGGACAACGCTTCCCGCTGGACCGGGCCGCCGACGCGCACCGGGCGATCGAAAACCGCGCGACGATCGGCAAGACGCTGCTGGAGGTGTGACCCTCAGGCGGGGCGGGCGTCTGCGGTGTCCCCGACCGCCACCACCCCGGCGCGCGCCACGCGCATGATCACGCCGAACTTGTTGGCGTGCCGGTCGATCAGGTGGGTCTGCAACTCCGGCCACCGCTCCCGGCCGGAGGGCTCCCAGCTCGGCACGGCGCAGCGGATGCACGGTCCGGCGTGGTCACCGGTCACCTCCAGCGACACCTCGCCGACGTCGAGCGTCGTCCCGGTGGTCCAGTCC
This sequence comes from Amycolatopsis sp. ATCC 39116, assembly GCF_000231075.2. Classification (NCBI taxonomy): domain Bacteria; kingdom Bacillati; phylum Actinomycetota; class Actinomycetes; order Pseudonocardiales; family Pseudonocardiaceae; genus Amycolatopsis; species Amycolatopsis sp. ATCC 39116. The sequence goes on along the minus strand of NZ_AFWY03000029.1, from coordinate 42,481 downwards.
TCCTCGGCGAAGGCGGGGGCGTCGGTGGTCAGGTGGATGTTCGGGCGGAAGCGGTGGAGTTCGACGGGCTTGCCGAGCTCCGCCGCGAGCGCTGCCAGCGACGCCTCGAACGTGACCAGCACGGTGGGGCCGCGGTCCTGCTGCCCGTCCGCCGCGCGCAGCTCCACCGGCATCCCGAACGACCCGGCGAGCGCGTCCACCAGGCCGGGCTCGTCCCAGGACCAGGACCGGCCGTCCGGCGCGCGCAGCATCGGGGGCTTCGGCGGGTCGATCACGTCGGCGCCGTACTCCGCGCCCCAGGTGAGCATCGGCGGGTTCTGGCGCACCGTCAGCACCTTCCCGCGGCGCTTCTCCCGCCCGTCGACCAGCGCGTGCGCCCGGTCGCCCGCCATGCCCCGCCCGTCGAAGCGCGCGGCGCGGACCTCCTCGCCCCGCAACGACTTCACCGGCCAGCGGTGCAGCCCGGCAACCGACCCCTCGAACACGGAAACCCTCCTACGACCAGCGCACGGCGACCAGCTGGACCAGCAATGCTAACCGGACATCCGGGTCGTCCAGGTCGAGCGGGACGAGTTCGAGCACGCGCCGCATGCGGTACCGGAACGTGTTGGGGTGGATCCGCAACGCCTGCGCCGCCGAGCGCGGGTCCCCGGGGTGGCGCAGCCACTCGTAGAGCGTGTCGACGTAGCCCGTGCCGTTGATCCGGTCGTACTCGCGGAGCTGTTCGAGCGGACCGAGTTCGGCGACGCCCGCCGCGGCCGCCGCCGAAGCCGTGCGGTGCAACGCGAGCGCCGTCCACAGGCCGTCGAAGCTGCCGGACGGCCCCTCGATCACGCCGGCGCGCAGCAGGCTCAGCGTCTCCTCCGCCTCGGCGCGTGATCGCGGCAGCTCGCCGATCTTGACCGCGCTGCCTGCCGCGACCCGTGGCGCGCCGCGGGACGGGTCGGCCAGCGACGGCCAGTCCGCGCCGTCCGGCACGACCGTGTAGAGCAGCCCGCCGAGTTCCGTCGCGATCGGACGGCGCCCGATGCCCAGCGACATCCGTTCCATCAAGGCCAGCCGCAGGCCTTCGTCGTCCCCGGGGGTGTCGACGACGACCACCCGGTGCGGTTCGTCCGTCAGCTCCAGTTCGGCGATCGCGGCGCGCGGACCGGCTTTTCCCTCCAGGACGGCACGCAGCAGTTCGGCCGACGCGCGCCGCCGGGCGTCGGCGTGCGCCCGGCGGCGGAGGAGGTGCAGCGCGACGACCGGCGCGGTGTCGGCGAACGCGGCGGCGCGCTCGTCGGACACCGGCCCACGCACCACCGCCCACATCGAGCCGAGCAGTTCGCCGCCCATCCGGATGGGCACGATGAGCCGCGGCAGCGTGCCGTCCCGTTGCTCCGGAACGAAAATCGTCTGCCTGCCGCGGGACAGTTCGCGGAACACGCCGCGGGAGCGGAACTTCGCGAGGACGTCGTCGGGGATTCGGCGGCCCATGATGGTGGACACGCGCGCCGGGTCGGTTATGTCCTGCCGCGCCGAGTAGGCGAGCACGCGGGAATTGGTGTCCTCGATCGTCACCGGAGCGTCGACGACCGCCGCGACCGCGTCCGCGAGCCGGAACAGGTCCGCCGAGGCGGGATCCCCCTCCAGCGACTCGGGTTCCTCCGCGGCGGCGTCCAGCACGGTGCGCAGCAACCACACCAGCTGGGCCCACGCGGTAGCCGCGCGAACTTCGATGAGGGCGACGCCTGCCGCCTTCGCCGCCCGCCGGACCGGCGGTTTCCGCGCGACCGGTGGCTTGAGCAGCACCGCGGCGGCGCCGGCCGCCGCGCTGTGCCGGATGAGCTCGACCCCGGCGGCCGGGTCGTTGATGGCGACGCCGAGGACCAGGTCGCCCGCCGCGAGCTGGGCGGGCGCCCCCGGCTCGGCGATCACCACGTCCGCGACCGCGGGGCAGGGGTCGGGCAGCTGGACCGCGTGCAGCAACGTCGGCCCCACCCGGTCGACCACGCTGCGGACGGACACCATTTCCGCAGGATACGGCTCGACGGCGGGCGAGTGGCGGCGCGAGTGGCTCCCGCGCCGCCACTCACGGCTACCTGCTCAGCACCCGGGCCAGCACGTCCCACAACGTGGCGGCCGGGTCGGCGGCGGCGCCGGGGCTCCGCCACGCCACGATCCCGTCCGGCCGCACCAGGCTGGCGCCGCCGTCGCCCAACCCGAACCGCGCGCGGAACACGCCCGTGGGGTCGTCGAAATCGGTGCCGCACTCCCGGTACTCCAACGCGATGCCCGTCTCCGCACGCACCTCCGCGACCGCGTCGCGCCAGCCGCCGGTGCCGAAGACGACCCAGCCGTGGCCGAGGAAGTCCCAAGTGGAGCCGGTCGCGGTGGGGACGTGCGGCGCGCGGAACCCGGGACGGCCGGACGGCTCCACCGGGTTCTCCAGCAGGTCGTCGTCCTCGGCCAGCACCGCGCCCGACCGGTAGCGGAATCCCAGCGTGAGCGCCATCTGGTCGACCGGCGGGGCCACCCCGGTCAGGTCGAGGTCCGGCACCATCCGCTCCTTCGCGTTGTGCAGCGAAGTGCTGACCACCATCTCCGCGATCGGCTTGCGCTCGGCTTCGTAGCTGTCCAGCAGCCCGGGCCCGGCGTCGCCGCGGAGCACCGCGGCCAGCTTCCACGCGATGTCGTGCCCGTCGCCGACCGCGGTGTTCCCGCCCATGCCGCCGGTCGGCGGCGTGACCTTGGCGGCGTCGCCGACCAGGGACACCCGGCCCGCGGCGAACCGGTCGGCGACCCGCGCCGCCATCTCCCACGCGCCCGTCCACTGGATCTTCGGCTCCAGGTCCGGCAGATCGGTCGCCACCCGGATCAGGTGGACCAGCCGCTCCTCGGGGAAGTCGTCGGCCGTCTCACCGGGCCCGATGTCTACCGCGCACACGTACCGGCCGGGCACGTCGGTGTTCACCAGCGCGCCGGTGAACTCCGGGTGCTGCAGGTAGAACAGGTCGGTCACGCCGGGCAGCAGCCGGTCGCCGAGATCGGCGTCGAACACCACCCCGATCGACTGCGCGATCGCGCCGAGCCCGGAGGTCCCGATCCCGAGCGCCTCCCGGATCCGGCTCCGCCCGCCGTCCGCGGCCACCAGGTACGACGCGCGCACGGTCGTCTCCGAGCCGGCGCGGGAGCGCAGCACCGCGGTCACCCCGTCGGCGTCCTGCGTGAACGACACCAGTTCCGTCGAGAACCGCACGTCCGCGCCCGCCTCGCGCGCCCGCTCCAGCAGGATCGGCTCGACCACGTCCTGCCCGGCCATGCCCCACGGCGCCGCGGTCGCCGCGCTCAGGTCGCTCTCCCCGAGGTCCTCGACGATCCGGTGGAACACCGGTCCGCTCAGGCTCGCTGCGACGGTGATCCGCAGCCCCTGCGAGGCACGCTCGCTGACGCCGAGCACCTTCCGGTCGATCCCGGCGAACCGGTACAGCTCCATCGTCCGCGGCGTCTGCCCGGACGCCCGCGGGTGCAGCGACGTGCCGGGGTGCCGTTCCACCGTCAGCACGTTCACCCCGCCGAGCGCCAGGAACACGCTCGCGGACAGGCCACCCAGCCCGGCCCCCACGACCAGGACGTCGACTCGTTCCATGGTTCCTCCTCACTGTGGAAATCCCGTTCGCCAAGTATCTTAGAAACTAAGAGATTAAGCAAGCGAGGAAAATCCACAGCGTGGGAACCGGTTGGGATGGTTGATCCGTTTTGACTAACTTCGGAGGCGGCGCCTTCCGCTGAACAGCCCACGCACCAAGGAGAACGACGATGACCGAGTCGCAGGCCTGGTCCTTCGAGACCAAGCAGATCCACGCCGGCGCGAGCCCCGACCCGGCCACGGGCGCCCGCGCGACCCCGATCTACCAGACGACGTCGTACGTCTTCCGTGACAGCCAGCACGGTGCCGACCTGTTCAGCCTCGCCGAGCCGGGCAACATCTACACCCGCATCATGAACCCGACCCAGGACGTCCTCGAGCAGCGCCTCGCCGCGCTCGAAGGCGGCGTGGCCGCGCTGGCGTTCGCGTCCGGTTCCGCGGCCACCACGGCGGCGATCCTGAACGTCGCCAACGCCGGCGACCACATCGTGTCCGGCGCGAAGCTGTACGGCGGCACCTACAACCTCTTCCGCTACACCCTGCCGAAGCTGGGTGTCGAGGTGTCGTTCGTCGAGCAGCAGGACGACCCGGAGCAGTGGCGGGCCGCCGTCCGCCCGAACACCAAGGCGTTCTTCGGCGAGACGCTCGCCAACCCGGGCAGCGACGTGCTGGACATCCGGGCGATCGCCGACCTGGCGCACGAGGTGGGCGTGCCGCTGATCGTGGACAACACCATCCCGACGCCGTACCTGCTGCGCCCGATCGAGCACGGCGCGGACGTCGTCGTCCACTCGGCCACGAAGTACCTCGGCGGCCACGGCACCACGGTCGCGGGCGTCCTGGTCGACGGCGGCACCTTCGACTTCGGCGCGCACGGCGACCGCTTCCCCGGCTTCACCGAGCCGGACCCCAGCTACCACGGCCTCAAGTACTGGGAGGCCCTCGGCCCCGGCGCGTACGCGGCGAAGGCCCGCGTCCAGCTGCTGCGCGACACCGGCGCGGCGATCGCGCCGCTGAACAGCTTCCTGATCCTGCAGGGCATCGAGACGCTGTCGCTGCGCGTCGAGCGGCACGTCAGCAACGCGAAGGCGCTGGCCGAGTGGCTGGAGCAGCGCGACGAGGTCGAGCGCGTCTACTACGCGAGCCTGCCGTCGAGCCCGCACTACAACCTGGCGCAGAAGTACCTGCCGCAGGGCGCCGGTGCGGTGCTGTCGTTCGAGCTGCGTGGCGGCGTGGAGGCCGGGCGGAAGTTCGTCGACGGCACCGAGCTGCACAGCCAGCTGGTTAACATCGGTGACGTGCGCAGCCTCATCGTCCACCCCGCCAGCACCACCCACAGCCAGCTCGGCCCGGAGGAGCAGCTCGCCAGCGGTGTCACGCCGGGCCTGGTGCGGCTCGCCGTCGGGCTGGAGGGCCTGGAGGACCTCAAGGCCGACCTCGAGGCCGGGTTCCGGGCGGCGAAGGCGGCCCTGTGACACAACCGTCCACTGTGGATCTGCCGCCTGCGACGGGTGCGTGGCGGGAGGGGGATCCACCGGGACGGCGGCAGTGGGCCGCAGGCGGACAGCTGCGGCTGGACGCCGGTGGCTCGCTGCCGGAGTACCGGATCGCGTACGAGACGTGGGGCACGCTGAACTCCGACGGCTCCAACGCGGTCCTGATCGAGCACGCCCTCACCGGCGACAGCCACGCCGCCGGTGAGGCCGGGCCGGGGCACCCCACGCCGGGCTGGTGGGACGGCCTGATCGGGCCGGGCCGCGCGCTGGACACCGACGAGCTGTTCGTCGTGGTGCCCAACGTGCTCGGCGGCTGCCAGGGATCGACCGGGCCGTCGTCGCCGGACCCGGACGGCCGGACGTGGGGGAGCCGGTTCCCGCGCATCACGATCCGCGACCAGGTCCGTGCCGAGTCCGTGGTGGCCGACCAGCTGGGTGTCGAGCGGTGGGCCGCGGTGCTCGGCGGGTCGATGGGCGGCATGCGGGCGCTGGAGTGGGCGGCGACGTTCCCGTCCCGGGTCGCGGCGTTGCTGGTGCTGGCCGCGCCCGCCGCGTCCTCGGCCGACCAGATCGCGTGGGCCGCGCCGCAGCTGCACGCGATCACGTCGGACCCGGGCTGGCGCGGCGGCGACTACCACGACGCGCCGCCGGGCGGGGGCCCGCACCGCGGGCTGGGCGTCGCGCGGCGGATCGCGCACGTGACCTACCGCAGCTCACTGGAGCTGGACCAGCGGTTCGGCCGGTCGCCGCAGGGCGAGGAGGACCCGTTCGACGACGGCCGCTATGCCGTGGAGTCCTACCTCGACCACCACGCGGACAAGCTGGTGCGCCGCTTCGACGCGGCCTCCTACGTGTGGCTGACGCGGTCGATGAACACGCACGACGTGGGCCGCGACCGCGGTGGCGTCGGCGCCGCGCTGGCCGGGGTGACCGCGCGCAGCGTGATCGCGGGCGTCGATTCCGACCGCCTCTACCCGATGCGGCAGGCGCACGAGCTGGCGGCGGGAATCCCGGGCGCGGGCGAGGCCGCGGAGATCACCTCGCCGTACGGGCACGACTCGTTCCTGATCGAGGTCGCGCAGGTGTCGGCGCTGGTGAAGGCGCTGCTGCACTGACCCCGGTCCGGTCGCGCCGGAACTCGCTCGGGTTGACGCCCCGGACCCGTTTGAACGCCGCGCTGAACCCGAACGGGTCGGCGTAGCCGACGGAGCGCGCGATCTCGCCGATGGTCGCGGCTTCCTGCGCCACCAGCCGGTCGGCGGCGAGCGTCATGCGCCAGCGGGTCAGGTAGGTCAGCGGCGGTTCGCCCATCAGGTCGGCGAACCGCTTGGCCAGGGTCGACCGCGACACGCCGGTGCGCTGCGCCAGCGCGGCGACGGTCCACGGCGCCGCCGGCTCGGCGTGCAGCAGGCGCAGCGCGCGGCCGACCACCGGGTCGCGCTGCGCGGCCCACCACGCCGGGGGCTCGCCGCCGGGCCGGTCGAACCACTCGCGCAGCGTGCAGACCAGCAGCCAGTCCAGCAGCCGGTCGAGCACGACCTGCTGGCCCGGCGCGTCGATGGCGACCTCGGCGGCGAGGTGGTCCAGCACGGGGTCGGAGGTGTCTCCGGTGCCGCCAACGCGCACCACGACGGGCAGCGCGTCCAGCAACCGGCGGCTGATCTCGCCGCGCACCGGGTAGGCGCCGACGATCAGCGTCGTCGCGCCGTCGCCGTGGTCGTGCCACCCGAGCCGGTACCGCGTCCCGCCCTGCTCGGGCGTCGCGCAGAACTCGCCACACGCGACCGGCTCGGCACGCGTGCCCGGCTCGTCGACGAAGGTGAAGGTCCCTGGTCCGCGCACGATGATCGTCTCGCGGGCGCGCAGCCGCTCGGGCCGGTGGTGTTCCGGCACGATCCAGCCCTCCCCGGTGAGCACCGTGCACAGGGTCAGCGGCGCGCCGTCCACGAAGTGCAGGTTCCACGGCGGGGACAGGGTCGTGCTGCCGAACAGCGAGCCGTGGGCGCGCACCCCGCGGATCAGATCGCTGAACACGTCCACGTCGACCAGGTTAGACGATCACACAGGTGATCCGGCCTTTCAGCCATGTGCTCGTCCGGGGCCGCGGTGTTCAATCGGGATCATGAGCGACAGTTCGCTGACCAACGACGACATCGAGTTCCTCCGCCGTCCCCTGCACGGGTTCCTGACCGTGGCCGCGGGCCCGGTCCCGCCGCAGCCGCGGCCCGTGTGGTTCGAGGCCGCCAACGACGGCACGATCCAGCTGTTCAGCATGCCGGACTCGCCCAAGTTGCGGCAGCTGCGCCGCGATCCGCGCGCCTCGATCGTTGTCGCCGCGCCGGTCGGTGAACGCGAGCGATGGGTGTCGGTCGCCGGCCGGGTCACGCTGGAACCGGATGGCGCGCGGGAGCTGAGCGCCCGCCTGGCCGCCCGTTACTGGGACCTCGACGACCCGGCCCGCGCCGCGGACCTCGCCGAGATCACGGCCGGAGAACTGGTCCGCATCGTCATCCACCCGGAGACCGTGCGCCGCTACCACTACTGACAGGCCGGTTCCGGACGTGCCGGCCCGCCGGAACCGGACCAGCGGCGGCCGGTCCGGCGCGGCGATCAGTCCCGGTCAGGTCAGCGCCTCGGAGATCCAGTCGGTGACCGGCAGGTCCCGCTCCAGGCACTCGGCCGACAGCCGCACCGTCCAGCGCAGCGCCTGCAGCGTCAGGCTGTCCACCTCTTCGCGGTTGGCGCTCGCCAGGGCGATCTCCACCTGCTCCGCGGCGGCCTCGGTGTTGCCGTGCACCTCCGCGAGCAGTGTCCGGACGGCGGTGCGCACCGGCGGGTCGGCCTGGTCGATCGACACCTCTTCACCGGTCTCGTCGAACACCTGCACCTTGACCGGGGCGCTGCCGCCGTCACCGAGCGTGGTCACCATCGTGCTGCACTCCTCGAACAGGAGCAGCATCAGCTCGCGCGTCTCGTCCCGGCTCGACGGGGCCACCTCGTCGAGCGCGTCGTCGTCTCGGCCGAGCTGCATCGCGACGAGAGCGCGCTGCGCCCGCGAGATCAGCTGCTGCCGGTCCTGGGTCACGGGATCTATCAAAGCCGGGGAAAGGCGTTCAACGGTAGTGGGAAAAACGAGTGACGCGATGATCACGCGGCGGACTGCAGCGCGCCGAGGGCGAGGCGCCGCAGCAGGACGGCCAGTTCGTCGTCGTCCAGATGGCGGTTGTACGGCGTGGAGTTGATCAACCCGAACACGGCGTGTGCCGCCGAGCGTGCCTGACGTTCCCCCACTCCGGGGACGGCATCGCGAATGACCTTCACCCATATCTCTACGTAACGACGCTGCAGGGCCCGCACCTGCTTGCGGTCGGCGTCGGTGAGGTTCGCGAGGTTGCGTTCCTGCACCGTGATCAGCGACGGGTGGGTGAGCGCGAAGTCGACGTGGAACTCGACCAGCTCCGCCAGCGCCTGCTGCGGGTCGGCGGTGGCGTCGACGCGCGCCGTGCCGCCGTCGAGGAGGTAGTGGCTGATCGAGTTCAGCATCTCCCCGAGCATCGCGTCCTTGCTGCGGAAGTGCCGGTACAGCGCGGGGCCGGAGATGCCGACGGCCGCGCCGATGTCGTCGATGCCGACGCCGTGGAAGCCGTGCCGGGCGAACAGCTCCGCGGCCGCGCTCAGGATCTCCTCGCGGCGGGTGGCCTTCTCGCCGGTGACCAGCGGTGTGGGACTCGTCGACACGTGAACATCTTATCGAGTCAGGTTAGCGAGCGCTAACGTCCGGCTCCTGTCACCTGTTGGTAGCCGAAAAGCCTACTAAAAGGGGCTCCCTTGTGAGCATTGCACCTGGTAATCGTTCATTGAGTTGATTACTCACGGAAGGTGGTCCCCGCTGTGCTGAGAACGCTTGCAACCACCGTCGTCGCGGCCCTCGCCACGATCGGCCTCACCTCCGGGGTGGCGAACGCCGCCACCCTCGACTACGTCGCGCTCGGCGACTCCTACTCCTCCGGGGTCGGCGCCGGCAACTACCTGGACTCGTCCAGCTGCAAGCGCAGCTCGAACGCCTACCCGGTGCTCTACGCCGGGCAGACGTCGGCTTCGCTGAACTTCCAGGCGTGTTCCGGCGCGAAGACCTCGGACGTGCTGAACAACCAGGTGAGCGCGTTGTCCGGGGAGACCGACCTGGTGACGATCAGCGTCGGCGGCAACGACGCCGGGTTCGCGGGTGTCATGCAGGACTGCATCCTCGGCGGGGACTCGGGCTGCAAGACCGCGATCGACAACGCGAAGGCGTTCGTCAACGGCACGCTGCCGGGGCTGCTGGAGAAGACCTACGGCGAGATCCGGTCCCGCGCCCCGGAGGCGACGGTGATCGTGCTGGGCTACCCGCACTTCTACAAGATCGGCGGGTCCTGCTCGGTCGGGCTGTCCGACACCTCGCGCGGGTACATCAACAGCGGGGCCGACGCGCTCGACTCGGTCATCCAGAAGGAGGCCTCGGAGGCGGGATTCGCCTTCGCGGACGTGCGTCCGGCCTTCACCGGGCACGAGATCTGCTCCGGTTCAGCGTGGCTGCACAGCGTGACGTACCCGATCGACGAGTCCTACCACCCGACGGCGACCGGGCAGGCCCAGGGTTACTACCCGTCGCTGGTGGCGGCGCTGGGCTGACGTTTTCCGAAGGGGCGGCCGCGCGGTGCGGCCGCCCCTTTCGTGTGGTCAGCCGTGCACCGTGGGCCGGTAGATCAGCTCCTGGATGTGCCCGTCGAGCGTCCGGTGCTCGATGAGCTCCAAGTCGAAGTCGGCGCCGCCGGCGAAGATCGGGTCCAGCCCGGTCTTGGCGGTGATCACCGGGAAGAGCGTCACGTGCAGGCGGTCGACCAGGCCGGCGGCCATCAGCGCCCGGTTCAGCGAGAGGCTGCCGTGCGAGCGCAGCGGCGCCTCCGACTCCTCCTTGAGCCGCCTGATGACGTCAACGGCGTCGCCACTGACCACGGTCGCGTCCGGCCAGTCGAGCGGTTCCCGCAGCGTCGACGACACGATCGTGGCCGGCAGGCTCCGCATCCGGGTCACCCACGGGTCGCGGACGTCGGAGTCCTCGGTGCTCTCGGCCAGCATCTGCGTGAACGCCCGGTACGTGTTCGCGCCGAAGACGATCCGCGGCTCCTCGTCGTACAGGGCGAGGCGGCGTTCCAGCAGCTCGGGGCCCTGTTTGCCCCAGTAGCCGGTCCAGTCGCCGCCGGCCGCGCCGAAGCCGTCGAGGCTGGTGAAGACGTCGAATGTGTAGGTCGCGGTCATGGTGTCCTCCTCGTCTCTCACTGCCACGTCGGACGAGCCCACCACGATTCGACGCCCTCGTGTGCCCGAATCTGGACATCGCACGTTAGTAGTGGTTAACATCGACCCGAACGTTAACGACTACTAACCACGTCCGGCGTCGGATGAGGAGGGTCATGGACTTCCCGGTGCTCGGCACCTCCGCGGACCCGCGAAGCGAGCAGTACGCCCGGAACGCGACCGCGCACGCGGAGCTGGTCGAGGATCTGCGCAAGCGCTTGGCGGCCGCCCGAACGGGTGGCCCCGAGAAGGCGCGCGCCCGGCATGTGGAACGCGGCAAGCTCCTGCCGCGGGACCGCGTCGACGCGCTGCTCGACCCGGGCTCGCCGTTCCTGGAGCTGTCGCCCCTGGCCGCCAACGGGCTGTACGACGACGAGGCCCCCGCCGCCGGCATCATCACCGGCATCGGGCGCGTCTCGGGCCGCGAGTGCGTCATCGTCGCCAACGACGCGACCGTCAAGGGCGGCACCTACTACCCGATGACGGTCAAGAAGCACCTGCGTGCGCAGGAAGTCGCCCTGCACAACAACCTGCCGTGCATCTACCTGGTCGACTCGGGCGGCGCGTTCCTGCCCAAGCAGGACGACGTGTTCCCGGACCGCGAGCACTTCGGCCGCATCTTCTACAACCAGGCGACCATGTCCGCGCGCGGGATCCCGCAGATCGCGGCCGTCCTCGGCTCCTGCACCGCCGGTGGCGCGTACGTCCCGGCGATGAGCGACGAGGCCGTCATCGTCCGCAACCAGGGCACGATCTTCCTCGGCGGCCCGCCGCTGGTGAAGGCCGCGACCGGCGAGGTCGTCACGGCCGAGGAGCTGGGCGGCGGGGACGTGCACGCCCGCCAGTCCGGTGTCACCGACCACCTCGCCAACGACGACGCGCACGCCCTGTCGATCGTCCGCAACATCGTCGCCACCCTCGGCCCGCGCAGCCCGCGCCCGTGGGAGGTCCGCCAGGTCGAGGCGCCCGCGGTCGACCCGGAGCAGCTCTACGGCGTCGTGCCCACCGACTCGCGCACCCCGTACGACGTGCGTGAGGTCATCGCGCGCATCGTCGACGGCAGCCGCTTCAACGAGTTCAAGAAGGAGTACGGCGCCACCCTGGTCACCGGTTTCGCGCACATCCACGGCCACCCGGTCGGGATCGTCGCGAACAACGGCGTCCTGTTCGCCGAGTCGGCCATGAAGGGCGCGCACTTCATCGAGCTGTGCGACAAGCGCTCGATCCCGCTGGTCTTCCTGCAGAACATCAGCGGGTTCATGGTGGGCAGGGATTACGAGGCCGGCGGCATCGCCAAGCACGGCGCGAAGATGGTCACCGCCGTGGCGTGCGCCCGGGTGCCGAAGCTGACCGTCATCATCGGCGGCTCGTTCGGCGCGGGCAACTACTCCATGTGCGGGCGGGCGTACTCGCCTCGCTTCCTGTGGATGTGGCCGAACGCCCGGATCTCCGTGATGGGCGGTGAGCAGGCCGCGTCGGTGCTGGCGACCGTGCGCCGCGATTCGATCGAGAGCCGCGGCGGCGAGTGGCCCGCCGAGGAGGAAGAGGCGTTCAAGGAGCCCATCCGCCGCCAGTACGAGGAGCAGGGCAGTCCCTACTACTCGACCGCGCGGCTGTGGGACGACGGCGTGATCGACCCGGCGGACACCCGCACGGTGCTCGGGCTCGCGTTGTCGGTCGCGGCGAACGCGCCGCTGGAACCCGTCAGCTACGGCGTCTTCCGGATGTGAGGGGCATGTTCGACACAGTCCTCATCGCCAACCGCGGCGAGATCGCGGTTCGCGTCATCAGCACCCTGCGGCGCCTGGGCATCCGCTCGGTCGCGGTCTACAGCGACGCCGACGCCGACGCGCGGCACGTGCACGAGGCCGACACCGCGATCCGCATCGGGCCCGCCGAGGCGACCCGCAGTTACCTGTCCATCCCGGACATCGTGCGCGCCGCCGTGGATTCCGGAGCGCAGGCCGTCCACCCCGGTTACGGGTTCCTCGCGGAGAACGCCGAGTTCGCCGCCGAGTGCGAGAAGGCCGGGCTGGTGTTCATCGGCCCGCCGGTGAGCGCGATCGACGCCATGGGCGACAAGATCCGGGCCAAGGCCACGGTTTCCGCTGCCGGCGTGCCCGTGGTGCCCGGGCTGTCCGATGTGGACGACTTCGCGAAGGCGGCCGACGAGGTCGGCTACCCGTTGCTGCTCAAGCCCTCCGCGGGCGGCGGCGGCAAGGGCATGCGGCTGGTCACCGAGCCCGGCGAGCTCGCGGCCGCGGTCGAGTCCGCGCAGCGCGAGGCCCGCTCGGCCTTCGGGGACGACCGGCTGCTGCTGGAGCGGTTCGTCACCACCCCGCGGCACATCGAGATCCAGGTGCTCGCCGACACCCACGGCACGGTCCTGCACCTGGGCGAACGCGAGTGCAGCCTGCAGCGGCGGCACCAGAAGATCGTCGAGGAGGCGCCGTCGGTGCTGCTCGACGAGGAGACCCGGGCGCGGATGGGCGCGGCCGCCGTCGAAGCCGCCCGCTCGGTCGGCTACGTCGGCGCGGGCACCGTCGAGTTCATCGTCTCCGCGCGCAAGCCGGACGAGTTCTTCTTCATGGAGATGAACACCCGGCTGCAGGTCGAGCACCCGGTGACCGAGATGGTGACCGGACTCGACCTCGTCGAATGGCAGGTGCGGGTCGCCGCGGGCGAGCCGCTTTCCCTGACGCAGGACGACATCCGCCTCAACGGGCACGCCGTCGAGGCCCGCGTGTACGCGGAGGACCCGGCGCGCGGGTTCGTCCCGACCGGTGGCACCGTGCTGGCGCTCGACGAGCCGCGCGGGCAGGGTGTCCGGGTCGACTCCTCGCTGGCCGAGGGCTCGGTGGTCGGCTCGAACTACGACCCGATGCTGGCGAAGGTCATCGCGTGGGGTCCGGACCGGGCGTCCGCGCTGCACCGGCTGGACCGGGCGCTGGCCGGGACGTCCGTGCTGGGCGTGCCGACCAACGTGACGTTCCTGCGCGCCTTGCTCGCCGACCCGGACGTGCAGGCCGGGAAGCTGGACACGGGCCTCGTCGAGCGGCGGCTGGACGAACTGGTCGAATCCGCGGTGCCGGACGAGTTCTTCGTCGCCGCCGCGATGGACCGGCTGCTCGGGCTGGTGCCGGAGGACACGTCCGACCCGTGGGCGGTGCCCAGCGGGTGGCGGCTCGGCGGGCCGGGCGGCGTCACGTTCCGGTTGCGTGCCGGGGACGCCGAAGCGCTCGTCACGATCGAGGGCCCGCCGGACGCCGCACAGGTTACTGTGGACGGTGGCGAGCCGATCCCGGTTTCCGCGCGGCGCGACGGGAATCGGCTCGAAGTGCACTACGACGGCGAGTTCCGCCGGTACCTGCGGGCCGACGCGCCGCAGGACCGGGTGTGGCTCGGCCGGGACGGGCACGGCGTGGTGGTCGGCGAGCGGCCCAACCTGCTCGCCACGCACGGCGACGCGAGCGAGGCGGGCCCGGTGGTGAGCCCGATGCCCGGCACGGTGCTGGTGGTCAAGGTCGCGCAGGGCGACGTGGTGAGCGCGGGCGCGCCGCTGCTGGTCGTCGAGGCGATGAAGATGGAACACACGCTGGTCGCCCCGGTCGACGGCGTGGTCGAGGAACTCCGCGTCCAGGTGGGCCAGCAGGTGGCCCTCGACGAGACGCTCGCGGTGGTCAAGGAGCAGAAATGATCGACTTCCGGCTCGGTGAAGAGTACGAGGCGCTGCGCAAGAGCGTGCACGACTTCGCGCAGAAGGAGGTCGCGCCCGTCATCGGCGGCTTCTACGAGCGCGAGGAGTTCCCGTACGAGATCGTGCGGGGCATGGCGCGGATGGGCCTGTTCGGGCTGCCGTTCCCGGAGGAGTACGGCGGCATGGGCGGCGACTACTTCGCGCTGTGCCTGGCGCTGGAGGAGCTCGCGCGGGTCGACTCGTCGGTGGCGATCACGCTCGAAGCGGGCGTGTCGCTGGGCGCGATGCCGTTGTTCCGCTTCGGTTCCGCGGAGCAGAAGGAGAAGTGGCTGCCGTCGCTGTGCTCCGGGGAGGCGCTGGGCGCGTTCGGGCTCACCGAGCCCGGCGGTGGTTCGGACGCGGGCGCGACCCGCACCACGGCGAAGCTGGACGGCGACGAGTGGGTGATCAACGGCAGCAAGTCGTTCATCACCAACTCCGGCACCGACATCACCCGGCTGGTCACCGTCACCGCGGTGACCGGGGAGAAACCGGGCGGTGGCAAGGAGATCTCGGCAATCATCGTGCCGTCCGGCACGCCCGGGTTCACGGTGGCGCCGAAGTACTCGAAGGTCGGCTGGAACGCCTCGGACACCCACGAGTTGTCCTTCGACGACTGCCGGGTGCCCGCGGAGAACCTGCTCGGCGAGCGCGGTCGCGGTTATGCGCAGTTCCTGTCCATCCTGGACGAGGGCCGGGTCGCCATCGCCGCGCTCAGCGTCGGGCTGGCGCAGGGCTGTGTGGACGAGTGCCTGCGGTACGCGGGGGAGCGGGAGGCGTTCGGGCACCGCATCGGCGAGTACCAGGCGATCCAGTTCAAGATCGCGGACATGGAGGTGCGCGCGCACACCGCCCGGCTGGCCTACTACGCCGCGGCGTCGAAGATGCTGCGTGGTGAGCCGTTCAAGAAGGAGGCCTCGATCGCGAAGCTGGTCGCCTCGAACGCTGCGATGGACAACGCCCGCGACGCGACGCAGATCTTCGGCGGCTACGGGTTCATGAACGAGTTCCCGGTCGGACGGTTCTACCGGGACGCGAAGATCCTCGAGGTGGGTGAGGGCACGAGCGAGGTGCAGCGGATGCTCATCGCCCGTGAGCTGGGTCTTCGCTGAATCCGGTGAACTGAGGCAACCTGCCGCGCCCCCTGCGCGTGTACCGCCCGGACGGGCCGGGACGGCTGAGCAGGGGGCGCGGTGGACGAGGATTTCGCGGAGTTCGTGCGGGCGGCGTTGCCTGGGCTGCTCCGTTACGGTCACTTGCTGACCGGCAACCCCCATGACGCGGCCGACCTGGTGCAGATCGTCCTGGAGAAGATCGGCGTCCGGTGGGGGACGTTGCGCGGTGCGGAGAGCCCGCTGCCGTACGTGAAGCGAGCCATGGCGAACACTCACGTCAGCAGGTGGCGCAGCAGGCGGCGGGAGAGCCTGGTCGCCGACATCCCGGAACCGCCTCCCTACACCCCGCCCGACCGGCTCGAGAACGAGCCGTTGTGGCAGGCGCTCGCGGCCTTGCCGCCGCGGCAGCGGACCGTCGTCGTGCTCCGGTACTACGAGGGGCTGTCCGAAGCCGAGATCGCCGATGCGATGCGGATCAGCCCCGGGACGGTGAAGAGCCAGGCCAGCAAGGCGCTGGCCAGCCTGCGCGGGAAGCTGGGGAGCCTGGTGGGGGTGGGTGACGAGTGGTGAACCTCGAGGACGAACTGAGCCGGTTGTTCGAGGATGAGCGCCTCGACGTGCCCGTCCGGCCCGGCGCGGAGCTGCTGGTGGTGGCCGGCGCCCGGCGACGCCGCCACCGGCGCAACGCGGCGGCGGCGACCGGCGGGGCGTTGACGCTGGTCGCGGTCACCGCGGTGGGCATCGCCCTGTCCGGGGTCGGTGGTGGCCGCACGGACACGCTGCCCGCGACGAACCTCCCGGTGACGACGATCGCGACGAGCGCCGGCCCGGAGTCGGGTCTGCCGCCGGTCCCGACCAGCTCCAGCGTGCCGCCGCCGCAGTCGTCGGCGGGGGTGACGAGCGTCCCGAGCATGACGGGTTCGCACAGCACCCCGCACAGCCCGTCGCGGAGTTCCAGCACGCCGACCGGATCGGCGCAACGCCCGGCGTCCACCGACCCGACGATCGGCCCCACCGGCTGGGGCAGGCTCGTGCTGGGCATGAGCGAGGCCGACGCGGTGGCCACCGACGAGTTCGACATGAGCGAGGGCTACTCGGGCAGCTCGTGCCACCGGTACTGGCTGCGCGGCGGCGGAAGCCCGGTCGACATATCACCCACCTACGGGGTGGCGCGCATCAGCGCGAAGCCCGGGGTGACCACGCCGGAGGGAATCGGAGTCGGCTCGACGGACGCCGAAGTGATGGCGGCGTACCCCAACGCCACGACCGCCAACTACGTCATCACCGCACCAGTGCCAGGCAACCCGAAAGCGGTGTACGTGTTCAACACGGACCCATCGCAAAAGATCTTCGCCCTACGCCTGGAACTGACAACACACAACTGCTGAGGACAACCCGCCGCCCGGCAACGAAAAGCAAGCGACTACCCCAACCAGACCTCCCCCGCCCCCGATCCACAGCCGATCTTTAGTCGCCGACCAGCCGTGTCAAGGCACGCTTTCCCGCCTTGACACGGCTGCTCGGCGACTGAAACACAATCAGGCATCGGGGGCGGGGGTGGTCGTAAGGTGACCGTTCGGCGCCGTGAGGCGCATTTTCCGCGCGACAGCGCGGGTTTAAAGATCAAGAGATGTCCTCGCCGGACGGGCAGGCTCCGGGATGACCAGGGGACCGTTGTTAGGTCACCTCGGGTGGGTGGTCGCCGGGTGGTCATCCCGTCGCCTTCCGGTTTGTGCATATCACCTTGAGCCAGGGCCGCAAGCTTTGTGCTTTCGGCCGCCGGACCCAGCGAGGGTTGCGGCCCTGGCTCAAGGTGATCGTCCAGTGTCAGGCGACGGGATGACCACCCAGCTACCTTGGGTTCTGGGGCGCGGTGCTATAACTTCCGGTATAACTATACCGGCGAGGTGAGAAGTGATCGAGCTGAAGAGTCGTGGCGAGCTGGACGCCATGCGCGCCGCGGGGCGGGTCGTCGCGAAGGTGCTCCAGAGCGTCCGCGAGCAGGCGGCCGTCGGCACCAGTCTGCGTGAGCTGGACCAGCTCGCCGCGGACATCCTCAACGACGAGGGCGCCAAGTCGTCCTTCCTGCACTACCACCCGCGCTTCGCGCCGTCGCCCTATCCGGCTGTGCTCTGCACCAGCGTCAACGACGCCGTCGTGCACGGCATCCCGACCGACTACCGCCTCCGCGACGGCGATCTGCTGAGCGTCGACTTCGGCGCGCACGTCGACGGCTGGCACGGGGACGCCGCGGTCAGCTTCGTCGTCGGCAGCGCGAACCAGGCCGACCTCGACCTCATCGCCGCCACCGAGCGGGGCATGTGGGCGGGCATCGAGCAGGCCCGCCCCGGGAACAGGATGGGCGACATCGGCCACGCGATCGCCCAGATCGGGCGTCGCGCCGGGTACGGGTTGCTCGCCGACCACGGGGGTCACGGCGTGGGCCGCGCGATGCACGAAGCGCCGCACGTGCCGAACGAAGCCGTCGCGGGCAAGGGGATGCCGCTGCGGGAAGGGCTGGTCATCGCGATCGAGCCGATGTTCCTCGCGGGCGGCCGTGACGACTACCGCTACGCCGACGACGGCTGGACGATCCTGACCAGCGACGGCTCCCGCGCCGCGCACGTCGAGCACACCATCGCCGTCACCTCGGACGGCCCGCTCGTGCTGACGGCGCCGTGATGGAGATCCGCGAGTCCGGCGAGGCCGACCTGCACATCGTCCTGGGGCTGTTCGACGCGGCCGTCGAATGGCTCGTCGCCCGCGGCAGCGCCGGCCAATGGGGCACGGAACCGTGGTCGGCGGACCCGGCGAAGGTCGAGCGCGTCCGCACGATGCTGCGTGACGGCCGCCCGTTCCTGGCCACTTCGGACGGTGCGCCGGCCGGTGCCCTGATCCTCGACCACCCGCTGCCGTACACGCCGCCGGTCGACGAGCCCGAGGTGTATGTGACGCTGCTGCTGGCCTCCCGCGAGCACCGCGGCGTCGGCGCCCGGCTGCTGGAGTTCGCCCGCCAGGACGCCCGCGACCGCGGCATCGGCCTGCTGCGCGTGGACTGCTGGGCCGGCGGCGACGGCAAGCTCGTCCGCTACTACGAGGGCCAGGGGTTCACGCCGACCGAGCGGGTGCGCGTGCGCGACGACGTGTGGGTCCAGATCTTCGAACAGCGAGTGTGACACCTCTGGCGCGAATGTCAGTTACCGGGCAGTATGGCCGCCATGGCAACGTTGCTCGGCAAGGTCATCGTGATCACCGGAGGCGCGCAAGGGATCGGCGCCACCACGGCCGCCGCCCTGGTGCGGCTGGGTGCGAAGGTCGTCATCGGCGACCTCGACCCGGTCCTGGCCGAGAAGACGGCGGGTGAACTGGGCGGCGACACGCTCGCCCTGCCGCTCGACGTGACCGACCACCGCGGCTTCACCGAGTTCCTGGACGAGGTCGAGCGCCGCCTCGGGCCCATCGACGTCCTGATCAACAACGCCGGCGTCATGCTGCTGTCGCCGCTGGCCGACGAGGACGACGCGGCCACGGCGAAGCAGATCGACGTCAACCTGCACGCGGTCATCCACGGCACCCGCGAGGCCGTCCGCCGCATGCGCCCGCGCGGCCGCGGACACATCGTCAACGTCGCCTCGATGGCGGGCAAGGCCGGGTTCCCCGGCGCGGCGACCTACTGCGCCACCAAGCACGCCGTCGTCGGCCTGTCCGAAGCGGTGCGGCAGGAGCTGCGCGGGTCCGGGGTGGACATCTCGTGCGTGATGCCCGCGGTCGTCCGCACGCACCTCGCCGACGGCCTGCCCGAGACCAGGCTCTTCCCGTCCCTGCGGCCGGAGGACGTGGCGAAGGCGATCGTCGGGACGCTGCAGAAGCCGCGGTTCGACGTGTTCGTCCCGAAATCGCTCGACGTGACCGGTCGCGTCAGCCGCCTGCTGCCACGTGCGGCGGCGGAGTGGTTCATGCGCGCGATCGGCGCCGACAAGGTGTTCACCCAGGCGCACGCGGGTGCGCGAGCGGAGTACGAAGCGAGGGTGAGGCAGCCTTGAAGTAGCGTCGGTCCCGGGGAAGGATCGGTGCGGTGAACGGAGTTTCGAGGTAGATGGTGGTACCCGCAGTGACCGCGATGGCGGCCAACGCGCTCGGCGTCCTGCGCGGCGGTCTCGCCGACCTGCGGCCGGTGCCGCGCGTGCTGGTCGACCAGGGCCCGAACCGGTCGTTGTACCGGATGAGCCCGTCGCACGAGGGTGATCCGGTGCTGCTCGTGCCGCCGCTGGCCGCCCCCGCCCTGTGCTTCGACCTGCGGCGCGGTTGCAGCCTCGCCGAGCACCTGGTCGACCGGGGCCGTCGCACCTACCTGGTGGACTACGGCACCGTCGCGTTCTCCGACCGCAGGCTGGGCATCGAGCACTGGATCGACGAGGTGCTGCCGCGCGCCATCCGCAAGGTCAGCGAGGACTCCGGCGGGCGCGGCGTGCACCTGGTCGCGTGGTGCCTCGGCGGGCTGTTCTCCCTGCTGACCACGGCCGACCGCCCCGACCTGCCGGTGCAGTCGATCACCACGGTCGCCTCGCCGGTCGACTTCACCGCCATCCCGCTGGTCGCGCCGTTCCGGCCGCTGGTGGACCTCACCGGCGGCTACCTGCTCACCCCGCTGTACCGGATGCTCGGCGGTGCACCGTCCTATGTGGTCGAACGCGTGTTCTGGGCGACGGGCATCAACAAGCAGCTGACCAAGCCGCTGGCGATCCTGCAGAACCTCGGCGACCGGGACTACCTCGCCCAGATCGAGGCGGTCGACCACTTCATGGACAACATGATCGCGTACCCCGGCCGCACGTTCGGCCAGATGTACCACCGGTTCTTCCGCGCCAACGACCTCGTCGAGGGCGGGCTCGACCTGAACGGGCGGATCATCTCGCTGTCCGGCGTGAAGGTTCCGACGCTGGTGATCGCCGGGCGCAACGACACCATCGCCCCGCGGCGCGCCGTGGAGCGGCTGGTGCCGTTGCTGGAGAACGCGCCGGACGTGCGGTTCGAGACGGCCCCGGGCGGGCACCTCGGCGTGCTGACCGGCCGCCGCGCACGGGACACCACCTGGCGGCACATCGACGCGTTCCTCGGCGATCAGGTGTCCGATTAGGACTTCATCTGGCCGATCTGGATGAGGTTGCCGCAGGTGTCGTCGAACACCGCGGTGATCACGGTGCCCATGTCCGTCGGCTCCTGCGTGAACCGCACGCCGAGCTCACGCATCCGCTTGTACTCGGCCTGCACGTCGGACACGGCGAACATGGTCCACGGGATGCCGTCCGCGACGAGCGCGTCCTTGAACGGCTTCGCCGCCGGGTGCCCGCTCGGCTCCAGCAGCAGTTCGGTGCCCTCCGGGTCCTCCGGCGACACCACCGTCAGCCACCGGTCCGCGCCCATCGGGATGTCGTGCTTCTTCACGAAGCCCAGCACGTCCGTGTAGAACCGCAGCGCCTTCTCCTGGTCGTCGACGAGCACGCTCGCCAGGCTGATCCTCATGTCCGTCCCCTCTTCCTGAGCCACCGCTCGAAGATCGGTTCGAGCGGATCCGTGTTGATGTAGTGGAACTTGTACCGGCCCTCACGCCTCGACTCGACCAGACCGGCGGACTCCAGCACGTCGAGGTGCTGCGAGACCGCCTGCCGTGACGAACTCAGCCCGTGGATGGACACCAGCCGGGCGCAGAGTTCGAAGAGCGTCTGCCCGTCCCGGTCGGTCAGTTCGTCGAGGATCGTGCGGCGCGTGGGGTCGGCCAGGGCTTTGAAGACGTCACCCACGCCCGCAACGATAGGCAAGTGAATACTTGCCTGTCAACTCTACGTTCCCCTGTGTACATTAGGACCAGTCCTAGGGAGGTTAGGAAACATGCCGCGTGGGAGGATCACGCCGGACGCGCTGGTGTCGGCCGCCGCCGACCTGGCCGACGAGATCGGCTTCGAGAACGTGACGCTCGCGGCGCTCGCGAAGCGGTTCGGCGTTCGCGACGCCAGCCTCTACACCCACATCCGCGGCCTCGCCGACCTGCAGGAACGTGTGGCGCTGCGGGCGCTCTCCGAGTGGGCTGAGGCGCTGAGCGCGGCCGTGGCCGGACGCGCCGGCCGTGACGCGCTGACCGCCTTCGCCGACACGTACCGCACCCTGGCGACGGAGCACCCGGGGCGCTACGCCGCCACCCGGCACCCGGTGCCGCCCGAGCGGGCCGCCGAAACGCCAGGCGTCATGCGCATCATCGAGGTCTGTTACGCGCTGCTGCGCGGGTACGACCTGTCCGAACCGGACGCCACCGACGCGGTCCGGTTCCTGCGCAGCACCCTGCACGGCTTCAGCGACCTGGAAGCCACCGGCGCCTTCACCGCCGACCACAGCCTGGACGTCTCGTGGCGCCGGGCCGTCGACGCGCTCCACCACACCCTGACCAACTGGACGAAGATCCACTGACCGGACCGGAGAAACCCATGCGCATCACGCTCGACGGCACCCCCATCGACTACCACGAGCGCGGCGACGGCCCGCCGCTGCTGCTCCTGCCCGGCGGGGCGGGCCACGCCGGCGTCTTCGACGGGCTCGCCGCGCACCTGGCCGACGACTACCGCGTCGTCGCCATGTCCAGTCGCCTGGTGTCGGCGCGGCCGGACGGCGACCAGAGCCCGAAGGCCTACGCCGAGGACGTGCTCGGCCTGATCGACGCGCTCTTCGACGAGCCGCCCGCGGTGTTCGCGTTCAGCGCAGGCGCCATCACGACCCTCGACCTGCTTGCCCGCCACCCCGAGCGGGTGCGCCTCGCGGTGGTCCACGAGCCGCCGGTGTTCGGCCTGCTGCCGGACGCCGATCGGCACCGGGCCGCGATCGAGGCGGTGCGGGCGGCGGCGCGCACCGGGGACCTGGCGGAGGCGTCCCGGCTGATGACCGAGGCCATGACGGCGCCCGGACCCGGCGTGGCGACCCCGGAGTTGCGCCACCCCGGCGACTGGCTGGAGGGCTACGCCGAAACCAGCCCGGAGCCGCCGACGCCGGAGCTGCTGGAGCTGTTCGGCCGCCTGAGCGAACTCCAGCCGCTGTTCCTGGAGCACGTCCTGGTGCCGTTCACGTCCGCGGACGTCGACCTGGCCGCGCTCGGCCCGCGACTGGTCCCCGCTGCCGGGATCGACTCGCGGGGCCAGCTGCCGTACCGGGCCGCCGCCGCGTTGGCCGCCGGCCTCGGCCTGCCGCTGACCGAGTTGCCGGGCGGCCACCTCGGACCCGTCGAACGCCCCACGCAGTTCGCCGCGGCGCTGCGCGCTCTCCTTGGTTAGGCCGGCTTGATGTCGTGCCAGCGGTTGAAGACGTTGTCCGGGTCGTAGTCGGCCTTGATGCGTTGCAGGCGCCGGTAGTTCTCCTCGCCGTAGCCGGCCACGATGCGGTCGTCGCCCTCGTCGCCGATGAAGTTGAGGTAGACGTCGCCGGAGGCCCACGGCCGCATGTCGGCGCGCAGGTTGCGGGCCCACGCGATGGCGCGGTCGTCGTCGGCCGGATCGGCCCACAGGCCCAGCGGGTGCACGGCCCACTGGTTGTCGCGGTCGAACCCCGGCCAGTCCTGGCCGTGGGCGACGGCGCCGCCCCACGGCAGCAGCGCGTGCTGCGACGGTGACGGCACCACCATGTCCAGCGCGCGCTCGCAGAACCGGTCGAGGGCTTCGTCGGGCAGTTCGCGCAGGTTCTCGTCGGACCAGTAGTTCCGGAAGCCGGCTGGGTCGTCGAGCATGGACTGGAGGCCGGCGTAGGGGACGTCGGTGATGACCTGGCCCTGCGGGGCGGTCGCGAGCAGCGGGCCGATCGTTTCGCGCAGCCGGGTTTCCGGGCCGGTGCAGGTGACCAGGACGCCGCAGCAGAGCCGGCCGACGAGGTGGCCGGGCACGAACTCCTCGGGCGGGCCGGTGAGGTAGAGCAGGCCGCCGCCGATCTCCTCCGGCGCGGTGCGCATGAGGTCGCGGTAGACGCCGGCGACGGCGCGTCCCTGGTCGCCGGGCCACAGCATCAGGGCCATCGAGAACTCCGGCAGGTCGTGCAGCCGGAAGGTGAGCCGGGTGGCGACGCCGAAGTTGCCGCCGCCGCCGTGCAGTGCCCAGAAGAGGTCCGGGTTCTCCTGCTCGCTCGCCGTGACCTCGCGGCCGTCGGCGGTGACGAGGTCGACGGAGAGGAGGTTGTCGCAGGCGAGGCCGAACTTGCGCTCGATCCAGCCGGAGCCGCCGCCCAGGGTCAGGCCGGCCACGCCGGTGGTCGACACGCGGCCGCCGGTGGTGGCGAGGCCGTGGGGTTGGCAGGCTCTGTCGAAGTCGCCCCAGGTGGCGCCACCACCCGCCGTCGCGGTCTTCGCCTCGGGGTCGACGGTGACGGCGTTGAGGCGGCGCAGGTCGACGACGAGACCGTCCTCGACGAGACACGCCCCGGCGACGCTGTGACCCCCACCCCGCACGGCGACCGGCAGGGCGTTCTCCCGGGCGAACCGCAGGGCCGCCGTGATGTCCCGGACGGTCCCACACTGGGCGATGACCTGCGGGCGGGCGGTGATCATGGCGTTGAAGACGCCGCGGACGCTCTCGTAGTCGCCGTCGTCCGGCGTGACGATCCGGCCGTCGAAGCCGTCGCGGAACCTTTCCACCGAGGCGGGCTGGACCAGGTAACCAGTCATCTTCGGGCCTCCCTTCGGGATAGTAGGGAGAGTCGCACCCGGGAGTTGCGCGTTACGGCGAGCCGGAAGATCTTCTGTGGACGGTGAGAGGAGGTCCGTGACCGGGGTGCGCCAGTGGACGCGGAGGGCGGAGCCGTCACCGCGCGAGGTTCTCGCCGCGGTAATGGAGGGTGTGCAACCGCTCGCGCAGCGCGTCGACCTGGGCGGATGGGGACGGGGCGCCGATCAGGGCGTGCCGCAGGCTGGCCGCGGGGACGAGGACGTCGAGCCGCCGGTCGGCCGGGCGCACGGCGCGAGCGGGGCGAGGGTGTCCAGGCCGCGGAGGAGTTCGAGGATGAGGAACCGCAGGGCGGGGTGTTCGGCGAGCGCCCGCAGGCCGGGGACGTTCTTGAGTGCCCGAGGGAGACAGCTTCGAGGTTGACGCAGCCGGCCAGGGCACTGAGGTCGTCGAGCCCGCGCAGCGTCGCGATGCCGGCCAGCGGGGTCAGGTCCCGGCGGTGGCGTGCGGCAGGTCGAGGGCGAGTTTTCGCACGTGGCGGAACTCCGGTAGCTGCGCGGGGTCGGCGTGTCCCAGCAGGTGGAGCGCGACGCCGGGATGCGCGGCGAGCGCCTCCGCGGCGGCGGCGAGGACAGGGGCGGGCAAGGGCGCGCTGACGAGGACCCGCACAGCCGCTTGCCCGGCGATGCGCGGTTCGATGGTGGCGGGATCGGTGTCCGGCCGGATCGTCACCGTCGCTTCTCGCACGCGGGAAACCTAACGGCGCTGCGATGGCTCAGGTGTTCTGGACGAGGTCGGCGTGCCGGTGGGCGACTTTCCATTCGCCGTCCTCGCGGCGGTAGATCTGGGTCGCGCGCAGGGTGTAGTCGCGCGGTTCCCCGTCGACGGACGCCCGGGTGTGTTCGTAGCCCACCGTGTAGGCCATGTCACCGACCACATCGGCCGCGACGATCTCGTGTTCGTAGGAGGCGCAGTCCGAGAAGGTGGCTCCGAGCCGGCTGAACAGGGCGTCGATCTCGGCCTGGCCGGTGGCGTTCAGCCAGGCGCCCAGCACGGAGACCGGTTCCGCGCGCGACCAGATCGCCCGCCGTGGCGCCGGGTCGCCGTTGTGCAACGCGACTTCGGCGTCCCGCAGCCGGGAGCCGACCCAGGTGAGGAAATCGTCGCGATCGCCCATGGTTCACCTCCGGGATCCCCATTGAACGCGCGAACGAGCGGAAAGACCAGTGCCGTCATCCGGCGGCCGAGTCCGCCCGGCTCTCCGCACACGGGGAGCCGGGCGGTGACGCGCTACTTCAGCTCCGCCGAAGTCTTCCCCAGCAACCGCCGCGCCACGATCAGCTGCTGGATCTGCTGCGTGCCCTCGAAGATGTCCAGGATCTTCGAGTCCCTGGCCCACTTCTCGAGCAGCATCTCTTCCGTGTAGCCGAGCGTCCCGATCAGCTCGACGCACTTCAGCGTGATGTCGACGACCGACCGGCCCGCCTTCGCCTTCGCCATGGACGCCTGCAGCGAGTTCGGCTTGCGGTTGTCGGCCATCCACGCCGACTCCAGCGTCAGCAGGTACGCCGCTTCGTAGTCGGCTTCCAGTTCCAGGTACGTGGCCGCCGCGGCGTGCTGGTGGTGCGCGGGGCGGTCGTAATCCACCACGACACCCGCCTCGGCCAGGATCTTCGCCGTCTCCTCCAGCGCGGCCCGCGCCAGGCCGACCGCCATCGCCGCGACCAGGGGGCGCGTGTTGTCGAAGGTCTGCATGACCCCCGCGAACCCCTTGGACGTGTTGATCTCCGGCGAGCCGAGCAGGTTCTCCTTCGGCACGCGGCAGTTGTCGAACCGCAGCACCGCCGTGTCCGACGCGCGGATCCCGAGCTTGTGCTCCAGCCGCACGACCTCGAAGCCCGGCGTGCCCTTCTCCACCACGAACGACTTGATCGCCGCCCGGCCGAGCGACTTGTCCAAAGTGGCCCAGACGACCACGGCGTCCGCGCGGTCACCGGAGGTCACGAAGATCTTCTCGCCGTTGAGGATGTAGCTGTCGCCGTCCTCGGTGGCGGTCGTGGTGATGTTCGCGGAGTCCGAACCGGTGCCCGGCTCGGTGATCGCCATCGCGGCCCACACCTTCGCGAACCGCTTCAGCTGCTCGTCGTTGGCCACCGACGCGATCGCGGCGTTGCCGAGGCCCTGCCGCGGCATCGACAGCAGCAGACCCACGTCGCCCCAGCACATTTCGATCGTGCCGAGCACCGTCGCCAGGTTGCCGCCGTTGCGGTTCCCGGTCGCCTTCTCCTTCTCGTTGCGCCGCACGCCGGCCGCGCCCGCGCCGCCCTCGCCGGAGGAGTTCAGCCCGTCCAGCACCGCGGCGAACATGTCCAGCTCGACCGGGTATTCGTGCTCGGCGCGGTCGTACTTGCGCGAGATCGGCCGCAGCACTTCCGACGCCGCCTGGTACGCCTGGTTGATCAGCGCCCGGGCCTTCTTCGGGGTTTCCAGATTGATCATGATGACCTTCCCAGGCTTGTCAGAGGAGGACGACGCCCTCGAGCACACCGATTGCACGCAGGTCGCGGTACCACCGCTCGACCGGGTGCTCCTTCACGAACCCGTGCCCGCCCAGCAGCTGCACCCCGGCGCTGCCGATGCGCATTCCCTTGTCCGCGGCGAGCTTGCGGGCCAGCGCGACCTCGCGGGCGAACGGCTTGCCCTGCTCGGCCCGCGCCGCGGCGCGCAGCATCACCAGGCGCATGCCTTCCAGTTCGATCGCGATGTCGGCGACCGAGAACGCGACCGCCTGGCGGTGGCTGATCGGCTCGCCGAACGCGGTGCGCTCGTTCACGTACGGGATCACGTAGTCCAGCACGGCCTTCGCGGTGCCGGTGGCCAGCGCGGCCCAGCCGAGGCGGGACAGCCGCACGGCCTCGGTGAACACGTCCGGCGAGCCGCCGCCGAGCAGCGCGCCCGCGGGCAGCGACACCTTCTCCAGGTGCAGCTTCCCGGTCGCCGCGCCCCGCAGGCCCATCGCCGGTTCGGCCTCGATCGACACGCCCTTGGTCGACGACTCGACGAGGAACAGCGCCGGGCCGCGCCCTTCGAGGTCGGCGGACACGACGAACAATTCGGCCTGTCCCGCGCGGGGGACCAGGGACTTCACGCCGTCCAGCTGGTAGCCGCCGGGGGTGCGGCGGGCCTTGGTGGCGGGCTTGAACGGGTCGAACAGCGGCTTGGACTCCAGCAGGGCCAGCGCCGCGGCGGGCACGTTCTCGCCGACGAACTCCGGCAGGTAGTCGGCCTGCTGCTGGGCGTCGCCCCACAGGACGAGCGCGTTGCTGACCGCGGACGGCGCGAGCACCGCGACGGCCAGGCCGAGGTCGCCGTGGGCGAGTGCCTCGGCGACCAGCGCGTTGGTGACGACCGAGCGTTCCGCGCCCGCGCCGCCCAGCTCCTCCGGGATGCTGATGAGCGTCACGCCCAGCTCGGCGGCCCTGGTGAGCAGGCCGTCCGGCGGGCTGAGCTTCTCGTCCGCCTCGGCGGCCGCGGGACGCAGCTGCTCGGCCGCGAACTCGCTCACCGTCTCGACGATCATCTGCTGGTCTTCGGACGGCGTGAGGTCGAACAGGCCCTTGTCCTCGGCCGGCGCCGGGCGGGTCGCGTCACCGCCCCGCTTTCGCGACGAGGAGAACGTCCGGCTGGCCGCGCCGGCGACCTTGAAACCGTTCCTCGTCGCCGCCGAAACCAGGTTCTGAACCGGCTCGCGCAACCCGCTGCGTTCCAGCGTCCTGCTGCCCGCGAGCCGGGAGAGGGCGGCCAGGCCGAGGCCCATCACGTCCCGCTTCCGGCCGCTGTTCTCCCTGAGCGCTGCCACGTCGCACTCCCATCGCCGTTACCTACTCGTGAGTAGGTTAACGCATGGGGGCCGGTGAACGCCAGCCGCCCGACGTCAGGGGCGCCAGGTCGGGAGGACGGGCATCGGGGGCCGGAGCGAGCTGGGCGGCGGACCGACGGCGCCGGACACGAGCCGGAGCACGGCGGTGCCGTCCCGCACGTCGACGACCTGCATCGCGAGGACCCCGTCGACCGGCTTCGGCTTCTCGGGTTCGCCGCTGCTGCAGCGCGAGCCGGAGCCGTTCTCGTAGAGGGTCGAGACGCAGCCGGGGGTGAGGCTGCCGCTGCCGTCGCCGGTGGAGAACTCGATGCCCTCGGCGGTGACCGCGCGGACGGAGATCCGGTCGACCTCGCCCTGCCCGGTGAGCGCGATGTCGACCGGATCGCTCACCAGGACCTCGCAGTTGCCGTCCAGGCAAGCACCGTAGTCACGCCCATCGGGAGCGGCGAGCGCCGGCGGCAGGGACGAGGTGGTGGCCGGTGCCGGGGTTTCGGTGGGCTGGTCATTCCCGCTGCACGCGGCAAGGGGCAGAAGAAGGAGGAAAACGACGGCGCGCTTCACGTCGATCACGGTAGCGACGGATCCCGCGCGAGCAGGGTGAAATGGCAGGTTTCGGCCACATCCGGGCTAATCCAGGTCCAGCACCGCCGCCATCAGGACGCGCAGCTCGGCCGCCAGCCCTGGCCGGGAGTTGACCCGCCGTGTGCGGGACAGGTCGTTCGCGATCGTCAGCGCCGCGTGGACCGTGATCTTCGCTTCGCGCGGGTTCAGCGCCGGCTGCGCCGCGCCCAGCAGGCTCACCCACTGCGCCACGTAGTCCCGCTGGATGCGCAGCAGCTCGGGGCCCTCGTCCTCCGCGTAGTTGACCGCGTCTGCCGAGAACGAGACCGCCAGCTCCGCCGAACCGGTCAGCACCAGCACGTACGACTCGATCAGCCCGCGGAGCGCTTCCGTCTCGTCGGCGCTGCTCAGGCGCACCCGTTCGGCGTCCAGCAGCAACCGGTCGCCCGCCCGCCGCGCGATCGCCCCCAGCAGCGCCGCCTTGCTCGAAAAGTGCCGGTACACGCTCGGGCCCGCGATGCCGGCCGCCGCGCCGATGTCCTCCATGCTCACCGCGTGGAAACCCTTGCGGTGGAACAGCTCCGCGGCCGCCGACAGGATCTGCTCCCGCCGGGACGGCACCCCGACGCCCACCGGCACCGGCTCGTCCTCGACGACCTCCGACGGCAGCCGCACGTGCAGCACCCGCCGCGCCAGCTCCGCCAGCAACTCGGCGAACCGCTTCCGCGCCACGGACGTCCGGTGCACCGAAACACTGCCGAACACGCTCATCGCCGCCCAGCACAGCAGCTCCGCGTCCGCCGGCCCCAGGTCCGCGCGCAGGTTCATGAGCTCCTTGGCCCACGACGACAGCAGCGCCGTCGACCGCCGGGCGATCTCGCGCTGGTCCTCCGGCGACAGGTGCCGCCCCTCCCACCGCCACAGCGCCGCCACGTCGCGCCGCTCCACCGACGCCTCCGCGATGCCCCGCAACAGCCGCTCCACCTGGGCGCCGTCCGGTCGCCGCAGGCTGGACAACGCGGCCGCGGTCGCGTCCTCCATCTCCTGCACCCCGCCGAGCAGCACGTACGCGAGGATCGCCTGCTTGTCCGCGAAGTGCCGGTACAGGGCGGGCCCGGTGATGCCGGCCGCCGCGGCGATGTCGTTGATGCCGACGCCGTGATAGCCGCGAGCGCGGAACAGCTCGGCGGCGAGGCCGGCCAGCTGGCTCTTGCGGTCGGGGCGGCGGGAGGTGCTCGACATGGTGATTCCACTCTAGCCGGATCGAGCCCCCCTGCAAACGGTTGACACCAGGGGATTCGGGCGGAGTATGTTAGTGGCAATTAGCGTCAGACCCAGACGGATGCAGTAAGCAGGAAGGACCGTCGGTGTGAGCAACGAGGCATACATCTACGAGGCGATCCGGACGCCCCGTGGCAAGAACAAGGGTGGATCCCTGCACGGGGTGAAGCCGATCGACCTCGTGACCGGACTGATTCACGAACTCCAGGCGCGGCACCCGGGCCTGGACCCGGCCGCGATCAACGACATCATCCTCGGCGTCGTCTCGCCGGTCGGTGACCAGGGCGCCGACATCGCGCGCGCCGCGGCGATGGCCGCCGGCCTGCCCGACACCGTCGCCGGTGTCCAGCTCAACCGCTTCTGCTCCTCGGGTCTGGAGGCCGTCAACCAGGCCGCCGCCCGGGTGCGCTCCGGCTGGGAGAACCTGATCATCGCCGGTGGCGTCGAGTCGATGTCGCGCGTGCCGATGGGCTCCGACGGCGGCCCGATGTTCACCGACCCGGCCACGAACTACGACACGTACTTCGTGCCGCAGGGCATCGGCGCGGACCTGATCGCCACCATCGAGGGCTTCAGCCGCGAGGACGTCGACCGGTTCGCGGTCCGCTCGCAGGAGAAGGCCGAGGCGGCCTGGTCCGGCGGGTACTTCGCGAAGTCGGTCGTGCCGGTCAAGGACATCAACGGCGTCACGATCCTCGACCACGACGAGCACCGCCGCCCCGGCACCACGCTGGAGAGCCTGGCCAAGCTGAAGCCCGCGTTCGAGACGATCGGCGAGTTCGGCGGCTTCGACGCGGTGGCGCTGCAGAAATACCACTCGGTCGAGAAGATCAACCACGTCCACACCGGCGGCAACTCCTCGGGCATCGTCGACGGCGCCGCGCTGGTGCTGATCGGCAACGAGCAGGTCGGCAAGGACCTGGGCCTGACCCCGCGTGCCCGCATCGTGGCGGCCGCGATCACCGGGTCCGACCCGACGATCATGCTCACCGGCCCCACCCCGGCCACGAAGAAGGTCCTCGACATCGCCGGGATGACCACCGACGACATCGACCTGTTCGAGCTGAACGAGGCGTTCGCCTCCGTCGTGCTCAAGTGGATGAAGGACCTGAAGCTGCCGGACGAGAAGGTCAACGTCAACGGCGGGGCGATCGCGATGGGCCACCCGCTCGGCGCGACCGGTGCCATGATCCTCGGCACCATGGTCGACGAGCTGGAGCGGCGCCAGGCGCGGCGTGCGCTGCTGTCGCTGTGCATCGGCGGCGGAATGGGTATCGCGACGATCATCGAGCGGGTGTGATCATGACCAACACTATTCGCTGGGACCAGGACTCCGACGGCATCGTCGTGCTCACCCTGGACGACCCCAACCAGTCGGCCAACACGATGAACGCCGACTTCCGCGAGTCCTTCAAGAACACGGTCGAGCGGCTGGAGTCCGAAAAGGACTCGATCACCGGTGTCGTGATCACCTCGGCGAAGAAGACCTTCTTCGCGGGCGGTGACCTGCGTGACCTGATCCAGGCCACGCCGGAGCACGCGGCCGAGATCACCGAGAGCACCAACGCCATGAAGGCCCAGCTGCGCAAGCTGGAGACCCTCGGCAAGCCGGTCGTGGCCGCCATCAACGGCGCCGCGCTGGGCGGTGGCCTGGAGATCGCGCTGGCCACGCACCACCGGATCGTCGCGGACGTGCCGGGCACCGTCATCGGCCTGCCCGAGGTGACGCTGGGCCTGCTGCCCGGCGGCGGTGGCGTGGCGCGCACCGTGCGGCTGCTCGGCATCCAGAGCGCCGTGCTGAACGTGCTGGTGCAGGGTCAGCGGCACAAGCCGGCGAAGGCGCTGGAGCTGGGCCTCGTGCACGAGGTCGTGTCCAGTGTGGACGAGCTGCTGCCGAAGGCCAAGGAGTGGGTGAAGGCCAACCCCGAGGCGCAGCAGCCGTGGGACGTCAAGGGCTACAAGATGCCCGGCGGCTCCCCGTCGAACCCGAAGTTCGCGGCGAACCTGCCCGCGTTCCCGGCGAACCTGCGCAAGCAGCTCAAGGGCGCCCCGATGCCCGCCCCGCGTGCGATTCTGGCCGCCGCGGTCGAGGGCGCGCAGGTCGACATCGAGACCGCGACGCAGATCGAGACCCGCTACTTCGTCAGCCTGGTCACCGGCCAGGTCGCGAAGAACATGACGAAGGCGTTCTTCTTCGACCTGCAGCACATCAACTCCGGCGGTTCCCGCCCGGACGGGTACGAGAAGTACCAGGCGCAGAAGGTCGGCGTGCTCGGCGCGGGCATGATGGGCGCCGCGATCGCCTACGTGTCGGCGAAGGCCGGGATCGAGGTCGTGCTCAAGGACGTCTCGCTGGAGGCGGCTGAGAAGGGCAAGGGCTACGCGGTCAAGCTCGAAGAGAAGGCGCTGTCCCGCGGCAAGACCACGAAGGAGAAGTCGGACGCGCTGCTGGCGCGCATCAAGCCGACGGCCGACCCGGCGGACTTCGCCGGGGTGGACTTCGTGATCGAGGCCGTGTTCGAGAGCCAGGAGCTCAAGCACAAGGTCTTCGGCGAAATCGAGAACATCGTCAACCCGGACGCCGTGCTCGGGTCGAACACCTCCACGCTGCCCATCACCGGCCTGGCGCAGGGCGTGCAGCGGCAGGAGGACTTCATCGGCATCCACTTCTTCTCGCCGGTCGACAAGATGCCGCTGGTGGAGATCATCCGTGGGGAGAAGACCTCGGACGCCACCCTGGCGAAGGTCTTCGACTACACCCTGCAGATCAAGAAGACGCCGATCGTGGTCAACGACAGCCGCGGCTTCTTCACCAGCCGGGTGATCGGCACGTTCATCAACGAGGCGGTCGCCGCGCTCGGCGAGGGCGTCGAGCCGGCGTCGATCGAGCAGGCCGGTTCGCAGGCAGGCTACCCGGCGCCGCCGCTGCAGCTGATGGACGAGCTGACGCTGACCCTGCCGCGCAAGATCCGTGAGGAGACGAAGTCGGCGATCGAGGCCGCCGGTGGCACCTGGAAGGCGCACGCCTCCGAGGCGGTCATCGACCGGATGATCGACGAGTTCGACCGCAAGGGCCGGTCCAGCGGCGCGGGCTTCTACTCCTACGACGAGAACGGCAAGCGCGTCGGACTGTGGCCCGGCCTGCGGGAGGCGTTCAAGTCCGGCAGTGGCAACGTGCCGTTCAAGGACCTGCAGGAGCGCATGCTGTTCGCCGAGGCGCTGGAGACGGTGCGCTGCTTCGACGAGGGCGTGCTGATGTCCGTGCAGGACGCCAACATCGGCTCGATCTTCGGCATCGGTTTCCCGGCGTGGACCGGCGGTGTCATCCAGTACATCAACCAGTACGAGGGCGGCCTGCCCGGTTTCGTGGCGCGGGCGAAGGAGCTGGCCGAGAAGTACGGTGAGCACTTCCAGCCGCCGGAGTCGCTGGTGAAGAAGGCCGAAGCAGGCGAAAAGTTCGAATAACAAGAACGAAAAGGCGCCCTTCCCGACAGATCGGGGAGGGCGCTTTTTTCTTTGAGTACAACCGCAAGCCGGCAACGGAAATGAGCCGACTACCCCAACCAGACCTCCCCCGCCCCCGATCCACAGCCGATCTTTAGTCGCCGACCAGCCGTGTCAAGGCACGCTTTCCCGCCTTGACACGGCTGCTCGGCGACTGAAACACACTCAAGGAGAGGGGGCGGGGGTGGTCGAAAGGTGACCTTTCGAGCGCCGTGAGGCGCTTTCCGCCCGCAGGGCGGGCTCTTCGCCGTGTCAGGCGGCGGGTTTAAAGATCAAAAGATAGTCCTCGCCGGACGGGCAGGCTCCGGGATGACCAGGGGTTGGGTGCCTCGTCTCACCTCATGCAGTGGGTCGCTGGGTGGTCATCCCGTCGCCTTCCGGTTTGTGCATATCACCTTGAGCCAGGGCCGCAAGGTTGGCATGTTCGGCTGCCGGTTGGCGGCCTGGGTTGCGGCCCTGGCTCAAGGTGATCGTTGCGTGTCAGGCGACGGGATGACCACCCAGCTCGGGTTGGGTTCAAAGATCAAGGGCACGGCGCTGCGCGCCGTCAGAGCAGTGGGGGTACCGCCGCATCAATGAGGTGCGGGCCGGGTTCGTTGACGGCGTTGCGGAATTGCTCGGCCAGTTCCTCGGCCGTCGTCGCCCTTGTTGCTGGGACGCCCATGCCTTCCGCGATCTTCACGAAGTCGATGTCGGGCCTTGCCAGGTCCAGCAGGTCCTTCGCCTTCGGGCCGGATGCTTCCGCTCCGACTCGCTGCAGTTCCATGCGCAGGATGGCGTAGGCGTGGTTGTTCAGGATCACCGTTGTCACGTTCAGGTTTTCCCGCGCCATCGTCCACAGTGCCGAGATGGTGTAGAGGGCGCTGCCGTCCGCCTGGAGTGCGATCACCGGGCGGTCTGGGGCGGCGATCGCTGCGCCGACAGCCACCGGGAGTCCCTGTCCGATGGCTCCGCCGGTCAGGGTGAGCACGTCGTGGCGTGGGGCACCGGCCGTCGCGCCCGGGAGCAACAGGCCCGAGGTGTTGGCCTCGTCCGAGATGATCGCGCCCTCCGGGAGCAGCGCGCCGATCACCTCGACCCAGTTCTGCACCGTCAGCGGGCCGCTCGGCAGGGCGGGGCGAGCCGGTTCCTGCAGCACCGGGTCCACATCGGACGCGACCTCGTCCGCGAGTGCTTCCAGCGCGGCAACCACGTCCTGGTCCAGCTCTGCCAGCGTGTGCACCTGCGCGCCCTCCGGCACCAGATCGCTGGGCTTGCCGGGGTAGGCGAAGAACGACACCGGCGCCTTGGTCCCGGCCACGATGACGTGCTTGATGCCCTCCAGCTGCCACTGCACCTGCTCGGCCAGGTACGCCAGGCGTTCGATCGTGGGCAGTCCGGCGCCGCGCTCCAGCCTCGCCGGGAAGGTTTCCACGAACGGCTTCGCCCCGGTCGCGGTGGCGATCCGGCTCACCGCCCGCAGACCGGCTTCGCGGCAGGCGGGGCCGCCCACCAGCAACGCGACCGGCTCACCGGTCCGCAGCACCTCCGCCACCGCCTTGACCGTGGTGTCCGCGACGGTCTGCGGCGAGCGCGGCGGCACCGGCTTCACCGCGACACCACCGTCGCCCCACGAGACGTCCGCGGGCAGGATCAGCGTCGCCACTTTGCCCGGCGCCTCCTGCGCCGCGGCGACGGCGAACGCGGCGTCCGCGCCGACATCCGCGCTGTTTCCCGACCGGCGCACCCACCCGTTCAGCGAACCGGCGATCGCCTCGATGTCCGACTCCAGCGGCGCGTCGTACTTCTTGTGGTACGTCGCGTGATCGCCGATCACGCTCACCACCGGCACGTGCCCGCGCCGGGCGTTGTGCAGGTTCGCCAGGCCGTTGCCCAGCCCCGGCCCCAGGTGCAGGAGCGTCGCGGCCGGCTTGCCCGCGACCCGCGCGTAACCGTCGGCCGCGCCGGTGACCACGCCCTCGAACAGGGCCAGCACACCGCGCATCTCGGGCACCGAATCGAGCGCCGCGACGAAGTGCATCTCCGACGTGCCGGGATTGGAGAAGCACACGTCGACACCCGCGTCGACGAGCGTGCGGATCAGGGACTGCGCGCCGTTCATCTCACTCCTCAGTCGAACAGGACATCCGGGTTCAGGATGCCCTTCGGGTCGAAGGCCTGCTTGATCCGGCGCAGCAACGCGACCTTGGCCGGGTCTTCGAGCGCGAGGAAGTGGTCCTTCTTCGCCTGCCCGATCCCGTGCTCACCGGAAATCGCCCCGCCGGCCGCCATGCCCGCGGCGAAGATGTCGTGCAGCAGCCGGTGCCGCTTCTCCGCGTCCTTGCAGAAGATTCCCAAGTGGACGTTGCCGTCCCCGGCGTGGCCGCAACCGATCGCACCGGCCTCCGCGGCCGCGGCCAGCTCCCGGACCTTCGCCAGGAACCCGGGCATCTCCGAGCGCGGCACCACGACGTCGATCACGTCGTCGGCGCCGGCGGCCTTCGCCGTCCAGAACGCCTTCTCCCGCGCCTCGATGAGCTTGCGCGCCGAACCGCCGTCCAGCACGTAAACGTCGGACGCGCCCAGCTCGCCGAGCAGCTCGCCGGCCCGCTCGACGTCGCCGTCCAGCCGGTCGTTGTCGCGGTTTTCCAGGCCCACCACCAGGTAGGCCTGCGTGGCGTTGCGGACCTCCTCGGGGACGCCCAGCTCCAGCTTTTCGTTGTAGGTGATCGCCGCCATCGTCAGGTTGTCGATGTACTCGAGGATGTTCGGCGTCAGCCCGCTGGCGATGATCTCCGGCACGGCGCGCATCACCTGGTCGAGATCACCGAACGGCGCGAGCAGCGTCGCCGCGTGCGGCAGGCGCGGGTACAGCTTGACGATCACCTCGGTGACCAGCGCGAGCGTGCCCTCCGAACCGATGATCAGCTGGGTCAGGTCGTAGCCACTGGAGATCTTGGACGTCTTGCCGCCGGTGCGGATGATCTCGCCGGTGGGCAGGACCGCCTGCAGGCCGACGATGTTGTGCCGCGCCACGCCGTACTTGACCGCGCGCATGCCGCCCGCATTGGTGCCGACGTTGCCGCCGACGCTCGCGCTCAGCTCGCCCGGGTAGACCGTGTAGGCGAGGCCGGCCTCCTTGGTGGCCTCGTCCAGTTCGCTGAGCGTGACGCCCGGCTGGACGACGGCGACCTGGTTGGCGGTGTCGACCTCCAGGACCGCGTTCATCCGCTCGAACGAGACGAGCACGCCGTCCTCGCGAGGGCGGGCCGCGCCGGACAGCCCGCTGCCCGAGCCGCGAGCCGTGACCGGCAGGCCGTTCTCGGTGGCCACGGCCAGCACGGCGGCGACCTCTTCGGCGGTGGCGGGTTTGACGACGTGGGCCGGTTTGATGGCGCCGACGGTGAGGGACTCGTCCTTCGCGTAGTCGTCCGGGACGGAGTCCCCGGAGAGGAGGTTGCGCTCGCCGACGATCTCGGCGATCCGCGCGGTGACGTCGCCCATGACGTGCCCGATCCTTTCCTGCGCCTGCCCGAATGACGGAAGCCTAGTACGGGAAGGCGCAGGACTGGAAGTGAAGGAGATTCATGTCTGGAGGAGTCGACGCAGCCGCCGCCGTCCGAGCAAGCGCGCCTGCGCGGCCTTGAGCAGGGTGAAGCTGCGGTTGATGTAGGCGGCCAGCTCGTCGGCCGGGTAGTGCACGATCGACAGGTGCTCGGAGTGGTCGCCCTGTTCCCAGCGGGCCACGGTGATCTCGTAGCCGGAAACGTGGGCGCACAGCTGGAGGAGGACCTCCGGCACCTCGGGCTCGATGAGCAGGTCGGCGTTCTGCACGACCAGATCGCGCATGGACCGGAGGGTGGGCAGGAAGACGGAGGTCACCCAGAGCCGCCATTCCGTGAGTTCCTCAGCGGTAGGCGGGGTTTCGTCGGCGAACGGGGAAACGCCGTTCCGGGAATGGCGTCGGCGGAACTCGGCGAACGTGCGGCTGTGGGCCTCACTGATGGAGAACAGCGGGCCGTACAACTCGCTCAGCTGCCGGTTGATCCGGGCCAGGCGTTCCTGCCGCTGCGACAGCCGGACGTTGTTCGTGTAAGTGGCGATGTAGCCGACGAAAGCGAGTACCACGGTCACGATCACTGCGCTCACGGCGGCGACGTCACCGGTGCCGGAAAAGGGGGCGGGGCCGGTCCGCGCCAACGTACCGGCCCCGCCTTCTCGGATCAGCGGGTCAGACCAGCCAGCCGAGGACGTGCGCGAGGCCGGCCAGGATGTTGGAAACGATGTCGTGGCCGTGGTGGAAGTGCGCAGCGAACATTGGAGAGGGGCTCCTTTGCGAAAATCAATCCTTGCGAATCTGGCTGCTTTCGAAAGCAAGGGAAGATTTTCAGTTCCGCTGGGAAGTGTCAAACCGCCGCGGAAAGAGCGGAGCCCGTCGAATAGCGCGGTGGAAAATCCGCCCAGCCTAAACACGTAACACTTTCGGGTTCGCGGCCGGGGGTCCCGTTGCGCCACTCGTAGCGCCGCCGGGCGGGCCCACCTGGGGCGATGCCGATCTTGATCCGGCACGCCGGGTGACGCCCGCCCGAACGGGTGAAGACATTGCCACGCAAGGTGATCCCCCCATGATCACACTGACGAGTGACGGGGGACCGGGGTTTTGCCCCTAACGACCGCAGGTCGACGGCTACTCGGCGCGAGCGAAGGACAGCGTTTCGCCCTCGACGCCACGCAGCCACAGGTCCTGCGCGGCCGCCGCCATTTCCGGCAGGCCCTCCACGATCGTGGCGAACACGTTGCCGGGCACCCAGCCCGCGTCGCCGTTGATGAGCAGGTTGTTCCGGCCGTAGAAGATCGCCAGATCGGTCGCGCCCTGGTCGCTGTGGGCCTCGCTGCTGTCTTCGTACCCGTACGCCGGATTTCCGATTTCCCACGCCTCGAACCCGAAATAGACGACATCCCCGGGAATGGGGGTGACCGTCGGGTTCTCCCGGCCCGGCTTCGGGTCGGCGAACGGCGGCACCAGCGTGTAGACCTCGTTGCGGGCGTACTTCGCGTGGTAGGCCGAACCGCTCTGCGGCAGCGCGTTCCACACCGCCTGGCAGGTCCGCGGCGCTTCCGCGTCCAGCAGCACGGCACGGCAGGACACGCCGCGCTTGTCGAGCGAGATGGTGATGTAGCGGGCCAACGTGCCTCTTCTCCCTACTTGGAACCGGTGACGGTGGCGACGGTCTCGGCCCAGATCGCGAGCGCGTCGTCGATCTGCTCGGCGGTGACCACCAGCGGCGGGATCATCCGCACGACGTTCGAGTACGCCCCGCAGGTGAGCAGCAGCAGCCCGCGCCGCGCCGCCTCCTGCTGCGCCGCCGCGGCCAGCGCGGTGTCCGGCGTGCCGTCGGCCTTGGTGAACTCCGAACCGACCAGCAGGCCCAGCCCGCGCACCTCGCCGATCTCCGGCGTCTTGTCGGCGATCAACCGCGCGCCTTCGAGCAACTGCTTGCCGCGCGCCGCCGCGTTCTCGACCAGGTTCTCCTCCTCGATCACGTCAAGGGTGGCCAGCGCCGCCGCACACGACACCGCGTTGCCGCCGTACGTGCCGCCCTGCGAACCGGGGAACGCCTTGGACATCAGCTCCTTCGACGCCGCGATGCCGGACAGCGGGAAGCCGCTCGCCAGGCCCTTCGCGATCAGCACGACGTCCGGCTTCACGTCGAAGTGGTCGTGGCCCCAGAACCGGCCGGTGCGCCCGAACCCGGTCTGGATCTCGTCGATCACCAGCAGGATCCCGTGCCGGTCGGCGCGCTCGCGCAGCCCGGCCATGAACTCGGTGTTCGCCGGCACGTACCCGCCCTCGCCGAGCATCGGCTCGATGAAGAACGCGGCCGTCTCGTTCGGCGCGCTGATCGTCTGGAAGAGGTAGTCCAGCTCGCGCAGCGCGAACTTCGTCGCGGTCTGCTCGTCCCAGCCGTAGTGGTAGGCGTAGGGGAACGGCGCCACGTGCACACCGCCCATCAGCGGCGAGATGCCGGCGCTGAACCGCGTGCCGGAGGTGGTCATCGACGCCGCGGCGACCGTGCGGCCGTGGAACCCACCCTGGAAGACGATCACGTTCGGCCGCCCGGTGGCCTGCCGCGACAGGCGCAGGGCGGCTTCGACGGCCTCGCTGCCGGAGTTCGCGAAGAACAGCGA
Organism: Amycolatopsis sp. ATCC 39116; assembly: GCF_000231075.2. Lineage (NCBI taxonomy): Bacteria > Bacillati > Actinomycetota > Actinomycetes > Pseudonocardiales > Pseudonocardiaceae > Amycolatopsis > Amycolatopsis sp. ATCC 39116. The sequence goes on along the minus strand of NZ_AFWY03000029.1, from coordinate 3,082 downwards.
GTCGAGCCCCGCGGGCAGCACGTCGCCGAGCCGCTCGGTCAGCTTGAGCAGCGGCTGGTGCATCACGGTGGTGTACTGCGCGTGGATGACTTTGCCGATCTGCTCCTGCGCCGCCTTGACCACCTTCGGGTGGCAGTGGCCGGTGCTGGTCACACCGATCCCGGCGGTGAAGTCGAGGTGGCGGTTGCCGTCGACGTCGTAGAGGTAGGCGCCTTCGCCGTGCTCGACGACGACCGGAGTGGCCTGCTTGAGCAGGGGGGAGAGCTGGGCCATGACGGCGGAACTCCTAACCGGAGTGAGCTTGTAGATTGTTGACAATCTGTCTAGCATGGCCGGTGGACAGGCGCAAGGTTGATCAGGAGGACCAATGGCCGAGCTGACCGAATCGGGTGTCGTGGACGCCGTCGGCAAGGAGCTGTTCATCGGCGGGAAGTGGGTCCCGTCGAGCAGTGGGCGGACCTTCGCCGTCGAGGATCCCGCCACCGGCCGGGTCCTCTGCGAGGTCGCCGACGCCGCGCCCGAGGACGGGAAGGCGGCCCTCGACGCCGCCGTCGCCGCGCAGGCCGACTGGGCGAAGACGGCGCCGCGCGAGCGCAGCGAAATCCTGCGCCGCGCCTACGAACTGCTGAACGCGCGCGTCGACGAGCTGGCGCTGCTGATGACGCTGGAGATGGGCAAGCCGCTGGCCGAGGCGAAGGGCGAGGTCGCCTACGCCGCCGAGTTCTTCCGCTGGTTCTCCGAGGAGGCCGTGCGCATCGACGGTGGCTACCAGGTCGCGCCCAACGGGGCGGGCCGGTTCCTCGTCACCAAGCAGCCGGTCGGGCCGTGCCTGTTGATCACGCCGTGGAACTTCCCGATGGCGATGGGCGGCCGCAAGATCGGCCCGGCGATCGCCGCGGGCTGCACCATGGTCATCAAGCCGGCCGAGCAGACGCCGCTGTCGATGCTCGCGCTGGCCGCGATCCTGACCGAGGCGGGGCTGCCCGCCGGCGTGCTCAACGTGGTCACCACCAGCGACCCGGGCGGCGTGATGGAGCCGATGATCAAGGACGGCCGCGCGCGCAAGCTGTCCTTCACCGGATCCACCGCGGTCGGGCGCAAGCTGCTGGAGCAGTGCGCGGACAAGGTGCTGCGCACGTCGATGGAGCTGGGCGGCAACGCGCCGTTCCTGGTCTTCGACGACGCCGACCTGGACGCGGCGGTCGAGGGCGCCATGCAGGCCAAGATGCGCAACATCGGCGAGGCGTGCACCGCGGCCAACCGGTTCTACGTGCAGCGCGGGGTCGCCGACGAGTTCGCCCGGCGGCTGACCGAGCGGATGTCGGCGCTGCCGCTGGGGCGCGGCACCGAGCCCGGCGTGGTCGTCGGCCCGCTCATCGACGCCGACGCGGTGAACAAGGTGACCGAGCTGGTCGCCGACGCCACCTCCCGGGGCGCCAAGGTGCTCACCGGCGGGGCCACTGTGGACGGTCCGGGCAACTTCTACCAGGCCACGGTGCTCACCGACGTGCCGCGGGACGCCCGCATGGCGAGCGAGGAGATCTTCGGGCCGGTCGCGCCGATCAGCGTGTTCGACGACGAGGACGAGGCCGTCGCGGCCGCCAACGACACCGAGTACGGCCTGGTCAGCTACGTCTACACCAACGACCTCAAGCGTGCGCTGCGCGTGTCGGAGTCGCTGGAGGCCGGCATGATCGGGCTGAACCAGGGCATCGTGTCCAACCCGGCGGCGCCGTTCGGCGGGGTCAAGCAGTCCGGGCTCGGCCGCGAGGGCGGCACCGTCGGCATCGACGAGTTCCTGGAGACCAAGTACATCGCGGTGAGCCTGTGAGCACCTACCGGATCGCGAGCATCCCCGGTGACGGCATCGGGGTCGACGTCACCGCCGAGGCGCGCCAGGTCCTCGACCGGGCAGGCGAAGTGCACGGGTTCCGTCTGGAGTGGACGGTGTTCGACTGGAGCTGCGAGCGGTACACCAAGACCGGCCGGATGATGCCGGAGGACGGCATCGACCAGTTGCGGCCGTTCGACGGGATCCTGCTCGGCGCGGTCGGGTTCCCCGGGGTGCCGGACCACGTGTCGCTGTGGGGGCTGCTGATCCCGATCCGGCGGGCGTTCGCGCAGTACGTGAACCTGCGGCCGGTGCGGCTGCTGCCCGGGACGACGTCCGTGCTGGCCGGCCGGGAGGCCGACGAGCTGGAGATGGTGATCGTCCGGGAGAACACCGAGGGCGAGTACTCGCAGATCGGCGGGCGCCACAACCCGGGGCAGCCGGGCGAGTTCGTGGTGCAGGAGTCGATCTTCACGCGGGTCGGGGTCGAGCGGATCATCCGGTTCGCGTTCGAGCTGGCCCGCACCCGCAGCGGCCGGGTGTGCTCGGCGACCAAGTCGAACGGGATCATCCACACGATGCCGTTCTGGGACGAGGTGTTCGCGGAGGTCGCCGCGGAGTACCCGGACGTCCACAGTGAACAGACGCACATCGACGCGCTGGCGGCGCGCATGGTGCAGCACCCGGACCGGCTGGACGTCGTGGTGGGGTCGAACCTGTTCGGCGACATCCTGAGCGACCTGGCGGCGGCCGTGACGGGCGGGCTGGGCATGGCGCCGTCCGGCAACGTCAACCCGCCGGGCGAGTACCCGTCGATGTTCGAGGCGGTGCACGGCAGCGCCCCGGACATCGCCGGGCAGGGCATCGCGAACCCGGTGGCGCAGATCCTGGCCGGCGCGATGATGCTCGAGCATCTGGGCGAGAAGACGGCCGCCGCGGCGGTGCACAGGGCGGTCGAGGAGGTGCTCGCGGCCGGCGAGGTGGCGACCCCGGACCTGGGCGGCAAGTCGACGACGACCGAGCTGGGGGCCGCCATCACGGCCGCGCTCGCCTGACAGCGGCGCTTGCGTGGCGGCTGTGCTTGCGGGGCGGCTGGTGCTCGCCTGACAGCGGCACCCCGCCTGACCGCCGCGCGCGCCGGAGCGCCGCGCCTGCCTGACGGCCGATCTCGCCTGCCGGCTGCGCTCGCCTCGGCCGATCTCGCGTGGCGGCGTGGCGGCGTGGCGGCGGGGTGGCGTGTGGCGGTGGCGG
>NZ_AFWY03000030.1:0-91123 GCF_000231075.2 Amycolatopsis sp. ATCC 39116 | reverse complement strand
ATGGGTGGCGGGTAGGTGGGGCTGGTCGCGGGGGTGGTGAGGGTTTGGTCACCGCCGCAGAGTGCTGATCAGGTGGGGTGCGGCGGGTGGGGGGTTTGTCAGCGCACGTCGGTGCCTTCTGTGCGGGCGGATGGGTGGTCGGTACGTGGGGGCGGCCGGGTGGGTGATGGCCGGGCGTGGCGGGTCGGCGGGTTCGCCCAGGCCGGCAGCCCCTTCGGCGGGGATGGGTGGCAGGGCGGTGGGGCTGACCGCGCGGGGCGGTGCGGGTTTGGTCACCGCCGGGCGGTGGCGGTCGGGCAAGCCCGCCGGCGGTCGGTGACCTGGCGTGATCAGCCGAGCGTGTCGATCAGGACGAACGTGTCCGGGGGCAGGTGGGTGGCCGTGGCGTCACCCCACGAGAGCAGCACCTGGCCCGCCGGTTCGCCCAGGTCGGCGGCCTCGGGGCCGAAGTTGCACACCAGCCGCAGGGCGCCGCGGTCGAGCACCAGGAGCGGACCGTCCGCGCGGACCTCGAACCGGTCCAGCCAGGGGTCCGCCAGCTCCGGCCGGGACCGGCGCAACGCGATCAGCGACCGGTACAGGTCGAGCACCTCGCGGTGCCCCTCCTTGCCCGGCTCGGACCAGTCCAGCCGCGAGCGCTCCACCGTCGCCGGGTCCATCGGGTCCGGCACCTCGGCCTCGCCCCAGCCGTGGCGGGCGAACTCGCGGCGGCGGCCCGTCCGGACCGCCTCGGCCAGCTCCGGGTCCGGGAACGACGCGAAGAACTGCCACGGCGTGCGCGCCGCCCACTCCTCGCCCATGAACACCATCGGCGTGTACGGCGAGCAGAACACGATCGCCGCGCCGCAGGCCAGGCGCCCGAGCGGCACCGAAGCGGACAGCCGGTCGCCGGTGGCCCGGTTGCCGATCTGGTCGTGGTTCTGCAGGTAGATCAGGAACCGGTGCCCGGGCACCGTCCGCGTGTCGACCGGCCGCCCGTGCGTCCGCTCCCGGAACGACGACCACGTGCCGGCGTGGAAGAACGCCTGCCGCAGCGTCCTCTCCAGTGCCCCGGGCGCGCCGAAGTCGGCGTAGTACCCGCTGGTCTCCCCGGACAGCGTCACGTGCAGCGCGTGATGCAGGTCGTCGCACCACTGGGCGTGCAGCCCGTACCCGCCGCCCTCACGCGCGGTGACCAGCCGCGGGTCGTTGAGGTCGGACTCGGCGATCAGCGTCAGCGGCCGCCGCACCGCCGCCGACAGCGCCTCCACCTCCACCGCCAGCTCCTCCAGCAGGTGCGTGGCCCGCCGGTCGGCCAGAGCGTGCACCGCGTCCAGCCGCAACGCGTCGACGTGGAAGTCGCGCAGCCAGCCGAGCGCGTTGTCCAGCACGTACCGGCGGACCTCGTCGGAGCCCTCGCCGTCCAGGTTGAGCCCTGGACCCCAGTCGTTGCTGCCTGCGAAGTACGGACCGAACCGGTCCAGGTACGCCCCGGACGGCCCGAGGTGGTTGTAGACGACGTCGAGCACCACGGCCAGGCCGCGCGCGTGGCAGGCGTCGACGAACCGCTTGAACCCGTCGGGCCCGCCGTAGGGCTCGTGCGCCGCGCCCCACAGCACACCGTCGTAGCCCCAGCCGTCGGTGCCGTCGAACGAGTTGACCGGCAGCACCTCGACGAACGTGACGCCGAGGTCGACGAGGTGGTCCAGCCGCCCGATCGCGGCGTCGAAGGTGCCCTCCGGGGTGAACGTGCCGACGTGCAGCTCGTAGATCACGCCGCCGGGCAGCGCCCGCCCGGTCCACGACCCGTCGGTCCAGTCGAACGCGGAGTGGTCGTAGATCCGCGACGGCCCGTGCACGCCCTGGGGCTGCCACGACGACCGCGGATCGGGAAGCGCCTTCTCGTCGTCGTCGAGCACGAACGCGTAGTCGGCGCCCGGCGGCGCGGGCACGTCGGAGAACCACCAGCCGCCGCCACCGGCCGTCATCTCGTGATCGGCGCCGCCGGTGCGCACGCGCACTCGCGAGACGGCGGGCGCCCACACCCGGAAGGTCATGACTCTCCTCGCACCAGCAACGCGACCGGATAACGCGCGAGCATTTCCGACAGCTCGCCGGTGACCGCCGCGCCGGTGATCGCGTCCGTCCACTCACCGGCGGGCAGCGGCAGCACCGTGCCGCGCCAGCCGCCGCTCTCGGCCAGCCCGACGGGCAGCCGGGTGGCCACCGTGATCAGCCCGGTGCGCTCGAAGGCGACCACGTGCGCCGCGGCCGGGCCCTCGGCGTGCAGGCGGCGGTAGCCGGTGAACAGCTCGGGGGAGTCCCGGCGCAGGGTCAGCGCCCGGTGCACGACGAGCAGCTTCGCCGCGCCGGAGGAGTCGACCGGCGGCAGCCACCCGCCCTCGATCTCCTCCAGCAGCGCGGCCCGCAGCGCGTAGTCGACCGGTCGCCGGTTGTCCGGGTCGACCAGCGAGAAGTCCCACAGCTCGGTGCCCTGGTAGACGTCCGGCACGCCGGGTGCGGTGAGCTGGATCAGCTTCTGCGCCAAGGAGTTCGACCACCCCGGTTCGCGCACCCGCGCCACGAACGACTCGACCTCGGCCGCCAGGTCCGCGTCGCCGAGGACCTCGTCCGGCCACGCCGCGACCGCTTTCTCGAACTCCTCGTCGTGGTCGGTCCAGGTGGTGCGGAGCTTGCTCTCCTTGGCCGCCTTGTCCAGGTAGTCCCGCAGCCGCTCCGGCGTGATCGGCCAGGCGCCCACCAGCGTCTGCCAGGCCAGCAGGTTCAGCGACGGCTCGTCGATCCCGCGCCGTCCGGTCCACCGCCGGACCGCGTCGGCGAACTCGCCGGGCACCTCCGACAGCACCGCCAGCCGCGCCCGCACGTCCTCGGACCGCTTGGTGTCGTGCGTGGTCAGGGTGGTCATCGCGGCGGGCCAGCCCGCCTCGCGGGCGGCGGCCATCGCGTGGAAGGCGTCCACGGAGGCGCCGAAGTCGTTGGGGGAGCCGCCGACCTCGTTGAGCGCGGCGAAGCGCGTGTAGCGGTAGAAGGTCGTGTCCTCGGTGCCCTTGGCCACCACCATCCCGGAGGTCTGCTGGATGCGGGTGGCCAGCTCGCCGTGCGGGTCCTCGCGCACCTGGAAGTCCAGCGCGTCGATCGCCTCGGACAGGTCGGGGCGCGCCGCGCGGGCAGCGGCGGTCGCGGCCGCCCAGTGCGCCTCGCCCTCGGGCAGGTAGGACCGGTACACCGGGAACGCGACCATCGTCTCGGCCACCGCTCCCTGCGCCGCCTCCGGCTCCACGCCGCGCACCAGCGCGGCGATCCGGCGCACCTCGGCCACCAGGATGCGGTCGGTCACCAGCCGCCGGGCCCTGTCCTCGACCTCGTGGTAGTCCACCGGCTGGCCCAGCGACCGCGCCAGCTCGGTCAGCGGCGCCTCGCCCGCCGGGTCGACGAACAGCCCGGTGATCTCACGCAGCGCGTCGTAGCCGGTGGTGCCGTCGACCGGCCAGCTCTGCGGCAGGTCCTCGCCCGGGTGCAGGATCTTCTCCACCACGAGCCACGCCTCCGGCGCGCCGGCGCGCAGCATCCGCATGTAGCCGCCGGGGTCGGCCAGGCCGTCCGGGTGGTCCACGCGCAGGCCGGTGACGTCGCCCTCGGCGACCCAGCGCAGCACCTCGCCGTGGGTGGCGTGGAAGACGTCGGGCAGCTCGACCCGCACCGCGGCGAGCGTGGTGATGTCGAAGAAGCGGCGGTAGTTCAGCTCCGCGTTGCCCCGCCGCCAGCCCACCAGCTCGTAGTGCTGCCGCGCGTGCACCTCCTGCGGGCTGCCCTCGCCGGTGCCCGGCGCGATCGGGAACCGGTGCTCGTAGTAGACGAGTTCGTCGCCGTCGACCCGCAGCTCCGCCACGTCGGCGTCGTCGCCGAGGACGGGCAGCAGCACCTTGCCGCGCCGCCAGTCGATGTCGAAGTAGTCGGCGTGCGCCGAGCCGGGGCCGTTCCGCAGCACGTCCCACCACCACGGGTTGGCCTTCGCGACCTCGACCGCCATGTGGTTGGGCACGATGTCCACGACGAACCCGAGCCCCGCGTCCCGCAGCCGCTTCGCCAGCTCCCGCCGCGCGTCCTCGCCGCCCAGCTCCGGCCGCGCCCGCGTCGGGTCGACCACGTCGTAGCCGTGGGTGGAGCCGGGCGTCGCGTCCAGCACCGGGGAGGCGTACAGCGCGCCGACGCCGAGCTTGCGCAGGTACGGGATGCGGTCGGCGGCGTCGGCGAAGGTGAACTCCGGGCGCAGCTGGACCCGGTAGGTGGCGGAGGGTCTCATGCGTCCACCCGCTGCAGCACCACGAGCGAACGAGCGGGCAGGTTCATCGTGCCGCCGGCGGCCACCGGCTCACCCGGCTCCTCCGCGACCGTCCCGGCCTCGGTGTCGACCACCACCGCCCAGCCCGCGCCGTAGTCGGCGTTCGGCAGGGTCAGTTCGATGTCCTCGTAATGCGCGTTGAACGCCAGCAGGAACGAGTCGTCGGTGACCTTCATGCCGCGCGGGTCGAGGTCGTTGATGCCCTCGCCGTTGAGGAACGCGACGATGGCCTTGCCGAAGCCGTCGTCCCAGTTCTGCTCCTTCATCTCCTCGCCGGAGGGCGTGAACCAGGCGATGTCGCGCAGCTCCTCGCCCTTGCCGATCGGCTTCCCGGCGAAGAAGCGGCGGCGCCGGAACACCGGGTGCTTCTTGCGGAACGCGGTCAGCGCGGCGGTGAACTCGACCTGGTCGGCGTTGGCCTTGGCGAGCGACCAGTCCATCCAGGAGATCTCGTTGTCCTGGCAGTAGACGTTGTTGTTGCCCTGCTGGGTGCGGCCCATCTCGTCGCCGTGCAGCAGCATCGGCACGCCCTGCGACAGCAGCAGGGTGGCGAGCATGTTGCGGCGCTGCTTGGCCCGCAGCGCCAGCACCTCTTCGTCGTCGGTCTCGCCCTCGACGCCGCAGTTCCACGAGCGGTTGTCGTCGGCGCCGTCCCGGCCGTCCTCGCCGTTGGCCTCGTTGTGCTTGTTGTTGTAGGACACCAGGTCCTGCAACGTGAAGCCGTCGTGCGCGGTGACGAAGTTGATCGAGGCGTACGGGCGGCGGCCGTCGTCCTGGTACAGGTCGGACGACCCGGTGAGCCGGGAGGCGAACTCGCCGAGCGTGGCGGGCTCGCCGCGCCAGAAGTCCCGCACGGTGTCCCGGTACTGGCCGTTCCACTCGGTCCACAGTGGAGGGAAGTTGCCGACCTGGTAGCCGCCCGGCCCGACGTCCCACGGCTCGGCGATCAGCTTGACCCGGCTCACCGTCGGGTCCTGCTGCACCAGGTCGAAGAACGTGGACAGCCGGTCGACGTCGTAGAACTCGCGGGCCAGGGTGGCCGCGAGGTCGAAGCGGAACCCGTCGACGTGCATCTCGGTGACCCAGTACCGCAGCGAGTCCATGATGAGCTGCAGCGTGTGCGGGTTGCGCACGTTGAGCGAGTTGCCGGTGCCGGTGTAGTCCATGTAGTACTGCGGCTCGTCCTCGACCAGCCGGTAGTAGGCCTGGTTGTCGATGCCGCGCATGGACAGCGTCGGGCCGAGGTGGTTGCCCTCGGCGGTGTGGTTGTAGACGACGTCGAGGATGACCTCGATGCCTGCCTCGTGCAGGGCCTTGACCATGCCCTTGAACTCCTGCACCTGGCCGGCCTGCTCGGGCAGCGCCGCGTAGCCCTCGTGCGGGGCGAAGAAGCCGATCGTGTTGTAGCCCCAGTAGTTGCGCAGGCCCTTCTCGGCCAGGCCGTGGTCGGTGATGAACTGGTGCACCGGCATCAGTTCGATCGCCGTGACGCCGAGCTTCGTGAGGTGGTCGATCACCGCGGGGTGTGCGAGCCCGGCGTAGGTGCCGCGCAGCCGCGAGGGCACCTCCGGGTGGTTCATCGTGAGGCCGCGGACGTGCGCCTCGTAGATCACCGTCTCGTTGTACGGCGTGCGCGGCGGCCGGTCGTCACCCCAGTCGAAGAACGGGTTGACCACCACCGCGTGCGGGACGTGCGCCGCGGAGTCCGCGTCGTTGCGCTCGTCCGGCGAGCCGAACGGGTAGGCGAACAGCGCCTCGTCCCAGTCGACGTGTCCGGCGATCGCCTTGGCGTACGGGTCGATCAGCAGCTTGTTCGGGTTGCAGCGCAGGCCGCGTGACGGGTCGTACTCGCCGTGCACGCGGTAGCCGTAGCGCTGGCCGGGGCCGACGCCGAGCAGGTACCCGTGGTGGACGAAACCGTCGACCTCGGTCAGGCGGTGCCGCTCCTCGGTGCCGTCCTCGTTGACCAGGCACAGCTCGACGTGATCCGCGACTTCCGAGAAGACGGCGAAGTTGGTGCCCACACCGTCGTAGGTGGCACCCAGCGGGTAGGGCAATCCGGGCCAGGGCGGCACAGGTTCTCCTCTTTGCGTTCGCGAGCCGTGTTCCGACGTGTGCCCAATCTAGCGGTCTTCAAGCACTTCGCCCGGTGAACGGGCGCGCGGCGCGCAATTCCTTCACGAAGTGGCGCAGTCGTGCGTCCGCGAAGAACTCCTCCACGGTGACGGGCAAGGGAATCCGCCAGTTCGGGTACTCGTCCGTCGTGCCGGGCAGGTTGGGCTGCCGCACCTCGCCGACCACGTCGGCGGGCGCGGTCAGCAGCAGCCGCGACGCCGCGGACGCGAGCAGGGTGTGCAACGCCGCCACCGGGTCGTCGTCCGGGATGCCCTGCGCCCGCGCGAACGCGAGCAGGTCGGCGCGCTCGGTCTCCGCGGCGGCTCGTTCCTCCTCCGCGGGCCCGTCGAGCAGTCCCAGTTCGGCCCGCACCCGCACGTGCTCGCCGGCGAGCCAGCCGGCGACGGTCGGCAGGTCGTGCGTGGTGATGCTCGCCATCGCGTCGGCGTCCCACTCGGCGGGCGGGACGAACGGGTGGCCGGGCGAGTCGTAGTCGCGCTGGAACCACAGCACCGCGGAGCTGAGCACCCCGCGCTCGTGCAGGGTCTTGGTCACCGCGGCCTCGACCGTGCCCAGGTCCTCGCCCACGACGACCGCGCCCGCGCGGTGCGCCTCCAGCGCCAGGATGCCGAGCATCGCCTCGGCGTCGTAGTGCACGTAGGTGCCGCGCGACGGCGGTTCGCCCGGCGGGATCCACCACAGCCGCCACAACCCGGCGACGTGGTCGATCCGGATGCCGTCGGCGTGCCGCAGGACGCTGCGGATCACGTCGCGGAACGGCGCGTAACCGAGTTCGGCGAGCCGGTCCGGGCGGAACGGCGGCAGGTTCCAGTCCTGGCCCTGCTGGCTGAAGGCGTCCGGCGGCGCGCCCACGGTCACCCGCGCGGCGAACGCGTCGCCCAGCGCCCAGGTGTCCGCGCCGCCCGGGTGCACGCCGACCGGCAGGTCGTGCACGATGCCCACCGGCATGGCGGCGGCCGCCTCGCGGGCGCGGCCGAGCTGGTCCTCGCACAGCTGCTGCAGCCAGCCGTGGAAGGCGATCCGGTCGGCCAGCTCCGCGCGGGCGGCGACGACCTCCGGGCCGTGCGGGTCGCGCAGCGGCTCCGGCCACTCGCGCCAGTCCGGGCCGTGCCGTTCGGCCAGCGCGCAGAAGGTCGCGAAGTCGTGCACGGCGTCCTCCAGCGGCGCCGGCTCGTGCAGCGGCCACAGCAGTTCCAGCGCGGCCAGCTTGGCGCTCCAGACCGCGTCGTAGTCGATCAGGTCCGTGTTGTCCGGCCGCAGGGCCAGAACCCGGGCACGCAGGTCCTCGTCCGCGCGCGCGAACTCCGGCGTGTCGGTGATCCGGAGGTAGAGCGGGTTGGCGTAGCGGCGGCTCGCCGGCGAGTACGGCGAGCGCTCGACCGGGTGAACCGGGCTGATCGCCTGCACCGGGTTGACCAGCAGCACGCCGGCGCCCAGCTCGGCGGCCGAGCGGCGGGCGAACTCCGCCAGGTCGCCGAAGTCCCCGGCGCCCCACGACCGCTCCGAGCGCAGCGCGTAGAGCTGCAGCATCCAGCCCCAGGCCGGGGGCACCTCGGGCAGGCGGTGCGGCACGACGGCGAGCACCACGTCCTGCTCGGCGGTCTCGACGCGGTGCCAGCCCAGCGGCAGATCGGCGGGAAGCATCCGGCCGATCTCCCGGCGGGTGCCGTCCTCCAAATGCAGGACAGCGGGCCCGCCCGCGTCGTGTTCGGTACCTTCTCGCAGCACGAGCGTCGGGGGCAGCACCGTGGCCGCCCGGCGTTCGCGGACCGCGGCCAGCTCGCGGCGGATCGCGTCCGGCCCGGAGGCGTCCACCCCGAACTGGGCGAGAACGGCGACGACGACGTCCGGCTCGACCTCGACCTCGCGTTGCTCGGCGTTCTCGTACCGGGTGGCCACTCCGTAAGCGTGCGCGAGGGCGGTCAGGTCGGTTTCCACCCGTTCAGGATCCCGGTCCCGGCCGGGGGCCGCCACACGACGAGACGAGGAGAACGCATGGGGCGCTGGGCCGATCACGCGATCTGGTGGCACGTCTACCCGCTCGGCTTCACCGGCGCGCCCGCCGGGGCGCTCCCGGCAGGCAGCGAGCCGCAGCACCGGCTCCGGCGGCTGGAGAACTGGCTCGACTACGCCGTTGAACTGGGCTGTTCCGGTCTGATGCTGGGGCCGGTGTTCGCCTCCGAGACCCACGGCTACGACACGGTCGACCACTTCCGGATCGACCCGCGGCTGGGTGACGACGCCGATTTCGACCGCCTGGTCGCCGCCGCGCACGGCCGCGGACTGCGGATCGTGCTGGACGGTGTTTTCAACCACGTTTCGCGCGCTTTCGGGCATCCGGAGTGGTTCCGCCGCGAGGGCGCGGACCACGCGGTGTTCGAGGGGCACGCGCACCTGGTGGCGCTGGACCACGCCCAGCCGGCGGTCGCGGACTACGTGGCGCGGGTGCTGGACCACTGGCTCGGCCGCGGCGTGTCCGGCTGGCGGCTGGACGCGGCTTACGCGGTGCGGCCGGAGTTCTGGGCGCGGGTGCTGCCCGGGGTGCGGCGGCGGCACCCGGACGCGTGGTTCGCCGGCGAGGTGCTGCACGGCGACTACGCCTCCTACGTGGCGCGCGGCGGGCTGGACACGGTGACGCAGTACGAGCTGTGGAAGGCGATCTGGAGCTCGCTGCACGACGGGAACTTCTTCGAGCTGTCCTGGGCGCTGAAGCGGCACGACGAGCTCATGGGCTCGTTCGTGCCGCAGACCTTCGTCGGCAACCACGACGTCACGCGGCTGGCGAGCCGCCTGACCGACGAGCGGCACCTGGCGCACGCGCTCGCGGTGCTGTTCACGGTCGGCGGCGTGCCCAGCGTCTACTACGGCGACGAGCAGGCCTTCCGCGGCGTCAAGGAGGAACGGGAGGGCGGCGACGACGAGATCCGCCCGGAGTTCCCGGCCGACGCGGGGCAGCTCGCACCCTACGGCTGGCCGGTGTACCGCCTGCACCAGCGGCTGATCGGGCTGCGGCGGCGGAACGCGTGGCTGGTGCGGGCGCGGACGGAGGTCGAGCACCTGACGAACCGGGCGATGGCGTTCCGCTCCCGCTCCGGCGACGAGGAGATCCTGACGCTGCTGAACACCAGCGACGACGCGTACCGGTTCCCGGTGGACATCGACGGGCTGCGGGTGCTCGATTCGTCCTCACCGGACGGGAAAGCGCCGCTGCCGACCCTGCCGCCACACGGGTGGGCGGTGCTGGGCCGGGCGTCTCAGTAGTAGATCGGGCCGGGCATGCCGCCGCCGGCCGGGATGGCGTCGCCGGTGATCGCCGCGCTGCGCGGGGAGGCGAGGAACGTGACGACGTCGGCGACCTCGGCCGCGGTGACCATCCGCCCGATCGCGCTGCCGCGCCCGAGCAGTGCCTCGGCCTCCGCGGCGGTCACGCCACGGGCGCGCGCGACGTCCTCGATCATCGCCGGGGTTCGTTCGGTGACGGTCAGCCCGGGGTGCACGACCGTCACGTTGATCCCGTGCGGGCCGAGTTCGTCGGCGAGGTTCTTGGTCAGGGCGGCCACGCTCACGTTGCGGATCGAGCCGAACGGGCTGCCGGTGCGGCGCGCGTTGAGGCCGGAGACGTTCACGATCCGGCCCCAGCCGCGCTCGGCCATGTGCGGTGCGACGGCGCGCGCGAACCGGAGGTAGCCGAGCACCTTCGTCTCGATCTCGGCCCGCAGGTCGTCGTCCTCGAGAGCGGCGAGCGCGGTGGGTTTCGTGGGGTCGGCGGGTTGTGCCGCGGAGTTGACCAGGATGTCCACCCCGCCGAACTCCTCGACGGTGCGCGCGACCGCGGCGCGCACGGCCTCGTCGTCGGTGACGTCCGCGGGCACGGACAGCGTGTTCCCGCCGATCCGGGCGCGTGCTTCCGCGAGTACCCCCGCGTCGCGGGCGACGATCGCCACGTCGGCGCCTTCGGCGGTCAGCGCCTGCGCGACCGCGAACCCGATGCCCCGGCTGCCGCCGGTGACGATGGCCTTCTTCCCGCCCAGCCCGAGATCCATTCCCGGATTGAAGCAGAGCCGCGGACGCCGGGGCGGGGACTGTCCCGAAGGGGCGCTCAGGCGGTCTCTTCCGGGCGGCGCCGCTCGATCATGGTGTCCGGAGCCGACTCGGGAACCTCGGTGCGCAGGTCGGAGTCGCGCAGGACTTCGCGTGCCTGCGCCTCCGGGTCGGCGCTGCCGGCGTGTTCCTCTTCGGGCAGCAGGGTCGAGCGCGTCTCCGCGCGGTCGTCCACCGCGTTGCGCTCGTCGAACACCCGCGGCCGGTCGAGGTCGTGCTCGGCGCGGACGCGGTTCTCCTCGGCGGGCGACATCTCGGTGGCGCCCAGATCCAGTGGCTCTTCGTTGCGCGGTGTCACGCGGGTGGGCTACCCGATCACCGGGCCCGCCACACCCCGCGCGGCCCGGTGCCCGGGCCGCGCGGGAGTTCCGTCAGCGGATCCGCTGCTCGGTGGCGGCCTGCGCGGCCTCGGTGATCTGCACGGTGGCGAGCACGTTGTCCTGCCCGGGGTCCTGCGTGCACTGGGAGTCGAAGGTGCCGAGGCCGGTGTCGGAGCCGTCGGCCTTCTTCGGGTGCAGGGTCAGCAGCAGGTCGCCGACCGTCACGGTCGCCTCGCCGGGCTGGGTGAAGGTCAGCGACGGCGTGGTGCCGGTCGCGGTGACGTCGAAGGCGCCGGAGGAGGGGATCGCGGTCGGCGGGATCGTGGTCGGGACGGTGACCGGCAGGGTCGCCTCGGGGGCGGCGACCGTGGCGGAGGCCTGCGCGGTGCCCTCCACCGTCTTGGCGCCGACCAGGTTCAGGCCGGCCGTGGCGGTCGAGGACACGGTGGCGACGGCCTCGATGCCGAACTCGGGCGTCGGCTGGCCGACGGTCGCGGTGGCCGGGATGTCGGCGTTGATCACGACGCTGATCGGCTGGTTGCCGATGAGCGGGAACGGGCAGGTGTAGGTCAGCGTCAGCGTGGCCGGGTCGGCGGCGCTGGTGCCCGCGCCGGCGAGCAGGCCGGCCGCGGCGGAAACCGCCAGTACCGATCCGGAGACGATTCCGCCGGCGATTCTCTTCCGATTCATGCACATCTCCATTGATAATCGCAGAAAAGGATTACTGATGAGTAATGTAATGACGTGAAATTGCTCCGGCAAGGTTGTCCGGAAAACTTGTCACCGATTGCAGGGGTTTCCGCGGGGAAGTTGGCATCTCTGCCGAAAGGCCCACGGAGCTGCGGGTTTCCCGGTGGCACTCACGTGGCTGACAAGTATCGATTCGCTCCGCTGGCACCCCGCTCACAAGTTTTGACACCCCATTCACAAGATCACTACGGTTCCGTTGTGACCCAAACACTCGCGTCCCTGCCGCAGTTCCTGGCGACCTGGGCGCGCCGGGATCCGGACGCCCGCGCGGTGTCCGACGGCACCCGCTCGCTCACCTGGGACGAGCTGGACCGGCGGGTGACGTCGGTGGCCGCGTGGCTGCGGCGGTTCAGCTTCGACGGCGTGCGTGCCGCGATCCTGGCCGACGAGGGCGTGGACTGGGTCGTCGGTTTCCTCGCCACCCTGCGTGCCGGGCTGGTCGCGGTGCCCGCCTTCGCGCCGGGGCGCGACGACGCCTGGCTCGCCGCGACGGTCATCGACGCCGCTCCGGAGATCGTGCTGACCACGGGGGAGAAGCTGCTCGACGTCCGCGCCCTCTTGGACGCCGCCGGTGTCGAGGTGTGGCGGATCGTCGCGATCGACACGGTGCCCGGCGATCTGTCCGACCTGGACGAGCCGGATCCCGCCGACGTCGCCTGCCTGTGCTACACCTCCGACTCGGTGGGCGTGGTGATCACCCACGCCGGTCTCGTCGACAGCGCCGCGCGCACCGCCGGGGCGCTGCGCCTGGGCGACCGGGCGTCGGTGGTCGTCAACTGGCTGCCGCTGTGCCAGATGGGGCTGCCGTTCGCGGTGGCCGCGCCGGTGTTCGCCGGGTGCCCGTCGGTGCACCTGGCGCCCGATCGCGTGCGGGAGCGGCCGGAGATCTGGCTGCGCGCGCTCGCGGCGAGCCCGGGCGCGGTGACGGCGGCGGGGAACTCGTTCCTGGCGCGCTGCCCGGTGCCGGACGGGCTCGACCTCAGCGGCGTCCGGGCGGTGCTCGACGTGGGCGAACCGGCGCGGCACCGGGCGGTGCTGCCCGGGTCCGGCCTGCGTCCCGACGCGCACCGGGCCGCGTACGGGCTGCTGGAGGCCACCGGCCTGGTGTCCGTCGGGGACGGTCCGGTGTCGAGCGGGCGGCCCGGCCGCACCGTCGCGATCGTCGACCCGGTCACGCGCCGGTCGCTGCCTGCCGGCGCGGTGGGGGAGATCTGGGTGACCGGGCCGACGGTGGCGCGCGGGTACTGGCGCAGGCCGGCGGCGTCGGCGGAGACGTTCTGCGCGCTGCTGCGCGACGAGGCCGACGCGGGGGAGCCTGGCTGGTGGCTGCGGACCGGGGACGTCGGCTTCCTGTCCGGCGGCGAGCTGACCGTACTGGGGCGGCTGGAGAACCGGTTGCCCGCCGGGGCGGTCCAGGCGGAAGCGGTGGAGGCGACGATCGAACGGGTCGTGCCCGAACTGCTGCCCGGCTCGACGGTCGTGTTCGCCGTCGAGGACGAGGTCGTGGTGCTCGCCGAGGCGCCCGGCCCACTGACCTGCGCGGCGGCCGTCGAGCAGGCCGTCGCGGACGGATACGGCCTGCGGGTGCGCGACGTGCACGTGGGCCTGCCGGGAACGCTGCCCCGGACCGTCGCGGGCAAATTGGCGCGTGCCGCCTGCCGGGAGGCGTACCTGGCGAGCGCGCCGGCCGTTTCCTAGGCGCTGTCCGGGAAGTTTCCGGTAGCCGTCGCCACGGCGCAGCAGATCCCGCGTCGCCACGGCCTGCCACCACAGGCCCCTGCGAACCCAAGCCAAGGCGAGGTCGGACGCTTCCACCGCATCCTGCTCGAGGAGCACCCTCGGCAGCCGCGGAACCAACCCCACCGAACAAAACACCTAGCTGCGCTGGTGTGAGTTGGTGAAGGGGTAGGCCGGCCGGAGTGATCGTCGACGGCGCCACATCGACGTGCACCAGCTCGCCCGGCTGGTCCCGCTCGTAGCGGCGGATCTGCTCGCCAGCCTCGGCATTCGATAACGAACCAGGATGCGGTGCGTGGTCGACCAGCAACCGCCGCCACTTCGTCAGCCGGGCATTACGGTGAGACACGAAGACCCCCGTATGTGCGGGAAAGGTGTCAAGCACCTTCACCCCGCACTAGGGCGCGGCCTCGAGGACGAAGAACAGGAACGCGGTCTTCGTCGACAGTGATTCGAAGTCGCCGGGGAAGAGGTCGCGGGCGGCCGGGTCGGGCTGCGGCTCGACGAGCGCGGTGAGGCGGAACCCGGCGTCGGTGAAGGCGCCGGTCATCGCGTGCAGCGGGCGGCGCCAGAACCGCATCGGCACGGTCTGACCGCCGAAGGTCCACTCGAAGGAATAGCTGGTGGTCGCGAAGTAGTCGGGCCGGGGCTCCTGGATCGTGTAGGCGACGAACGGGTGGTCCACCGACGCGATCAAGCGGCCGCCGGGCCGGAGCACCCGCCGCAGCTCGGACAGCGCCGGTTTCCAGTCCTCCAGGTAGTGCAGCACCAGGGAGGCGACCACGTCGTCGAACGCGCCGTCGGCGAACGGCAGGGGGTCGTTCAGGTCCGCGAGGCGGAGCGGCACGTCGTCACCGAGGCGCCGCCTGGCCAGCGCCAGCATCCCGGCGCTGGCGTCGATGCCGGTGACCTCCGCGCCGCGGTCGCGCAGCGCGGCGGTCAGGGGCCCAGCGCCGCAGCCCGCGTCCAGGATCCGGCGGCCGGTCACGTCCCCGGCGAGGGACAGCATCGCCGGCCGCTCGTAGTACGCGTTCAGCAGGCTGTTCTCGTTCTCGGCCGCGTAGGCCTCGGCGAAGCTGTCGTAGTCGTTCACCCGGTTCATGCCGCGGGCGTCAGCAGTTCCGTCGCCCGCAGCGCGATTTCCAGCCGCAGCCGGTGTTCCGGGTCGTTCAGCCGCTCGCCGAACAGTTCCTCGATCCGCCGCATCCGGTAGCGCACCGTCTGCGGGTGCACGCCCAGCCGCTCGGCCATCTCCGGCGCGCTCCCGCTGGACTGCAGCCACGCCAGCAGCGTCTGCCCGAGCCGCGCGCGCTGCTTGTCCGTCAGCCCCTGCAGCGGCGCGAGACACGCGTCCCGCAACTGTCCGATCAGGAACTCGTCCGCCAGCAGCCACAGCGTGGCCAGGTGGTCGTCGGCGTGCAGCACCGGCTCCCGCGGGAGGATGCGTCGCACGCTCAGCTCCATCGTCCGGCGCGCCCAGCGCAGCGACACCGCCGCCTCCGCCAGCGGCACCCGCGGCCCGATCGCGACGCGCCAGCCGCGCAGCGCGGCCTCCAGGCCCTCCGGCGGCGCGGCCGCGAGCAGGCACGGCTGCGGGCTCTCCAGATCCGCCAGCACCTCGGCGGGCAGCGCGGGCGGCGGCAGCCGGTGCTGGTCGCGCCGCGGCTCCAGCGCCATCGCGACCACCTTGTCCGGCACGTGCCACCCGGCGGCCGCGGCCAGCCCCTCGACGGCCTGCGGCGCGGGCGCGGGTTCGGACAGGACCAGGCCGAGAAGCTGCCTGCGCTGCCGGGCCCGGGTGCCCGCCGCGCGGGCCTGCGCGGCGCGGTAGCCCTGCACGGACAGCGCGGAGATCTCGTCCACATAGGCCAGCACCGCTTCGGCGCCGGTGTAGAGGAGGTCGGACGGCAGCCCCTTCGCCTGGCCGACCTTGGCGATGTAGCGCCACGCGGCCAGCCCGCCGACGCGGTAGGCGGTCTGGATCTGGTCCAGCGGACGCCCCTCGCTGTACTCGATGCGGCCGAGGTGCCGGAACACGCCGACCCAGTTGTCCTGGGACACCGCCGGGTTGCCGATGTTGTCCAGGCAGTGCCCGACCGCCTCCCGCACCCCGCGCACGATGACCTCGCCGAACGGCCCCTCCAGCGGACGGGCGTACTCCGGCACCGCCCGCTGGATCTCGGCCAGGATGACCCGCGTGAGCGCGTCCGCGTGCGGGCGGAACACCGCGGCCAGCTCGCGTGGCAGCGACGCCCACAGCGTGCTCGCGCGGCCGTGCGCCGGAGCCTCACCGGGCGGGCGGCGCGGGTGCGGCGGCCGCGGCGGCGCGGTGCGTCCGGGCCGGACGTCGGCATCGATCGTCATGTCAACCCCTGCTCGGGAAACCGCAGCACTGCGGTGGGTGGAGAACTTCGCGGCCGGCCCCGTGCTCGTGGCCCGCTCGCGGAGCCAACATGGCATCACCCGGGTCGCGTTGGCAAGAACCGTTGACACACTCCGAATTCCTGCGCCACCCGTTCGGGTGACGAGTGTCGAGACGGGTGACACCCGGAGGAGGTCCCGTTCGCGCGTGCCTCACAAAGTCCCCTCCTCGGCGCCGAGTTGCCTGCGCAGCACCAGGTGCAGCCCGAACCGCGTGTCCGCGTCGTCCAGCCGGTCGCCGAACAGCTCGCGCAACTGGTGCAACCGCGCCCGCACGGTCTGCGGGTGCACCTGCAGTCGGCGCGCGATCTCCGGCGCGCCGCCCCGGGTTTCCAGCCACGCCAGCAGGGTTTCGCCCAGCCGCGCGCGTTGCCTGCCGCTCACCGAGTCCAGCGGGGCGAGGTACTTCGCGTGCAGCCGGTCGGCCAGGAAGTCCTGCGAGCGCAACCAGATCGCGTCGAGGTGCTCGGCGCACCACACGACGTCCCCGGGCAGGGCGAGCCCGCGCCGGGCAAGCCGGTGCGCGGCCGGGGCCAGCACGAGCGGAACCGGGGGCGACACCGCGGCACGCGCGGGTTTTTCCCAGTTGCCAGACAGGATCCCGACCGTCCGTTGCGGACTGGGCGTGATCAGGCAGGGGCGGTCGCCGTCCAGATCGGCGAGGACCTCGTCGTCCAGCACGTCGGACGGCAGGCCCTCGGCGTGTTCGAGGGCGATCACGGCGACCCGTTCGGGCACCACCCACCCCGCGTCCTCGGCTGGGCCCTCCAGACACGGCTGCGGCTCGGCGAGGACCAGTGTGGCCAGGCGGCGACGGCGCTCCTCGGCTCCGGACGGCTGCCGCGCCTCCTGGAACCCTTCGAGCGCCGTCGCGGACAGCTCGTCGACGAACGCGAAGATCGCCTCGGCCGCGGTGGTGAGGGTCTGCGGGCCCGCGCCGAGGTCACGCAGCACCGGGGTCAGGTACTGCCAGGCGACCCGGCCGCCGATGCGCACCGCGGCCTGCAGGGCGTCGAGCGTGCGGCCCTCGTCGAACTCGCGCCGCCCGCGCCGCCGGAACTGGCGGACCCACTCGCTGTGGTCCGGGTGCGGGTTGCCGATGCACTGGAAGCAGTGCCGCACCGCCACCTCGATGCCCTCGGCCAGCGCGCGGCCGAACCGGCCTTCCGGCGGCCCGGAGTACTCCGGCACCTCCCGCCGCACCTCGCGGACGATCGCCTCGGCCAGTGGACGGGTGTGCGGCTCCAGCGCCACCGCGAGTCGTCTCGGTGTGGCCGCCAGGGCCTGCGCACTGCGGTAGTCCGGCACTTCCGCCCCCTTGACGCGCCGCAACAAAAACCTGAAGCCGACTCGCGTTCTTGCTGGTCAGCGACCCGGCCGGACGATGCTACCGCCTGGTAGCCAGAGCGGACAGTAACCCTCGGCACTCGATCGGCGACAAACCGGGCGTCGAGGGGAGCTGTGCATGACCAAGCGGCTGGTGATCTGCTGCGACGGGACCTGGAACACGCCGGACCAGCCGGCGCCGACCAACGTGTCGCGGGTGGCGCTGGCGGTCGCGCCCGCCGACGGGGCCGGGCGCGAGCAGCGGATGTTCTACCACCCCGGCGTCGGGACGCGGCCCGGCGAGCGCCTGTGGGGCGGGGCGTTCGGGTTCGGGCTGTCCCGCACCGTGCGCGAGGCCTACCGGTTCCTGGTCCGGACCTTCGAGCCGGGGGACGAGCTGTTCCTGTTCGGGTTCAGCCGCGGCGCCTACACCGCGCGCAGCCTTGCCGGCCTGGTGCGCAACTGCGGCATCCTGCGGCCCGAGCACGAGGACCGGATCGGCGAGGCGTACGCGCTCTACCGCGCCCGCGGGTCGAAGACGCACCCGCGCTCGGCCGCGGCGGAGCTGTTCCGCCGGTCGTACTCGCGCGAAACGCGGATCCGGTTCCTCGGCGTGTGGGACACCGTCGGCTCGCTCGGCATCCCGCTGTCCGGGCTGCGGCTGGTCAACCTCGTCAACCGGCGCTGGCAGTTCCACGACACGGAGCTGAGCTCCAGCGTCGACGCGGCCTACCACGCGCTGGCGATCGACGAGCACCGCCCGCCGTTCCGGCCCGCGCTGTGGCAGCCGCGCGCGGACACGATCGGGCAGCGCGTCGAGCAGGTCTGGTTCGCCGGGGTGCACTCCGACGTCGGCGGCGGCTACCCGGACCGCGCACTGGCCGACATCAGTCTGCTGTGGATGGTCGAGCGGGCGCGGACACACGGGCTGGCCTTCGAACCGGGCGCGTTCGCCGCCGCGGAGCTGGACCCGCTCGGCCGGGCGCACGAGTCGCGCACGGGGTTCTACAAGCTGATGCCCCGGCACGTGCGGCCGCTGGGCACGTCGTCGCACGAGTACGCGGCGTCGAGCGCCGTGGAGCGGCAGGCGCTGGTCGCGGGGTACGCCCCGAACCTCGACGCGTACCTCTCCGAGGGCGGCGCGGTGCTCCCCGTCCGCAGCGACGAGGGAGAGCGCTTCCCGGCGGCCAGCCCGGAGCCGGAACCCGCCTGAGGCGGAGGTCGGGGGTGCGGGAAACCTCGCCAGGGCGCGGAAGGCGCGAATCCGTGGTGAGGCCTCGCGCCGCTTCGCCGGTCAGCCGCGGGTCAGGCCCTGTGCGGCGGCGCCGCGGCTGAGGACCACCTCGTCGGTCCGCGCGAGGGCTTCCTCGGCGCGCGCCCGGTCCAATGCGCGGTCGTCGGTGGTGCGCAGCCGGATCGGCGGGCCGAGGTCGATCACCGTCGGCACGTACTCGGCGCGGTCCACCGTCCAGCGGTCGCCCGACCGCGTGAAGTGGAACCGGCCGATCAGCCCCTCCTCGGTGGTGCCGCGCGGCTCCGAGTGCCTGGCGATCGAATTGCCCAGCCCGTAGGCGACCCACTTGCCGCCGATCTTCTCCATCGGCTGCACGACGTGCGCGTGGTGCCCGATGATCAGGTCCACCGCCGGGTCGGCCAGCACCCGCTGCGCGATCTGCCGCTGCGAGGCCGTCGGCTCGTGCTGGTACTCCGTGCCCCAGTGCAGGCTGGCGATCACCACCTGCGCCCCGGCCGCCCGCGTCGCCCGCGCTTCCGCCAGCACCGCGTCCGCGTCGAGGGTGTTGGACACCCACTGCTTGCCGCCGGGCAATTTCTTGCCGTTGAACCCGAACGTGTACGACACGTGCCCGACCTTCACGCCGCGCACGTCCAGCACCAGCGGCGTGCGGGCCTCCTGCTCGGTCCGGGCGGAGCCGGTGTGCCGGATGCCGGCCTCGTCCAGCTCGTCGAGCGTCCGGTTCACGCCGTCGGTGCCGGTGTCGATCGTGTGGTTCGACGCGGTCGAGCAGTCGTCGTACCCGGTGTCGGCCAGCGCGTCGGCGATCTCCGGCGGCGCGCTGAACTCCGGGTAGCCCTGGAACGGGCCCTCCTCGGGGGCGAGCGGCGTCTCCAGGTGGCACACCGCCAGGTCCGCGGAGCTGATGTCGTCCCGGATCCCGGCCAGCAGCGGCCGGTAGTCGCGGGTCCCGCCGCCGTCGGCGACCGCCTGATCGGTCAGCGTGGGGTGGATCAGCACGTCCCCGGTCGCCGCCACGGTGAACCCCGGGTCGGCGGACGGCGCGGCCGCGGCCGGGGCGTCCGGCTGCGGCGGGGCGTCTTCGTCCGGCGCGAAGCAGGCGGCGAGCAGCGCGCCCGCCGTCAAGCCCGCGAGAACCAGACGGATGCGCATGGTTCCCGATCCTGCCAGAGGGCCACTCTCGGTGCGGCTCCGCACCGAGAGTGGCCCCAAGATCACCCGGTCAGGCCTTCAGCGACCCCGACAGGGCGGTGGCGTCGCGACGGAGAGTCTCCGACGCGACCCGGTCCGGCACGTTCCACCGCTGGCCGGCGAGGACGCCGAACAGTCGCAGCGCCTCCTGCGCGGGCCGGATCCGGCCGGCCTTCGCGTGCGACTCGGCGAGGTCCAGGGTGCCGCGCAGCTGCACCGCACCCGCCTTGGTCACCCAGCCGGCGTCGCGGAACCGGTCGATCAGGGCGCGCACGTCACCGAACGACGTCCCGGTCGTGAAGTTCACGGCCTTGGTCGTGGTGAGCCCGGCCTGGTCGGTCACGGTCACCGACAGCTGGTGCGCCCCGAGCGGCAGCCGCCACAGGTCCAGCGGCTTGCCCGGCGTGACCGGCTGACCGTCCACCGTGGCCTGGACCTTGGCGACCCCGGACGCGGCGTCGGTGGCGGTGACCACCGGCGTCAGTGCCGCGGAGTCCCCGAAGGCCTGCCCCTCGGTCACCCCGGCGACCGTCACCGCGGGCGCGGTCTTGTCGATCTTGACCGTGAGCGTGCCCGGCGCGGAGACGTTGCCGCCGTTGTCCGTCGCCCGGTACAGCACGGTCGTGGTGCCCTCGGCCGACAACGTGACCGGGTTGGCCGCGTTCGCCCAGGTCACGCCGTTGTCCACGGAGTACTGCCTGCTGGACACCGTGCCGTTGTCGGTCGCGGTCACGGCCAGCGTGACGTTGCCCGTGTACCAGCCGTTCGCCCCGGTCGGCGCCGACGGCGTCAGCGCGGCCGACACCGCGGGCGGCGTCTTGTCCGCGACCCCGGCGCCCTGGAAGGTGAAGGCGTCGACGTCGACCCCGCCGCTGGAGGTGACGAACAGCTTGCCCGCGCCGGACGGCAGGCCGGACAGCGGTGTGGTGACCGTCTGCCAGCCGTCCCCGGCCGGGACGTCGACCGTGGCGAACGGGGCCGCGTCGGCGGCGTTCCACCGCAGCTGCAGCTGGCCGGCGCCGTGCGCCTTGGTCTGCACGCCTGTGATGCCGCTGAAGTTGACCGGATCGTAGGCCAGCCAGTCCCCGGCGTCGAAACCGGTGACCGAGCGCAGCCCGGACGCGGTCGCGTCGTCGGTGATCGTCACGCCGCTGGTCTCGTCGGCGTGCTCGCCCTGCATGAGCTTCGGGTTCAGCACGGCCTGCGCCTCACCGGTCGCCGGCGGCACGCCGCCCGCGCCGTTGTCGGTGTAGCTCACGTTGAGCACGCCGAAGACGTTCTCGGTCTCACCGTGCCCGGCGTCGGTCGGCGTGGCCACGGCGCCGGTGCAGCCGGTGCCGCTGTTGACCGGGTGCCCGTGCTGGTTGTGGCCCAGACCGAAGGCCCACGCCACCCGGCTGCACACCGGGGTCGCGCCGTCCTCCGGGTCGCTGACGGTCACCGCGTAGGGGATCGCGTCGCCCCAGTCGAAGAACCCGCCGTGCGCCGGCGCGGTCAGCCCGACGGTGGGCGCGGTGTTGCCGGTGGTGACCTGCTCCGACGTCAGGCCGTGCTTGCCCGCCGGGTCGGTGACGCGCAGCCGCGCCTCGACCTGGCCGTTCTCGGTGTAGGTGTGGGTGGCCTGCGGTCCGGTGGCGTCGAACGTGCCGTCACCGTCGAAGTCCCACTCGTAGGTCAGCGCGCCGCCCTCGGGGTCGCTGGACGCGCTGCCGTCGAAGGCCACGGTCAGCGGCGCCTGCCCGGACGACGGGGTCGCCGTCATCCGCGCGGTCGGCGCCTTGTCGCCCGGCGCGAAGTCGATCCGGTACAGGCCGGCGTCCGGGTTCTGCCGGAAGAAGCCGTCGCCGTAGTCCAGGACGTAGAGCGAGCCGTCCGGACCGAACTCGAGGTCCATCGGGTTGTCCCAGATCGGCTGGCCCAGCGTGGACAACTGGGCGTTGGGCAGGAAGTTCTCCAGCTTCGTCACCGGGCCGTCCGGGCCGGACAGCGTGAACGCGGCGACGTAGTCCTGCGAGAACTCGCCGAAGAACGCCTTGCCGTCCCAGTACTCCGGGAACTTCGTCGGCGACGGGTTGTTCGCGTCGTAGTGGTAGACCGGGCCGCCCATCGGCGCCTGGCCGGTGCTGGAGCGGAACGCGGTCAGCTCGGGCCACGGCTGGTCGCTGTCCTTGTCGCCGTACCAGAGCGTGGCCGGGGTGGCCGGCGGCAGCTCGCGCAGGCCGGTGTTCCAGCGCGAGTCGTTGACCGGGGCGGCGCAGTCGAACGCCGGGCCCGGGGTGAGCGTGGCGAAGTCGAAGTCCCGGTAGGGCTGGGAGTTGTCGGCCGTGCAGAACGGCCAGCCCGAGTTCATCGCCTTCGTCGTGATCTGCCACTCGACGTAGCCCATCGGGCCGCGGTTCGGGTCGGCGGTGCCGGCGTCGGGGCCGTAGTCGCCCCACATCACCGCGCCGGTCGCCTTGTCCACGGTCATCCGGAACGGGTTGCGCAGGCCCATCACGAAGATCTCCGGCCGCGTCAGCGGCGTGCCGGGGGCGAACAGGTTGCCCTCGGGGATCGTGTAGGAGCCGTCCTCGTTGACGTGGATGCGCAGGATCTTGCCGCGCAGGTCGTTGGTGTTGCCCGCGCCGCGGCGCTCGTCGAGGCCGGGGTTGTAGCCGGGCGCGTCGTTGATCGGGGTGTAGCCGTTGACGTTCGGGCCCGAGGCGGGGGTGTTGCCGCCGGTCGACAGGTACAGGTTGCCCTGGGCGTCGAAGTCGACGTCACCGGCGACGTGGCAGCACTGGCCGCGGTTGGTGGGGATGCGGATGATCTCCTGCTCGGTGCTCAGGTCCAGCGACTCGCCGGTCCACTTGAACCGGGACAGGACGTCGTAGCCCTCCCACTGCTTCCAGTACGAGTCGTCCGTGCCCGCGGGCAGCGTGTTCGGCGCCGAGCCGGCGGGGGTGTTCAGCTTGGGCGAGTAGTAGAGGTAGACCCAGTTGTTCTCGGCGAAGCCGGGGTCCAGGGTCACCGTCTGCAGACCCATTTCCGAGTTCTGGTAGACGGGAATCGTGCTGACGACCTTCGTGACACCGGTCTTCGGGTCGGTCAGCCGCACCTCACCGCTGCGCGCGGTGTGCAGGACGCGGTTGTCCGGCAGCACGGCCAGGTCGATGGGCTCGCCCACGTTCTTGGTGAGCGTGATCTTCTCGTAGTTCTCCCAGTGCAGGGCGGCGTCTTCCTCGTGGGCCGCGGCCGGCACGGCGAGGCCGAGCAACGGCAGGGCCGTCACCGCGGCGGCGGTGATCAACCGTCTCAGGGCAGGATGCATCGCGAGATCACTCCGGTGGGATTTCGACGGGGAGGGGAAGGGGTCAGCCGCGCAGGTCCGTCAGCGCCTGGTAGCTGCGCAGTGCCGCGGCGAACGAGCCGGGCGGGTTGGGCTGCGTGTTCGGGGCGGTGTCCTGCTCCCAGATGCCGTGGTAGCGGCCGCGGCCGTTGACCCGCTTGAGGAAGCGGCGGTAGGGCAGGTCGCCCGCGCCGAACTCGACGATGTCGTAGCCGTTGGGGTTGGCGGGGTTCTCGTCGCCGTCCTTGAGGTGCAGCAACGGGTAGCGGTGCGGGGCGCGGGTGATGTAGTCGGCGGGGTCGAAGCCGGGGAATCGGTACTGGCCGACGTAGGCCCAGTACACGTCCATTTCCAGGTAGACCAGGCGCGGGTCGGTGTGCTCGAGGAAGACGTCGTAGAGGCGCACCTTCGGCTGGTCGGTGGCGAAGGCGAACTCGCCGGCGTGGTTGTGCTGGTAGAACTTCAGGCCGCGGTCGCGTGCCGCGGCGCCGAAGGTGTTGAACTCCTCGGCCGCCGCCCGGTAACCGTCCACTGTGTTCACGTTGGTCGGGGCGTTGGCGGTGCCGATGTGCTTGAGCCCGAGGATTTCCGCGTTGTCGAGTTCGCCCTGCAGGTTGGTGCGGAAGTTGTTGAGGCCGACGTGGCTGCCGACCGCCTTGAGCCCGAAGTCCTTCAGCAGCTGGGCGATCTCCGGCACGGTGATCTGCCGTCCGAGGATCGAGGTGCTCTGCGTGTAGCCCGCGAACTCGATCTCGCGGTAGCCGATGCGGGACAGCTCCTCGAACACGGCCCGGAACCCGAGCTGCGAGACCTTGTCGCGGACGCTGTAGAGCTGGATGCCGATCTGGTTCTGCGGGACGAGGCGGCCGCCGCCCTGGCTGGCGGCGGCGGGCAGCGATCCGGCGAGCGCCGCGGCGCTGACCGCGACGGTCGCCCCCGCCGCGGAGCGCAGGAAACCGCGGCGGTTGAACGACGAGTGGGACACGGATTTCTCCTTCAGCCGAGTGTGAACCGACCCCCTTGCCACGTGCGCCGGTCAACGTAGGCAACTTCCGCCGGAAGTGTCCAGAGTTTCGGATTTCGCGGAACAAAGTTGGGCCGTGTCCGCTCAAAAGGGGCGGCGGCGGGTCTACAGTCGGTGCACGCGCGAGCAGCGAGGAGGCTGGTGCCCCATGACCACCAGCGGTTTTCCCCCGTCGGCCGAGACCCGTGAGCAGGCCGGGCTGCTCGCCCTGTTGCGGGACGAGGGCCCGATGGCAAGGGTCGAACTGGGTGAACGGCTCGGCGTGCCACGGGCCCGGCTGGCCGCCGAGATCACCCGGCTGGCCGAAGGCGGGCTCGTGGAATCCGGCGGTCCGGCGGCGAGCCGCGGCGGGCGCCGGTCGACGCTCGTGCGCCTGGCCGACGACTTGCGGTTCCTCGGCGTCGACATCGGGGCGACCTCGGTCGGCGTGGCGGTGACCGACGGGCGGTGCGAGGTGCTGGCGCACGCGGTGGAGGACTGCGACGTGCGCCGCGGGCCGGTGCCGGTGCTGGACCGGGTCGAGCAGCTGGCGGCGAAGGTGCTGCAGGACGCCCCAGGGCGGCTCGCGGGCGCCGGCATCGGGCTGCCCGGGCCGGTGAGTTTCCGCGACGGGATGCCGGTGGCGCCGCCGATCATGCCGGGCTGGGACCGCTTCCCGGTGCGCGACCGGCTGGCCGGGCACTGGGGCTGCGCGGTGACGGTGGACAACGACGTGAACGTGATGGCGCTGGGGGAGCGGCACGCGGGGGTGGCGCGGTCGCTGGACGACCTGATCTTCGTGAAGGTGGGGACCGGTATCGGCGGCGGGATCGTCGTCGGCGGGCGCGTGTACCGCGGGGTGGCCGGCACGGCGGGCGACATCGGGCACATCAAGCTCGACGACTACGGCCCGGCGTGCGCCTGCGGGGAGGCCGGGTGCCTGGAGGCGTACTTCGGCGGGGCGGCCCTGGCGCGGGACGCGCTGACGCTGGCGCGCAGCGGCCGGTCGCCGTACCTGGCCGAGCTGCTGGCGGACCGGCCGGCGTTGACCGCGCGGGACGTGGCGGAGGCGGCCCAGGCCGGTGACTTCGCGGCGGTGACGCTGGTCCGCGAGGGCGGGCGGCGGCTGGGGCAGGTGATCGCGTCGCTGGTGAGCTTCCTGAACCCCGGGATGGTCGTGATCGGCGGCGGGGTGTCCCGGCTGGGGCACACGCTGCTGGCCGAGGTGCGGTCGTCGGTCTACCGGCGGTCGCTGCCACTGGCGACCGGGAACCTGCCGATAGTGCTCTCGGAGCTGGGTGATCAGGCCGGCGTGATCGGGGCCGCGTGGCTGGCGTCCGACCACGCGTTCAGCGTGCCTGCGTGACCTTGGCGCGGGCGGTGCGGGTGGCTTGAGACCGCTGCGGGTGGCTCGGCGTCGGCGCAGTGGTGCGGGTGGCGGGGCCGCGGGTGCGCCGGGTGGTGCGAGGCGCGGGTTGATGTGGGGCGAAATGCCGGCGCTGGCCGCGCGAGGCTGTGGGTGGCTTCGGGGAGCGCGAAGTGGTGCGGGTGGCGCTCGCGACTTCCACTGAACGGAAGCCTGTCATCAACCGTGCACACTTTCGGCAGTCTGGTTCAAAAGTAACGATCTGACTGTTACTCCTTTTGCCGGATTGTGGCAGAAGTACCCCGCCAGTCAGAGTAGGCGGCGTACGCCAGAGCACTGAGACCGCAGCACTGAGACCGGCCAGTTTCCCAACGAAGTGGAGCGTCCGCGGTGCCCCAACCTTCCGACCGGCCGACGGACCGCGCCGGTGTCCGCAGGGCCAACCTCGCCCTGCTCGTCCGGCTCCTGCGCCGCCACGGGGGGCTCTCCCGCGCGCAACTGGCGACCCTCAGCGGCCTCAGCAAGGCCACCGTCTCCGGCCTCGTCGCCGAGCTGGAGATCCGCGAGCTCGTCCAGGCGGGCGGCCGTCACGAGGGCGGCCAGGGCAGGCCCGGCCAGCTCGTCGAACTCCGGCCGCGCGGCCACTGGGGCATCGGGCTCGAGGTGGACGAGAACCACGTCGGCGCGACGGTCCTCGACCTCGCCGGCACCGCCACCACCCGCCGCCGCGCCGCGTGTGACGTGCGGGCCCTCGGGGCGGAACGCACCCTCGACGAACTGGCCGCGCTCGTGCTCGCCGCGCGGTCCGAAGTGGACGATGTCGCCGGCATCGCGGTGGCGGTGCCCGGTCTGGTCGACACCGCGACCGGCGTCGTCCGCGTCGCGCCCGGCCTCCGGTGGCGCGGCCTCGCCCTCGCCGACGGGCTCGCCGCCCGCACCGGGTTCCCCCTCGACCGCATCGTCGTCGGCAACGACGCCAACCTCGCGGCCCTCGCCGAAGCCGACGACGGCGCCGCCCGCGGCTGCTCCGACGTCGTGTTCCTGCTCGGCGGCATGGGCGTCGGCGCCGGGCTGATCACCGGCGGCGGCCTGATCGGCGGCGCCGCGGGCGAGGTCGGGCACCTGTCGCTGGAACCCACCGGACGGCCCTGCGTCTGCGGCCGCCGCGGCTGCTGGCAGACCGCCGTCGGCATCGACCCGTTCCTGCACTCGCTGGCCGGCCCCGGCGACCTGGTCCACGACCCGTCGCTCGACCTGGCCCAGCGCACCGCGATCGTGCGGCGGCGCGCCCAGGACGGCGACCGCCGCGTCCTCGACGCGCTCGTGCAGCTGGGCGCCGCCCTCGGCCACGGCATCGCGGTCCTGGCCGACCTGCTCGACCCGCGGATCGTCGTGCTCGGCGGCTACTTCGCGCCGCTGCGCGAGTGGCTCGCCGAGCCGGTCCGCGCCGAACTCGCCGCCCGCTCGGTCACCGCCGAGACCGGCGGCCCCCGCATCGTGGCGTCCCGGCTCGGGTTCACCGCGGTCGGCACCGGCGCGGCGCAGGCCGCGATCCGGCCCCTGCTGGACGATCCGACGCTGGCCCCGGCCGGCGCCCCGGTGAGCGTGGAGGCGTGATGACCGAAGACCTGCTGTCCATGCGCGGCATCGTCAAGACGTTCCCGGGTGTCCGGGCGCTGGACGGTGTCGAGCTGTCGGTGCGGGCGGGGGAGGTGCACTGCCTGCTCGGCCAGAACGGCGCAGGCAAATCGACCCTGATCAAGGTCCTCGCCGGCGCCCACCAGCCGGACGCGGGCGAGATCCGCTGGCAGGGCGAGCCCGTCACGCTGTCCTCGCCGGTCGCCGCGCTGCGCCGCGGCATCGCGACCATGTACCAGGAGCTCGACCTCATCCCCGCGCTGTCGGTGTCGGACAACATCTTCCTCGGCCACGAGCCGGCGCAGGCCGGCTTCACCCGCGACCGGCAGGCCCGCGTGCGGGCCGCCGAGCTGCTCGCGCGGCTCGGCCACCCGGAGATCCACCCCGACCGCGAGGTCGGCGACCTGTCCGCGGCAGGCCAGCAGCTCGTGTCGATGGCCCGCGCGCTGGCCCACGACGCCCGCCTGATCGTGATGGACGAGCCGACCGCCGCGCTCGCCTCCGACGAGGTGGACAACCTGTTCCGCATCGTCGCCGAGCTGACCGCCGACGGGGTCGCCGTCGTCTACATCTCGCACCGGCTGGAGGAGATCCGCCGCATCGGCAACCGCGTCACCGTCCTCAAGGACGGCGCCACCGTCGCCGCCGGGCTCGAGGTCGCCGACGTCACCACCGACCACCTGGTGTCGCTGATGTCCGGCCGCCGCGTCGAAACCGTCTACCCGGAACGCCTGGAATCCACAGTGGACACCTCGACCGAGTTGCTGCGCGTGGAGAACCTGACCCGCCGCGGCGAATTCGAGAACGTCAGCTTCACGTTGCGGCGCGGGGAGATCCTCGGTGTGGCCGGCCTCGTCGGCGCCGGCCGCAGCGAACTGCTGGAGACCATCTTCGGCGGCCGCAAACCGGACGGGGGCAAGGTGTTCGTCGAGGGCAAGCGCCTCAAGCCCGGCGACGTGCCCAGCGCGGTCAAGGCCGGGATCGGCCTCGCGCCGGAGGAACGCAAGAGCCAGGCGCTGCTGCTGGAGATGTCGGTCGCGCACAACGTGACCCTGGCCAGCCTGCCCGCCTACAGCCGCTTCGGCTTCACCGACCGCGCCCGCGAGATCGGGGACTCGGCCGAGCGCCTGCGGCAGCTGGACCTGCGCCCGGCCGACCCGCGCCGCCCGGTGGGCACGCTCTCCGGCGGCAACCAGCAGAAGGCGGTCGTGGCGCGCTGGCTCGTGCGCGGCTGCTCGATCCTGCTGCTCGACGAGCCCACCCGCGGCGTCGACGTGGGCGCGCGGGCCGAGCTCTACCGGCTGATCCGCGAGCTGGCCGCGGCCGGGGTCGGGCTCGTGCTGGTCTCCAGCGAGATGCCCGAGGTGCTCGGGCTCGCCGACCGCGTGCTCGTGATGCGGGAGGGCCACGTGGTCCGCGAGGCGCCCGCGAGCGAGCTGACCGAAGCAGACGTGCTGAATCTGGTGATGGAGGGAAG
Organism: Amycolatopsis sp. ATCC 39116; assembly: GCF_000231075.2. NCBI lineage: Bacteria > Bacillati > Actinomycetota > Actinomycetes > Pseudonocardiales > Pseudonocardiaceae > Amycolatopsis > Amycolatopsis sp. ATCC 39116. The sequence goes on along the minus strand of NZ_AFWY03000030.1, from coordinate 62,732 downwards.
TGCGGCATGACGAAGGACTCCTCGTCGGTGTTGCCCGAGGCCACGCAGGCCCCGCCACCCCGGGCCGCGCCGCCGGCCCCGAAGGCCGCGCGCGGCCGGTTCCCGGTGGACGTCCGGCTGGCCGGGCTGTTCGGGGTGTTCGTCCTGCTGTGCCTGGTGGGCTGGCTGACCAGGCCGGACGCGTTCTTCACCGAGGGCAACCTGTCCACCATCCTGCGGCTCGCGGCCGCGATCGGCGTGGTCAGCGTCGGCATGACGTTCGTGATCATCAGCGGCGGCATCGACTTGTCCGTCGGCTCGATCGTGGCGCTGTCCAGCGTGTGGGCGACGACCCTGGCGACGCAGGCCTACGGCCCGGTGGTGATGGTGATCTGCGCGCTCGCGGTCGGGCTCGGCTGCGGGCTGATCAACGGTGTGCTGGTGTCCTACGGCAGAGTGGTGCCGTTCATCGCGACGCTGGCGATGTACGCCTCGGCACGGGGGCTCGCCGAGCGGATCAGCGGCCGCCAGACCCAGGTCGTGCGGGAGACCGGTTTCCTGAACTTCTTCCGCGGCGACTTCCTCGGCATCCCGGTGCTGATCTGGATGTTCGCCCTGGTGTTCGTGGTCGGGTGGGTCCTGCTCAACCGCACCACGTTCGGCCGCCGCACGTTCGCCGTCGGCGGCAACACCGAGGCCGCGCGCCTGGCAGGCATCAACGTCAAGCGGCACACCGCGCTCGTCTACGGCGTGGCCGGGCTGTGCTGCGGCATCGCGGCGCTCATGGTGGTGGCGCGCACCACCTCGGGCGCCTCCACCAACGGCCTCTACTACGAGCTGGACGCGATCGCCGCGGTCGTCATCGGCGGCACCCTGCTCACCGGTGGCCGCGGCACCCTGATCGGCACGCTCATCGGCGTCCTGATCTTCACGGTGCTGGGCAACATCTTCACGCTCAACAACCTCGACACCGACATCCAGAACATCGCCAAGGGCGCGATCATCGTCCTGGCCGTCCTGCTGCAGTTCCGCACCAACCGCGCCCGCAAGTCCACTTAGGAAAGACGAACCCCGAACACCCCGACGACGATCACTGGAGCTCGCCATGTCCGGACCATCCTCCCTCGCCCGCCGCCGCTTCCTCACCGGTGGCGCGGCCGTCGGCGCCGGCGCCCTGCTGGCCGCCTGCACCTCCAACGAGTCGCCGCAGTCGGCCCCGCAGGCCGTCGCGGGCAACGCGGGCCAGAACTCCCAGCCCGGCAAGCAGGTCACCATCGGCTTCTCCGCGCCCGCCGCCGACCACGGCTGGATGGCGGCGATGACCAAGAACGCCCGCGCGCAGGCCGGCCAGTTCTCCGACGTCACCTTCACCGCCACCGAGGGCACCAACGACGTCAACCAGCAGATCGCCCAGGTCGAGACGCTGATCAACCAGAAGGTCGGCGTCCTGGTGATCCTGCCCTTCGACGGCAAGGCGCTGACGCAGGTCGGTCAGCAGGCCATGGACGCCGGCATCCCGGTGGTCAACGTGGACCGCGTGTTCGACACGCCGCTGGCCTACCGCACCTGGATCGGCGGCGACAACTACCGGATGGGTGTCAACGCGGGCAACTACATCGCGGGCGAGCTGAAGAAGAAGGGCGTGGCCAGCCCGGTGATCGGCGAGGTCGCCGGCATCGACTCGCTGCCCCTGACCCAGGAGCGCAGCCAGGGCTTCCGGGACGCGCTGGCCAAGCACGGCTTCGCCGTCGGCCCGCGGGTGTCCGCGCAGTTCACGCCGGAGAGCGGCGAGCAGATGACGTCGAACCTGCTGCAGTCGGCGAGCAAGCTCGACGCGCTGTGGAACCACGACGACGACCAGGGCATCGGCGTGCTGGCGGCGATCGACAACGCGCGCCGCAACGAGTTCTTCATGGTCGGCGGCGCGGGCTCGCGCAACATGATGGACCTGATCAAGGCCGACAGCAGCGTCATCAAGGCGACCGTGCTCTACAGCCCGTCGATGGCGTCGTCGGCGATCGCCCTGGCCCGGCTGCTCGGCCAGGCCAAGGGCATCGGCGACCTCGCCGAGCACGAGATCCCCGCGAACGTCACGACCTACTCGGCCGTGGTGACCAAGGAGAACGTCGATTCCTATGCCGATGTCGCCTTCGACTCCTGATCCCGTGGGCGCCTCGATCGGGGTGGGCATGGTCGGGCACGCCTTCATGGGCGCCGTCCACGCCCACGCCTGGCGCTCGGTCCACCGGTTCTTCGACGTGCCACTGGTGCCGCGGCTGGCCGTCCTCGGCGGCCGCGACCCGGAGCGCACGAAGGCCGCCGCCGCCAAGCAGGGCTGGCCGGACGTCGAGACCGACTGGGCCACCCTGGTCGCGCGTGACGACGTCGGCATCGTCGACATCTGCACGCCGGGCGACTCGCACGCCGAGATCGCGCTTGCCGCCCTCGCCGCGGGCAAGCACGTGCTGTGCGAGAAACCGCTGGCCAACTCGGTCGCCGAGGCCGAGGAGATGGCGGCGGCCGCCGAGCGCGCGGCGGCCAACGGGCAGCGGGCCATGGTCGGGTTCAACTACCGGCGGGTGCCCGCGATCGCGCTGGCCCGCAAGATGGTCGCCGACGGCAGGCTGGGCACGATCCGCCAGGTGCGGGCCGCCTACCTGCAGGACTGGCTGGCCGACCCGGCCACGCCGATGACCTGGCGGCTGCGGCGGGACAAGGCCGGGTCCGGCGCGCTCGGTGACATCGCCGCGCACGCGGTGGACACCGCCCAGTTCGTCCTCGGCGACCGGATCAGCGGCGTCTCGGCGATGACCGAGACGTTCGTGCGGGAGCGGCCGCTGTCCGGGGAGCCGGGCAGCGCGCTGGGCGAGGTCGACGTGGACGACTGCGCGGTGTTCCTGGCGCGGTTCACCGGCGGCGCGGTCGCCACCTTCGAGGCCACCCGGTTCGCGCTCGGCCGCAAGAACGCGCTGCGGCTGGAGATCAACGGGTCGCGCGGCAGCCTGGCCTTCGACTTCGAGTCGATGAACGAGCTGTCCTTCTACGACGGCGACGACGACCCGGCCGAGGCGGGCTTCCGGCGGATCCTGGTGACCGAGCCGGACCACCCCTACGTCGGGGCGTGGTGGCCGCCGGGGCACCTGCTGGGGTACGAGCACACCTTCACCCACGAGATCGCCGACTTCCTCACCGCCATCGGCGAGCAGCGCGACCCCGAACCGGGGTTCGCCGACGGCCTGCAGGTCCAGCGGGTGCTGCACGCGGTGGAGGAGAGCGCGGGCAACGGAACGTCCTGGGTCGGCGTATCAATGTCGACCGAAAGGGTGATCGATGCCTGAGAGAACTGGATTGTGGCTGGTCGGCGCGCGTGGCTCGGTGGCCACGACGGCGATCAGCGGGCTGCTCGCGATGCGGTCCGGCCTGACCGGGCCGGACGGCTGTGTGACCGAGCGGCTCGACGTGGCGCCCGGCGTGCTGCCGGGCTGGGACGAGCTCGTCGTCGGCGGGCACGACCTGGTGGACACGCCATTGGAGAAGAAGGCGGAGCAGCTCGCCGCGGGCGGGCTGCTCCCCGCCGGCCTGCTGCCGGCGATCCGCGACGGCCTGCGCGCCGTCGAGGCCGACCTGCGCCCGGTGCCCGCCGGGCGCACGCAGGCCGAGACCGCCGCGCGGATGGCCGACGACCTGCGCGAGTTCCGCACCCGGCACGGCCTGTCGGCCGTCGTGGTGATCAACGTCTCGTCCACGGAACCCCCAACCGCGGACGCGCCGGAGCACCACGACCTCGACGCGCTCGTGGCGGCGATGGACGAGCCCGGCCGGGAGGTGCTGCCCGGCAGCTCGCTGGCGGCGTTCGCGGCGGTGTCGGCGGGGTGCCCCTTCGTGGACTTCACGCCGTCGACGGGCATCCGGTTGCCCGCGCTCACCGAATTCGCCCGGCGGCAGGGGCTGCCCTACGCGGGTTCGGACGGCAAGACCGGTGAGACGCTGCTCCGGTCGGTGCTGGCGCCGATGTTCGCGGCGCGGGCGCTGAAGGTGCGCTCGTGGTCGGGCACCAACCTGCTCGGCGGCGGCGACGGCGCCACCCTGGCCGACCCGGTGAAGGCGGCGGGCAAGCTGGAGTCCAAGGCCCGCGGGCTGGCGGCCCTGCTCGGCGACGACGTGGTGGCGCCGCTGCACATCGACCACGTGCCGGACCTGGGCGAGCAGAAGACGGCGTGGGACCACGTGTCCTTCGAGGGCTTCCTGGGCGCGCGGATGACCCTGCAGTTCACCTGGACCGGCTACGACTCGGCACTGGCCGCGCCGCTGGTGCTGGACCTGGCGCGGCTGACCGCGGCCGCGTACCGGGCGGGCGAGACCGGGCCGCTGGGGCAGCTGGCGTTCTTCTTCAAGGACCCGGTCGGCACCGGCGAGCACCGCTTCGCCGAGCAGGCGCGGGTCCTGGCCGAGTGGGCGGCGTCGCTGGGACGGCAGAAGTGAACCCGTACGTGCAGCTCGTGCGGGCACCGGCCGCGCTGAGCGTCCTCGGCGACACCGTCGCGGGCGCCGCCGCGGCCGGTCGTCCGTTGCGGGGCCGGCGGCTCGCGCTGCCGCTGGCCTCGGTGGCGATCTACTGGTCCGGCATGGCGCTCAACGACTGGGCCGACCGCGAACTGGACGCGGTCGAGCGCCCGGAACGGCCGATCCCGTCCGGCCGGATCAGCCCGCAGCGCGCGCTCGGCGTGGCTGCCGGGCTGACCGGCGCGGGCCTCGGGCTGGCCGCGGTCGCCGGTGGCCGCGACGCGCTCAAGGTCGCCGCGCCGCTGGCGGCGGCGGTGTGGGCCTACGACACCGTGCTCAAGAAGACCCCGCTCGCGCCGGCCGCGATGGCGCTGTGCCGCTCGCTGGACGTGCTGCTCGGCGCGGGCCGCTCGGGTGCGGCGAAGGCGCTGGTCCCGGCCGCGGTGCTCGGCGGGCACACGCTCGGGGTCACCGCGTTGTCGGCAGGCGAGGTGCACGGCGCGTCGCCCGCACGGGCGGCGGGCGCGCTCGCGCTGACCTCGGCGTCGGCCGCCGCGGCGGTCTCCGGGCGCGGTGGCGCGGCCGGGCACCGGGTGGCGGCGCTGGCCGCGGCCGCCGGGTACGGCGTGAGCGTCGGGTCGAAGCAGTACGCGGCGGTGCGCAAGCCGACCGCGGCCGTGGTCCGCACGGCGACGGCCGCGGGCATCCACGGCATGGTCCCGTTGCAGGCCGCGCTCGCGGCCCGGCGCGGCGGCGTGCTCGGCGCGGGCCTGGTCGCACTGGCGCTGCCGCTGGCCAAGCGGCTCGGCCGGAAGGTGAGCCCGACATGAGCGGCTACCACCTCGGCTACGGCACCAACGGGTTCGCCAACCACCGGCTCGACGACGCGCTGGCGATCATCGCCGACCTGGGCTACACCTCGGTCGCGCTGACGCTGGACCACCAGCACCTCGACCCGTACGCCGAGGACCTGTCCGCGCGCGTGGACCGGGTCGCGACCCGGCTGGGCGAGCTGGGCCTGCGCTGCGTCGTGGAGACCGGAGCGCGGTTCCTGCTCGACCCGTGGCACAAGCACGAACCGACCCTGGTCAGCGAGAACGCGGACAAGCGGCTGGACTTCCTGGCGCGGGCGATCCGGGTCGCGGAGGGACTGGGCGCCGACTGCGTGTCGTTCTGGTCCGGGGTGTCCACTGTGGACGAGGCGACCGGGTGGGAGCGGCTGCGGTCGCGGATGCCCGCGGTGCTGGCCGAGGCGGACCGGCGCGGTGTCCGCCTCGGCCTCGAACCGGAACCCGGGATGCTCGTGGAAACGCTGTCCGACGCGCTGCGGCTGCGCGCCGAACTGGGTGATCCGGATGGGCTCGGGATCACCCTCGATGTCGGGCACTGCGTCGCCGTGGAGCCGCAGGACGCGGCCGCCTGCATCCGGCAGGCCAAGGGGCTGCTGGTCAACGTGCAGCTGGACGACATGCGGCCGGGGGTGCACGAGCACCTCGAGTTCGGCGACGGGCAGCTGGACCTGCCCGCCACGCTCGCCGCGCTGGACGAGATCGGCTACACCGGGGTGGCCGCGGTCGAGCTGCCCCGGCACAGCCACGCCGCGCCGCAGGTCGCCCGCGCCGCGCTGACCGCGTTGCGGGCCGCGCGGCTCGACCAGTCCTGGCTGGGCGAGGCGCAACGGCGCATCACCGGTGAACCGACGGCAGTGCGGACCCTGTTCCCGGCGGCCGGACGGCACGTCGGCCGGGGGCCGCTGCACCCGGGCTCCGATCCGGACGGCCTGGTCCACGGCACCGCCGACGACCTGGCCCGGACCCGGCTGCTGACCACGCTCGCCGCGGCGCTGCCCGCCGGGGAGTTCGCGACCGAGCTGGCCGACCTCTACCGCTACGGCGACGGCGCCGAGCGGCGGGGCGTGCTGCGGGCGCTGTCCGCGGTCGGCGACAAGGCCGTCGCCACCGGTCTCGAACTCGTCCGCGACGCCCTGCGCAGCAACGACACCGGCCTGATCGCCGCCGCGCTCGGCCCGTTCGCCGCCCGCCACCTCGACCAGCACGGCTGGCGCCACGGCGTGCTGAAGTGCCTGTTCACCGGCATCCCGCTGGCCGCGGTCGCCGAGCTGGACCGGCGGGCCGACGACGAGCTGCGCCGCATGATCACCGACTACGCGGGGGAGCGCAGGGCCGCCGGCCGCGCCGTCCCCGCCGACGCACTCCGCTTCCTGGAAGAGACACCCTGATGCGCCTGTTCGATCCGCACATCCACATGACCTCCCGCACCACCGACGACTACGAGGCCATGTACGCCGCCGGCGTGCGGGCACTGGTCGAGCCCGCGTTCTGGCTCGGCCAGCCGCGCACCGGCGTGTCGTCGTTCACCGACTACTTCGACGGGCTGATCGGCTGGGAACGCTTCCGCGCCGCGCAGTTCGGCATCCGCCACCACTGCACCATCGCGCTGAACCCCAAGGAGGCCAACGACCCGCGCTGCACGCCGGTGCTCGACGTGCTGCCGCGCTACCTCGCCAAGGACGGGGTGGTCGCGGTCGGCGAGGTCGGTTACGACTCGATGACCCCGGCCGAGGACGACGCCTTCGCCCGCCAGCTGGAGATGGCGAAGGAGCACGACCTGCCGGTGCTCGTGCACACCCCGCACCGGGACAAGCTGGAAGGCACCAAGCGCACCCTCGCCGTGGTGGCCGAGTCCGGCATCGCGCCGGAACGGGTCGTGGTCGACCACCTCAACGAGGTCACCGTCGGCCTGGTCAAGGAGTCCGGCGCCTGGATGGGCTTTTCCATCTACCCGGACACCAAGATGGACGAGCAGCGCATGGTCGCGATCCTGCGCGAGCACGGCACGGAGAAGATGCTGGTCAACTCCGCCGCCGACTGGGGCCGGTCGGACCCGCTGAAGGTCCACAAGACCGGCCTGGCGATGCTCGACGGCGGGTTCACCGAGTCCGATGTGGACACCGTGCTGTGGGACAACCCGGTCGCCTTCTACGGCCAGAGCGGGCGGCTGGTCCTCGACGAGCTGCCCGGTTTCAGCGCGGCCAAGGAGACCTTCGAGGGCAACTCCGTGCTGCGCGGCGGGCGGGACGAGGCGGTCGCGTGACGCCCCTGTCCTACTGCACCAACGTCCATCCGGCCGAGGACCTCGCGGGGGTCCTCGGCCAGCTCGACTCCTACGCCCTGCCGGTGCGGGAGCGGCTCGGCGCCGACCGGCTCGGGCTCGGACTGTGGCTGGCCGCCGACGTGGCGTCGGCGCTGGCCGCCGATCCGGGCGAGCGCAAGCGGTTGCGTGCCGAGCTGGACGCCCGCGGGCTGGAAGTGGTGACGCTCAACGCGTTCCCGTACGGCGGGTTCCACGACCCGGTGGTCAAGCAGAAGGTCTACCGTCCACGGTGGACCGACCGGGCACGCGCGGAGTACACGCTGAACTGCGCGACCGTGCTGTCCGGGCTGCTGCCCGACGACGCCGCGTTCGGCAGCATCTCCACGCTGCCGCTGGGCTGGCGCGAGCCGTGGACGCCGGAGGACGACGCGGCGGCCCAGCGGTTGCTCGACGAGGTGACCGCCGCGCTGCGCGCCCAGGACCGCACGATCCGGCTCGCCGTCGAGCCGGAACCCGGCTGCGTCCTGGACACCGTGCACGACGCCGTGTCCTGGCTCGCCGGGCGCGTCGACCCCGCGCACGTCGGGCTGTGCCTGGACACCTGTCACCTGGCGGTGTCCTTCGCCGACCCGGCCGGCGCGGTCGCCGAGATCACCGCGGCCGGGCTCGACGTGGTCAAGGTCCAGATGTCGGCGGCCCTGCACGTGCCGGACCCGCGCGACCCGGCGGCCCGGGAGGCGCTGGCCGCGTTCGACGAGCCGCGGTACCTGCACCAGACCCGCGAATCGTCCGGCGGCGACGTCCGCAAGGCCGACGACCTGGGCGAGGCGTTCGCCGACCTGCCGGGGGAGGGGCCGTGGCGCGTGCACTTCCACGTGCCGCTGCACGCGACCCCGGCGGCGCCGCTGTCCTCGACCACCGAGGTGCTGTCGCAGGCCCTCGCCGCGCTGCCGCCGAAGCCGGCGCACCTGGAAGTGGAAACCTACACCTGGACGGTGCTGCCCGAGGCGCACCGCCAGGACCTCATCGGCGGGATCGCGGCGGAACTGTCCTTCGCCGCGGGATTGGTGGCATCGAAGTGAAACCGCTCCTGGTGCTCGACGTCGTGGGGATGACCCCGCGGCTGCTCAAGCACATGCCGAACGTGGCGAAGCTGGGGCAGCAGGGCTGGCAGGCGCAGCTGGACACCGTGCTGCCCGCGGTGACCTGCAGCGTTCAGTCCACGTTCCTGACCGGGCGGATGCCCAGCGAGCACGGCATCGTCGGCAACGGCTGGTACTTCCGCGAGCTCGGCGAGGTCTTCCTGTGGCGCCAGCACAACAAGCTGGTCGAGGGCGAGAAGCTGTGGGAGACCGCGCGGGCGGAGCACCCCGGGTACCGCGCGGCCAACGTGTGCTGGTGGTACGCGATGGGCGCGACCACCGACTTCACCGTCACGCCCCGGCCGATCTACTACGCCGACGGCAAGAAGGCCCCGGACTGCTACACCCGCCCGCCGCAGCTGCACGACCGGCTCACCTCGCGGCTGGGCGAGTTCCCGCTGTTCCAGTACTGGGGCCCGACCGCGTCGATCGCCTCCACCGACTGGATCGTCGGGGCCACCTCGGCGATCCTGAGCGAGGACCGGCCCGACCTGACGCTGGCGTACCTGCCGCACCTGGACTACGACCTGCAGCGGTTCGGCCCCGACTCGCCGCAGGCCATCGCGGCCGCCCGCGCGGTGGACGCGTCCGTCGCGCCGCTGCTCGACCAGGCCAGGGCGGACGGCGTCGGGGTCGTGGCGCTGAGCGAGTATGGCATCACCAACGCGCACCGGCCGGTCGACGTCAACCGGCTGCTGCGCCGCGAGGGCCTGCTGGAGGTCTACACGCAGGACGGCATGGAGTACCTCGACCCGTGGACCTCGCGGGCCTTCGCCGTTGCCGACCACCAGGTCGCGCACGTCTACGTGGCCGACGAGGCGGACCTGCCGCGGGTGCGGGACCTGCTCACGCGACTGTCCGGTGTGGACGAAGTGCTGGACCGGCAGGCCCAGGCGCGCTACGACATCGACCACCCGCGGGCGGGCGAGTTCGTGGTGACCGCGGAGCCGGACGCGTGGTTCACCTACTACTACTGGCTCGACGACGACCGCGCGCCGGACTTCGCGCGTGGCGTGGAGATCCACCGCAAGCCCGGGTACGACCCGGCCGAGCTGTTCTTCGACCCGGCCGATCCGCTGGCCAAGGCCAAGGCCGGGCTGAACCTGGTGCGCAAGAAGGCCGGCCTGCGGTACGCGATGAAGACCACGCCGCTGGACCCGGCGCCGGTGCGCGGCTCGCACGGGCGGCTGCCGGACTCGCCGGACGACGGGCCGGTGCTGCTGTGCGGGGACGCGGGTGTGCCGGAGCGGGAGCGGCTGGCCGCCACCGACGTCCGGGACCTGCTGCTGAGTGTGCAAGGACTGAAGGCGAGCGAAGGGAGCCGGCGATGAGCCGTCCGGTCACGTTGTTCACCGGCCAGTGGGCCGATCTGCCGTTCGAGGAGGTGTGCCGGCTCGCGTCGCAGTGGGGCTACGACGGGCTGGAGATCGCGTGCAGCGGCGACCACTTCGAGGTCGACCGCGCGCTCGCGGAGGACGACTACGTGGCGGGTCGGCACAAGATCCTGGAGTCCTACGGCCTCAAGGTGTGGGCGATCTCGAACCACCTGGTCGGGCAGGCGGTGTGCGACGACCCGATCGACGAGCGGCACCGCAACATCCTGCCCGCCCGCGTCTGGGGCGACGGCGAGCCCGAAGGCGTGCGGCAGCGGGCCGCCGCGGAGATGGCCGACACCGCCCGCGCCGCGGCGAAGCTCGGCGTGGACACCGTCATCGGCTTCACCGGGTCGAAGATCTGGAAGTACGTGGCGATGTTCCCGCCGGTGTCGCAGGAGGTCATCGACGACGGGTACGCCGACTTCGCCGCCCGCTGGAACCCGATCCTCGACGTGTTCGACGAGGTCGGCGTGCGGTTCGCGCACGAGGTGCACCCGTCGGAGATCGCCTACGACTACTGGACCACTCGCCGCGCCCTGGAGGCCGTGGGCAACCGGGCGGCGTTCGGGCTGAACTGGGACCCGTCGCACTTCGTGTGGCAGGACCTGGACCCGGTCGGGTTCATCCTGGACTTCGCCGACCGGATCTACCACGTCGACTGCAAGGACACGAAGAAGCGGTTCGACGGCCGCAACGGGCGGCTCGGTTCGCACCTGGCGTGGGCCGACGCGCGCCGCGGCTGGGACTTCGTGTCCACCGGCCACGGCGACGTGCCGTGGGAGGAGTGCTTCCGCGCCCTCAACGCGATCGGCTACCGCGGGCCGATCTCGGTGGAGTGGGAGGACGCCGGCATGGACCGCCTGCGCGGGGCGGAGGAAGCGGTCGGCTTCATCCGCAACCTGCTGTGGGACAAGCCGTCGGCGGCCTTCGACGCCGCCTTCAGCAGCGAGAAGTGAGGGGAGGGCGCCCGGCCGCGTGGCCGGGCGCCCTCGCCGTCAGCTGAACAGCGCGCTGTAGCCGTTGAGCGCGGGCTGGCCGCCGAGGTGCGCGTACAGCACGGTCGAACCGGCCGGGATCTCCTTGCGCGACACCAGGTCGATCAGCCCGGCCATCGACTTGCCCTCGTACACCGGGTCGGTGACCATGCCCTCGGTGCGGGCGGCGACCTTCATCGCATCCAGGGTCTGCTCGTCGGGGATGCCGTAGATGCCGGCGTGGTAGCGCTCGTCCAGCTCGACGTCCAGCTCCCGCTCGACGCCGAGCAGCGACGCGGTGTTCCGCGCGATGCGCGCGATCTGGTCGCGGGTCTCCTTCGGCTTGGCGGAGCCGTCGATACCGAGGACGCGGCGCGGCCGGTCCTCGTCCAGCGCGGCGAACCCGGCGATCATCCCGGCCTCCGTGGAGCCGGTGACCGAGCACACGATGATCGTGTCGAAGTGCACGCCCAGCTCGCGCTCCTGCTCGGCGACCTCGGCGGCCCACCGGGCGAAGCCGAGCCCGCCCAGGCGATGGTCGGACGCGCCGGCCGGGATCGCGTACGGCTTGCCGCCGCGCTCACGGATCTCGTCGAGGGCCTGCTCCCAGCTCTCCTTGAACCCGATGCCGAAGCCCGCCTTGACCAGCCGCACCTCGGCGCCGGCCAGGCGGCTGATCAGGATGTTGCCGACCTTGTCGTAGACGGCGTCCGGCCAGTCGACCCAGCTCTCCTGCACCAGGACGCACTTGAGCCCGGCCCGCGCCGCGACGGCCGCGACCTGGCGGGTGTGGTTGGACTGGACGCCGCCGATGGACACCAAGGTGTCGCACCCCTGGGCGATCGCGTCCGCGACGAGGTATTCCAGCTTGCGGGTCTTGTTCCCGCCGAACGCGATGCCGGAGTTGCAGTCCTCGCGCTTGGCCCACACCTCGGCCCCGCCGAGGTGGGCGGTCAGCCGGTCCAGCCGGTGCACCGGCGAGGGGCCGAAGAGCAGCGGATAGCGCTCGAAGTCGTCCAGGGACATGGGGGCTCCAATCAGGGTTGGCCTCGGCGGTGCCGAGCGGGCTCGCGGATGGCTCCGGGCGGCGGGGGAGTGCGGTTCGTGCCGTGTTCGGGGATGTTCGGCGCTCGCGCCGTCGGCCGGGTGGTCAGTCGGCGAGGTCCTCCAGTTCCCGCCAGATCTCGGTGGTCACCGCGGTGGCCGGGGCGGCGTCGCGGGCCCGGCAGGCCTCGATGAGCCGCTCGTGCAGCTCCGCGGACTGGTGCCCGGCGCCCTCGCCGAACCGGATTCGCTCCAGGCGGCGGATCAGCGGCGTGTAGCGGTCGATCGTCGCGGCGACGGCCCGGTTGCCGCAGGCGCGGACCAGCACGTCGTGCAGTTCGTCGTCCGCGCGCAGGGCCCCGTCGACGTCCCCGGCGCGGGCCGCGGCGGCGAAGCGGTCGTTGGCCGCCGCCATCGCGTCGCAGTCCGCGTCGCTCAGCCGTGGGACCGCCGTGCGCGCGGCCAGCTCGTGCATCGCCCGCACCACCGCCGCCGCGTCGCGGACGTCCCGCGACAGCAGGGGCGTGACCCGCGTGTGGCTCTGCGGCTTGGTCTCGATCAGGCCCTCGTCGGCCAGCCGGGCCAGCGCGTCACGCACCGGCGCCCGGGACAGGCCCAGCTCCTCGGCCAGGTCGGCGTCGCGCACCACGCTGCCCGGCGCGAGATCGCCACGCACGATCGCGTCCCGGATGACCTGGTGCGCGGTTTCCCGCAGCAACGTCCGCCGCACTCGTTCCACAACTGACATGTTAGATGTCAATCGCCCCCGAAACCAGCCCTGTTTCACCACCCCCGTCCCGGGTTACTCGCCCAGCGTGGCGGCGTCACCTGCGGATGCGGAGGGGCCAGACGAACTGGTCGGCCAGCCTCGTGACGCCATCACCGGCCCGGTCGCCGACGCCGAAGCCGTGGCCGAGCGCATCAGCAGCGAGGACCGCCCGCTGGGCCCGCCCGGCAAACCGATGAACAAGCGCTCGCCGTTCTTCATGGGCATGGCCGCGGCGGCCGGAGCGGCCGTCACGGCGGGCGCCGTCTGGTTCCTGTTCATCGCCAGCGGCACGCTCGTGCTCATCGGTGTGGCCCTGTTCGCCGCGATCGGCCTGGAACCGCTCGCGTCCTGGCTGGTCCGGCGCGGCCTGCCGCGGGCGCTGGCGGTCACGGTGATCGTGGTCGGCGGGCTGGGCCTGGCCGCCGGGTTCTTCGCCGCGCTCATCCCGCCGCTGGTCGACCAGGCCGTCCGGTTCATCGACCAGGCGCCGGAGTACCTGGCGCGGCTGGGCGACCGCAGCTCGTGGCTCGGCCAGGTCAGCGCGCGGTTCGACCTGCAACAACGACTGCAGAGCACGTTCAGCGACCCGAACCCGGCCCTGGTCAACGGGCTGCTCGGCAGCGGCCGCGCGGTGCTGGGCACGCTCACCGACACGCTGATCGTGCTGGTCCTGACGATCTACTTCCTCGCCGACTTCCCGCGGCTGCGCGCCACGATCTACCGCTTCGTCCCGCACACCCGGCGTCCGCGCGCGATCCTCATCGGCGACGAGATCTTCGCCAAGGTCGGCTCCTACGTGCTGGGCAACGTGGTCATCTCGATCATCGCCGGGGTGCTGGGGTTCATCTGGTTCACGATCTTCGGCATCCCGTACCCGGTGCTGCTGGCGCTGCTGCTCGCGGTGCTCGACCTGATCCCGGTGATCGGCGCGATCATCGCCGGGGTCGTGGTGAGCCTGGCCGCGCTGACCGTGTCCTGGCCGGTGTGCCTGGCCACCGTCGGGTTCTTCATCGTCTACCGGTTCGTCGAGGACTACCTGCTGACCCCGAAGATCATCGGCCGGTTCGTCGACGTGCCCGCGCTGGTCACGGTCGTCGCGGTGGTGCTGGGCGGGGTGCTGCTCGGCATCGTCGGCGCGCTGGTCGCCATCCCGGTGGCCGCCGCGGTGCTGTTGTTCGTGCGGGAGATCGTGTTCCACCGCATGGATCACAGCTGAATGTGACCTGCGTCTTTCCCGCCGCGGCGGGGCACGGGTTACCGTTCCCGCGTGTCCCGCCCCGCCCTTCCCGCAGGTGACCTCGCCCGCACCGTCGTCTTCGCCGCGTTCATCGCCGTGCTCGGGCTCTTCCCCGGCCTCTACATCGGCGGCTCCGGCGTGCCGATCGTGCTCCAGAACGCCGGCCCGCTGCTGGCCGGCTGCGTGCTGGGGGCGCGCCGCGGCACCGCGTCGGTCGTGTTGTTCCTGGCGCTCACCGCGATCGGCCTGCCGCTGCTGTCCGGCGGCCGCGGCGGGATCGCGCCGTTCATCGGGCCCAGCGGCGGGTTCCTGATCGGCTGGATCTTCTCGGCGCTGGTGGTGGGCCTGATCGTGGCGCGGCTGAAGCGCCCCAACGTGCCGGTGCTGCTGCTCGCCGCCGCGGCCGGTGTGGTCATCGACTACGTCTTCGGCATCACCTACCTCGGCATCTACACCGGCGACCTGGGCGCCGCCGCCGTGCAGTCGCTGGTGTTCCTGCCCGGCGACGCGGCCAAGGTCGTCGCGGTCGCCCTGATCGGCGCCGTCGTGCACCGCGCGCTGCCCGGCAAGCTCGTGGGATCGGCGTCGCGGAGCGAGTGATGGACCCGGACGGCCGGGCGTACGGCGCGGCCCGGTGGCTCGCCGGGCGTGGGATCGGCGAAGGCTCGCGGGTCGCGCTCGACGTGCCCGACGTGCTCCCGTGGTTCCTCGGCGCGGACCTGCTGGGTGCCGCGTCCCTGGTGATCGAGCCGGCCTGGACCCCGGACGAGCGGGCCGCCGTGCTCGCCGACGCTCGCCCGGACCTGGTGGTCACCGCACCGGCTCCGCCGCCTGCCGGACCGGTCGAGCAGGCGGGTGATGGGGAGACGTTCTTCTACCTGCCGACGACCTCGGGCAGCAGCGGCAGCCCGAAGGTCCTGGTGCGCAGCCGTGATTCGTGGCTGCGCAGCTTCGCCGCGCTCGGCCCGCTGCCCGGGCCGGTGCTGATCCCGGGGCCGCTGAGCTCGTCGTTGTTCCTGTTCGGCGCGCTGCACGCGCGGTGGTGCGGGCGGCCGGTGGTCACCCTGCCGCGCTGGGACGCCGAGGCCGCGGCCCGGACGGAGGCCGCCACCGTGCACCTGGTGCCGGCGATGCTGTCCGCGCTGCTCGCGGTGCTGGAGCGGCGCGGCGGGCGCTGCGCGTTGCGGACGGTGGTGTGCGGCGGGGCGCACGTCGGCGACGAGCTGCGTGACCGCTTCGCGCGGGTGCTGCCCGAGGCCGAGCTGATCGAGTACTACGGCTCGGCGGAGCACTCGCTGATCGCGATCCGGCGCGGCGCCGGGGGACTGCGGCCGGTGCCCGGGGTGGAGCTGGACGTGCGCGACGGGGTGCTGTGGGTGCGGTCGCGGCTGGCCTGCGCCGGCCAGCTCCGCGACGGCGACCTGCGTGCGGCGGGCGACTGGACGACGGTGGGCGACCTGGTTCAGTTCGACGCGTCCGGCGCGCTGATCGTGCGGGGCCGATCGGGAGCCACGGTGTCCAGCGGCGGACGGCTCGTGCCGGCCGAGGAGGTCGAGGCCGTGCTGCGGACCGTGCCCGGGGTGGTGGACGTGCTGGTCACCGGCACCCCGCACCCTCGCCTGGGCGAACTGGTGACCGCGGTGGTTGAGGGCTCGCCCCGGCTGCGCGAGCTGCGGGCGGTCGCCCGGAACCGGCTGTCACCCGCGAACCGCCCGCGGCGGTGGCTGATGGTCGAATCGCTGCCCCGCACGCCGTCCGGCAAGCCGGCCCGAGCGTCGGTCGCCGCGCGGCTGGCGGATGGGACGCTGCCCGTGGAGCCGTTGAGGTGACTGTTCTGATGGTTGCGGGCCGTGCTGGTGTGCTCGTTGCCGCGCGGGTCGTTGGCGGCGCCGTGCTCACGGTCAGCTGCCGGACCACCCCCGGCCCAATTGCCGCGCGCCACGCCGGCGTGCCCCTCGCCGCGGGTCGCGAGCGGGGCCTTGCCACGGAGCCACTGGCATGACCATGTCTGTCGTCGCCGCGTGCCGTGCTGGTGCGCTCGCCGCCGCGCAGTTCGGGACTCTGTCCGTGGAGCTGCCGTGACCACCCCCGTCGTGATCGCCGCGTGCCGTGCCTGTGCGCTCGCCGCCGCGCGGCTCGGGACTCTGTCCGTGGAGCTGCCGTGACCACCCCCGTCGTGATCGCCGCGCGGCGGACTGCCATCGGCAACGCCTTCGGCGCCCTGCGCGGGGTGCCGGTGGACCAGCTCGCCGCGCCCGTGCTGCGGGCCGCCCTCGACGACGCCGGTCTGTCCACTGTGGATGACGTGGTGCTGGGGAACGTGTTCGGGCCGGGCGGGAACCCCGCGCGGGTCGCCGCGTTGCGTGCGGGCCTCGCGGTGCCCGGGGTGACCGTCGACCGGCAGTGCGCGAGCGGTCTGGCCGCCATCACGCTCGCGGCGGCGATGATCCGCGCCGGCGAGGGGGAAGTGTTCCTCGCGGGCGGGGTGGAGAGCGCGTCGACCGCGCCGTTCCGCGCCTGGCGGGTGGACGGCAGCAGCGAGCCGGGCGAGTTCTACACGCGGGCGCCGTTCGCGCCGGCGGAGATCGGCGATCCGGACATGGGTCCGGCGGCCGACCTGGTCGCCGCGGAGGCCGGAATCTCGCGGCAGCGGCAGGACGCTTTCGCCGCCCGCAGCCACGCCCGCGCGGTCGCGGCGCAGCGGGCGGGCCGGTTCGACGCCGAGATCGTGCCGGTGGCCGGGGTGGTGCGTGACGAGCGGCCGCGCGACGGCTTCACCGAGGCGCGGCTGGCCCGGTTCCGGCCCGCGTTCACTCCGGACGGCACCGCGACGGCGGCGAACTCGTGCGGGATCAACGACGGCGCGGCGGCGGTGCTGATCGTGAGCGAGCGGGTGCAGCGGCGGCTGGGGGTGCCGGGGCTGCGGCTGGCCGCGTCGGCGACCTCGGCGGTGGACCCGAACCGGCTCGGCCTCGGCGCGGTGCCCGCCATGCGGCGCGTGCTGGACCGGCGGCCGGACGTGGTCGAGTTCAACGAGGCGTTCGCCGGGCAGGCACTGGCGTGCCTGGACGCGGCGGGGATCGACGAGGAGGTCGTGAGCCCGGACGGCGGGGCCATCGCGCTGGGTCACCCGTGGGGAGCGTCGGGCGCCGTGCTGGTCGTGCGGCTGTTCGGCACACTGGTGCGGCGGCGGACCGGGTCGTGCGGTCTGGCCGCGCTGTCCGCCGGCGGCGGTGTGGGTGTGGCGACGAGGTGGGAGACGGGATGATCGAGTTCGAGGGCGTCGGGCACGCGTACGGCTCGCGGGTCGTGCTGTCCGATGTGGACTTGCGCATCCCGGAGCGGCGGGTGGCTTTCGTGGGCGCCAACGGTTCCGGCAAGTCCACGCTGGCGCGCACGATCAACGGACTGGTGGCCCCCACGGAAGGCCGCGTGCTGGTCGACGGGCTGGACCCGGTGCGCGAGGGCCGGGCGGTGCGCAAGCGGGTCGGGTTCTTGTTCACCAACCCGGACAGCCAGATCGTGATGCCCACCGCCGGTGAGGACGTCGCGTTCTCGCTGCGCCGCAGTGGGCTGTCCAAACCGGAGCGCGCGGCGCGGGCCGCGGAGGTCCTGGCGCGCTACGGTCTCGGCGACTACGTGGACCACCCGGCGCACCAGCTGTCCGGCGGGCAGAAGCAGTTGCTGGCGCTGTGCGCGATGCTGGTGCTCGAGCCGGACATCCTGGTCTGCGACGAGCCGACGACGCTGCTGGACCTGCGCAACAAGCGCCGGTTCGCCGAGACCCTGGCCGGGCTGTCGCAGCAGGTGGTCCTAGTGACGCACGACCTGGAGCTGCTCGGTGGTTTCGACCGGGTCGTGGTGCTGGACGCGGGCCGGGTCGTGGCGGACGACGCGCCCGGGCCGGCACTGGCCTGGTACCGGAAGCTGACCGCGTGAACGCCTGGTACGAGCCGGGCACGAGCGTCCTGCACCGCACCCCGGCGGGGGTGAAGTTCCTGGTGTTGCTGGCGCTCGCCGTGGTGATCTTCGTGTTGCGGTCGCCGGTGTGGCTCGGGGTGCTGTGCGCGGTCGCGGTGGCCGGTTACGCCGTGGCGCGGGTGTCCTGGCGGCGGTGCTGGGGGTTGTTGCGGTCGCTGGGGCTGCTCGTCGCGGTGGTGTTCGCGTTGCAGTGGTGGCTGCTCGGGCTGGAGCCCGCGGTCGTGGTGTGCCTGCGGATCGTCGCCGCGCTGGCCGCCGCGAACCTGGTGACGGTCACGACCCGCGTCGACGACCTGGTGACCGCGATCGAGCGCGGGCTGGGCCCGCTGCGGCGGTTCGGGGTGCGGCCGGACCGGCTCGGGCTGCTGGTCGGGTTGACGCTGCAGGCCGTGGCGACGCTGACCGGCATCGCCGGCGAGGTCCGGGAGGCGGCCAAGGCGCGCGGCGCGGACCGCTCGGTGGTCGCGTTGACCGTCCCGTTCCTCGTCCGGACGCTGCGGCACGCCGACGAGCTGGGAGAGGCGCTCGCCGCCCGCGGCGAGGGTGACCGCTGACGCGTCACGGGGATGGTCGTGGGCCGCTGGGTGACCGGTGGGATCGCGGGTCGCTGTCCTGGTCGCCTGGTCACGGGCGAGGCCGTGGTGGTTCGCCGTAGCAGGTGGTTGGGGGTGATTGCTGACGCGTTGCGGGGGATGGTCGCAGGCGGCTGGGTGATTGGTGGGGCCGCGGGTCGCTGTCCTGGCCGCCTGGTCACCGGCGAGGCCGTGGTGGCTGGCCGTAGCAGGTGGTGGGGTGATGGCTGACGCGTCGCGGGGGATGATCGCCGGGCTCTATTCTGGGCCGGTGACCGACGAGGCCCCCGGTGGCCGCCGCAGCAGGCTGGGCCAGGCGTTGCGCGAGGTCGACCGGCGGGAGAGCCTGCTCCGCACCGCGCGGTTCGTGCGGCGGCTCGCGCCCGGCGACAGCGAGATGGGCGACCCGCTGTCCACCGCCGGTCGGCTCCCATCGCACCGGCTGGCGCGCGCCCTGGCCGACAACCCGGAGCCGAGCGTGCTCCGCGAGCTGGGCCTGACCGCGGTCCAGGTGTGGCAGGCGTTCACCGACTCCCGGCGCGCCACCGAGACCGCGGATATCACGATCCTGTTCACCGACCTCGTGGGCTTCTCGACGTGGGCGCTCGAAGCCGGGGACGACGCCGCGCTCCGCCTGCTGCGCGAGGTCGGGCGCGTGAGCGAGCCCGAGATCACCCGCCGCGGCGGCCGCGTGGTGAAACGCCTCGGCGACGGCCTGATGGCGGTCTTCGCCGAGCCGGAAGCCGGGGTCGAGGCAGCGGTCGAGGCGTGCGCGCGGGTGGCCGAGCTGGAGATCTCCGGGCACCGGCCGAGCCTGCGGGCGGGCCTGCACGCCGGAACGCCGCGCAAGCTGGGGCACGACTACCTGGGCGTGGACGTCAACGTGGCCGCCCGGGTGGCCGACGCCGCGGGCGGCGGGCAGGTCCTGATCTCGGCCCCGGTGCGGGAGGCGCTCGACCCGGAGCGCTTCGAGGTGCGCCGCAAACGCTGGTTCCGCGCGAAGGGCACGCCCCGGGACCTGGAGATCTTCGCGGTCGAGCCGCGCTGACACCGGGCCGGTGGACGCCGCAGATGGGGACGCGGCGCCCACCGGCCTTGTCGCGGCCCGGAACCGGACCGTCATGGGGCGGACCCACCGCGGGTGGCCGCCCGTCGTGGCGCGGACTCACAGAGGGTGGCCTCCACCGCGTGACCTACCGCGGGTGGCGGCCGGTCGTGGCGCGGACCCCGCCGAAGGCGGAGGCCCGTGGTGGGGTGGGCCCGTCGACGGCGGAGGCCCGTCGTGGGGCGGAGCCGCCGAGGGTGGTCCCCACAGCGGGGACCCGCCGAAGTGGTGGCCCGTCGTGGGGTGGACCCGCCGAAGGCGGAGGCCGGTCGTTGGGCGGAGCCGCCGAGGTGGCGTCCCGTCGTGCGGCGGAGCCGCAGGGCGGCGGGCCGCAAGGGGTTTGTCCGGATTGGTCGGGTGGGATCCTCCTTGGCTTGGCTTGGCTTGGCTTGGCTTGGCTTGGCTTGGCTTGGCTTGGCTTGGCCCGGTTTGGCATGGGGCGTGACCCTGATCAGGCCCGGCCTCGCGCGATCAGGTCCGGCCGCCGACCGAGCCCACCTCACCAGCCCCGACGGGGCAAGGGCTCACGCTGGGGCGCCGCCGGCGAGGAGGGGGTCGTTGCGGACCCACAGGACCGGGCCGACGCACCGCCAGTCGCCGGGTTGCCAGCGGCCGAAGGTCTGCCCGGCGATGCCCGCGGCCTGGCAGAAGTAGGCGCTGCCCAGGTCCTGCACCGGCGCCCAGCCGGCCTCCAGGGCGGATGCGGGCGCCTGCATGGGTGCCGGCGCCGAGTCGGTCTCCTGGGCGGATGCGGGCGCCTGCATGGGTGCCGGCGCCGAGTCGGTCTCCTGGGCGGATGCGGGCGCCTGCATGGGTGCCGGCGCCGAGTCGGTCTCCTGGGCGGACGCGGGCGCCTGCGTGAGCGCCAGCGCCGAGCCGAGGGTGGCGACGGCGATCAGGCTCCGGATGACGTTTCGCTTCATGACTCCTCCACGAGTGTGTTCACAGCGAGTCCCACCACCAGGCGATGGCAGGGATGGGCACCGGGTCGGGACACGGGTCCGACGGCGCGTCGGCCCAGCGCGGGTCCTCGCCCGGGCCGGTGTAACCGTGGTAGCGCGGCACCCGCAGCGCCCAGTCGGTGTTGCCGCGGATCGCGTGGCCCAGCCCGTCCAGGTAGGTCCGCAGCGCACCACTGACCGGCCGGGCCGCGACCTCCGACCGCAGCAGCAGGAACCGGCTCATCACGCGGTCCCGCAGCGCGTAGGCCCGCGCCACGGCCTCCTCCGCGCCGAGCCCGTGCCGCGCGCGCAGCACGTTGATCAGGTTGATGCCGGTCTGGTCCTCCTCTTCCTCCTTCCGGTAGGAGTGCAGGTCGTTGTCCCACGAGGCGACGAGGATCGTCATCTCGGTGAGCGCCCGCACCGCCGGTGAATCCATTTCCGCGGCCGGAACCTCCTGCCCCGCGGCGATTTCGAGCATCGCCAGCGTCGGCGGCCCGCCCGCGCTGTTCAGCCGGATCGCGGTGTACTCGGCCAGGTCCGGCATGCGCCCGCGGCCCTGGCAGGCGATCTGCCACGCCACCCCGAACAGCCAGGCGCGGTGGGCGTCGGCGAAGCGGCGCACCTGCACGGGCGTCGCGCACGCCGCGAACGTGCGCCCGATGTCCTGCAGCGCCAGGACCAGCGGATCGCCGTCCGGTGGCGGGTGCCACGGGTTCTCCAGCGCGCGCTGCACCTGCCCGGCCATCACCAGGAACTCGTGCGGCGAGTGCGCGTACTCACCCGAGTCGCACCGGGCGTCGTCGAACGCGAAACCCCAGTACACCCAGCGCGCCGCGGCCTCCACGTTCTCCATGATCCCGTCCGGGGCGAAGCGGGCGTAGAACTCGGCGCTGTTCGTGCCCACCACGCGCATCCGCTCGGTCTCGTCGCGGTAGAAGCGGACCCGGTCCAGCCAGGCGATGGCGCGTTCCTCGATCAGCTCGACGTCGGGGTGGATCCGCGACTCGACCGGGCAGTAGAACGGCCGCAGCTCGACGGTGGTCACGACGGGACCGCCGGTTCGCCGAACCGGACGGTCTCCACCGCCGTGACCCGCTCCTCGACCGTCACCGGGCCGAGGCCGCCCAGCGCCGCGACCAGCCGGTCCACCAGCTCGGGCGGCGCCGAGGCGCCCGCCGTCACCGCGACCGTGGCGGCGGTGCGCAGCCAGGCGAACCGGATGTCCTCGCACCGGTCGACCAGGTGCGCCGGCTTTCCGTGGCGGTGGGCCAGTTCCACCAGGTGCCGCGAGTTGGCCGAGTTCGCCGAGCCCGCGACCAGCAGCAGGTCCGCCTCGTCCAGCACCGCTCGCACCGCGGCCTGACGGTTGGTCGCGGCGTAGCAGATGTCGTCCGACCGCGGCCCGCGCAGCGCCGGGAACCGCTCCCGCAGCGTGTCGACCACCTCGGCCGTCTCGTCGACCGCCAGCGTCGTCTGCGTCAGGTAGGACACCCGCGACGGATCCGGCACCCGCAGCCCCGCCACGTCGCCCGCGGTCTCCACGACCACCGTCGACTCCCGCGCCTCGCCCGCGGTGCCGACGACCTCCTCGTGGTCGTGGCGCCCGATCAGCACCACCGTGTCACCGCGCCCCGCGAAGCGCCGCGCCTCGGCGTGCACTTTCGACACCAGCGGGCAGGTCGCGTCGACGACCCGCAGCGCTCGCTCCCGGGCGTGCGCGCGCACCGACGGCGGCACCCCGTGCGCGGAGAAGATCACCAGCTGCCCGCGTGGCACCTCGTCCAGTTCGTCGACGAACACCGCGCCGCGCGCGGCCAGGTCGTCGATCACGTGGGTGTTGTGCACGATCTGCTTGCGCACGTAGACCGGCGGGCCGTGCTCGGCCAGCGCCCGCTCCACGGTGCGGATCGCCCGTTCGACACCCGCGCAGAACGAGCGCGGCGCGGCCAGCAGCACCACGCGCGGCCGCATCGCCTGGGCCGCCGCGGCGAGCTCCGCACGGATGGCCTCGCCGTGTCCCGGGCGGAGGTTCCCGGTGTTGAGGTGTCCCACTCCGAGGGCAGGCCCCGGCGGACCGGCAGGCGCGCCTGCCCAGTCCGGGGCCAAGGCCGCTCGCCCGCCGGGCGGGATCCCCGGTGGCGGGCCCGATCCGGCGAGGACGACCCCGTCGGCGACCCGCAGCCCGCGGCGGCGCAGTCCCCCGGCGAGCAGGGGAGCGGCCGGGCACGGTTCGGTGCCGTCACGCCAGCGGATCTCGTGTGGTACCAGCACATCGGCGCCGGGCGCGGCGAACAGCGGCACCACTTTCCCGGTGCGGATGGGGACGGTCATGCGGTTCCTCCTGTTCCGCCCATTTCGGGCGGCGGTGCGAGCGCAGCGGAAAACGCTGGCAGACAAGGGATTTCGGGTTTCCGGTGATCGCCGGACAACTCAACGGTGCCCGAAGCGCGGGTCCGGTTTCAAGCCCGTGGAGCAGCTTCATTCGAACGAGTTTTTGTTTCCGTTGCGCCGCAACGGGTTCATTGCGCCGCTGGGTTGTTCACCGTCCGCGATGAGGAAACCCGAATGCTCGCTCACAAGGTCGGCCCCGGCTCCCGGAAGTGTGGTGCGGCGAATTCGCCGTTTCACCCGTCCGCTCCGGTGCTACTTCTCCGACCGCGTCTTTCCCCAGCAATCGAGGAGAATTCATGTCGACTCGGCTCGCCGATGTGACCGCACCCCCGCGACCGCGCGCCCCGGCGGAACCGGACTTCGGCCGGGCTCGGGAGGAGGTCGACGCCGTCCTCGGCGAGTTCCTCGACGCGCAGTCCCGCGATCCGGCCGACCGCTGCCTGCCGCCGCTGGTCGACCTGCTGCGCGAGTTCGTCCGCGACGGCAAGCGGCTGCGCCCCCTGTTCTGCCACTGCGGATGGCTCGCCGCGGGCGGTGACCCGGCCGGCGCAGCGGTCGCGCGGGTCGGCGCGGCGCTGGAGCTGTTCCACTCCTTCGCGCTCATCCACGACGACGTCATGGACGGCTCCGACCTGCGTCGCGGCCGCCCCTCGATGCACCGCCGGCTGGCCGCGCGGTACCACGGCGACGACCCCGATGCGGCCGCGCGCTTCGGGGTGAACGCCGCGATCCTGCTCGGCGACCTGTGCCTGGCCTGGGCCGACGAAATGCTGCTGACCGCGGGTCTGGACGAGGACGACCTGCGGCGGGCCGCGCCGGTGCTGCACGCGATGCGCAGCGAGGTCATGGTCGGCCAGTACCTCGACCTCGGTGGCGAGTGGACCGAGGACGTGCTCGACCGCGCCTGGCGCGCGCTGCGCCTGAAAACCGCCGGATACACCGTGGAACGGCCGTTGCAGATCGGGGCCGCGCTCGCCGGGGGCGGCCCCGATCTGCTGCGCTGGTGCACCGCCTACGGCCGCCCGCTCGGCGAGGCGTTCCAGCTGCGCGACGACCTGCTCGGGGTGTTCGGCGAACCCGGCACCACCGGCAAGTCCGTGCTCGACGACCTGCGCGAGGGCAAGCAGACCGTGCTGATGGCGCTGACCTGGCGGCGCGCCCGGCCGGGGCAGCGCGAGGTGATCCGGCGGCTGCACGGCGATCCGGAACTGGACGCCGACGGCGCGGCGCGGCTGCGGGCCGTCATCTCCGACACCGGTGCCGAGGACGCGGTCGGCGAGCTGATCGAGGCCAGGGCGCGCGAGGCGCTCGCCGCGCTGGAGGCGGCGGACCTGCCCGCGACGGCCCGCCGCGCCTGCGCGGAGCTCGTGCGCCAGGCCACCCGCCGCACCCGCTGACCGGGAAGGGAGATCCGGTGTCCAAATCGGACTACGTGTTGCAGGCGGTGAACCTGCACAAGTCTTTCGGGGCGCGCCACGTGCTGCGGGGCGTCGAGTTCGGGCTGCGGCCCGGCGAGCTGCTCGGCGTCCTCGGCGAGAACGGGGCGGGCAAGTCCACCCTGCTGCGCATCCTCGCCGGGGTGCTGCGCGCCGACCGCGGCGAAGTGGTGCACCGCGGCAGGCTCGGCTACTGCCCGCAGCGGATCGTCGTGAACGACGAGCTGACCGTGGGCCAGCACCTGCGGTACTTCCAGAGCGCCTACCACCTGGAGGACCTGACGGTGGCCGAGTCGGTCGCCGAACGGCTCGGGCTCACCCCGTTCCGGCACGTCCGCGCCGGGGTGCTCTCCGGTGGCACGCGGCAGAAGCTCAACCTGACGCTGGCGCTGATGCACGACCCGGACGTGGTGCTGATGGACGAGCCGTACCAGGGGTTCGACTGGGAGAACTACCTGACGTTCTGGACGCTGACCGACCAGCTGCGCGCACAGGGCCGGTCGGTGCTCGTCATTTCGCACCTAGCGCACGACACCGAACGGTTCGACCGGCTGCTGCGGCTGACCCGCGGCCAGGTCGAGCCCACCGACGCGATGGCCGGCGCCGAACTCGAGGCCGCGTCATGACCGTCGGTGAGCTGGTGGACCGGGCACGGCGCTGGCAGGCCGGGATCGCGGACTCGACGACCTGGCACGCCGCACTGCTCAAGGCGATCGCGTTCGAGGTCGCGCAGCACGCGCGGAACCGGCTGGCGCTGCTGCTGGTGGTGTTCTTCATCCCGTGCTGGCTGGCGATCGTGCGCACGGTGATCCCGTCGCGGCCGATCGAGTACCAGTCGCGGATCGCGCCCGCGCCGATCACGGTCGACGCGAGCGAGCTCGCCCTGATCTCCGGCGCACTGAACGCGCTCACGCTGATCATCGGGTTCATGTTGTTCGCGTCGGTGCGGCGGGCGCGGGAGTTCGACCAGCGGCTGGTGCTGGCCGGGTTCCCGCGGCCGGTGCTGCTGCTGGCGAAACTGGCGGGGCTGGTGCTGGTCGCGACCGTGGTGTCCGGTTACGCGAGCATCGTGATGGGGTTCTACTGCGATCCGCGATCCGGCGGGATGCTGTTCCTGAGCCTGCTGTCGGCGGGGCTCACCTACGGCGGGCTCGGGGTGGCGCTCGGGGTGGCGGTGCCGACCGAGCTGGCCGGGATGTTCGTGATCATCATGGTCAGCCTGGTCGACGTGATGGTGCAGAACCCGGTGATCAACCCGGGCAAGGACCAGGCGGTGCTGCGGTTCCTGCCCACGTACGGGCCGATGCAGAGCGGGGTCGCGGCCACGTTCACCGACTCGGCGTCGTTCGGGTACCTGATGCTCGGGCCGCTGTGGCTGCTCGTGTTCGCCGCGTTCGGGCTGGGCGCGTTCTACCTGCGGACCAAGGACCACTCGCGGCACACGGGCGGCCCCGGCGAGCCGGAGGCCGCCGTGGTGACGGTGCGGCTGCGGTCGGACGGGACGCTGGAGGTGGAGTCGCGGCGCGGGCCGGTGATGGTGTGCACGGAGCAGCCCGCGCCGCTGCGGATGCCGGAATGGCTGCCGCTGTCGGAGAAATCGCTCGGCTCGGCCAGCGCGGCGCCAGGTGGTTGACGCTCGGGTGCGGATCAAGCCCGCTCGGTGACCAGTTCCAGCTCCAGGTCGAGGTGGCGACCGGTCATGCCCTTCATCGCGGTCACGCCGAACGCGTAGCGATCCACCCGGCTGTGCGCCCGCACCCGCAGCCGCGGGCCCTCGGTGACCGCCGAGTCGACGTGCACGTCCAGTGGGCCGCTCGTGCCACGCACCGTCAGCGTGCCGCGCAGGACCCAGCCCGCGCCCTCCCGCTCGACCGCCGTCGACGCGAACACGATGTCCGGGTGCCGGTCGGTCTCCAGGTACTGCCCGGACCGCACCGTGCGGTCGCGGGTGGCGTTGCCGGTGTCGATGCTCGCCGCGTCGATGGTGGCCACCACCCCGGACTCGGTCACCGGATCGGCGACCGTCACCCGCCCCTCGCGCAGCCGGAACGTCCCGCGCACCGGGCCGAGGCCGAAGAAGTGCCGCGTGGTGAAGGACAGTCGTGAGCCGGTGGCGTCGATGCGGTAGGCGCCCGCGGCGGGGATCTCGATCGTGCTGGAAGCCATCATGGCCGCC
Organism: Amycolatopsis sp. ATCC 39116; assembly: GCF_000231075.2. Classification (NCBI taxonomy): domain Bacteria; kingdom Bacillati; phylum Actinomycetota; class Actinomycetes; order Pseudonocardiales; family Pseudonocardiaceae; genus Amycolatopsis; species Amycolatopsis sp. ATCC 39116. The sequence goes on along the minus strand of NZ_AFWY03000030.1, from coordinate 35,989 downwards.
AGTCTGGCGGAGATCCACCAGCCGCGCGTCGGCCGACGGTGTCGACCGATGTCGACTTTGGTCGCTGGTCGTCCCGGCTCCCGCACCCGTACGCTCCTCCACGTGCACGGCGAGTTGCTCTGCGAGCGGGGGAGGACGGCGCTGACCGTCGCCGCCGCGGCGGGATTCGCGGCGACGGCGGCGGGGGAGATCGTCTCGGGTGTCCGGGGCGCGCCGCTCGTCGCGGACCTCGTCGCCGGCGTCCTCGGCTGCGCGCTGGTGCCGCTGCTGTTCCGGTGGCCGGTGCCCTCCGCGGTGGTGCTCATGGTGCTGACCGCGTTCGTCCCGACCGCGACGCCGCCGGCGAGCATCGGCGTCGTGCAGATCGCGCGGCGCGGTCCGCTGGCCGTGGCGGTGGGGGTCGCCACGGCCGGTGTCGCCGGCCACCTCGTGCGCGGACTGTGGCGGCCGACGCCCGGCCTGCCCTACGAGTGGTGGGTCGTGCTCGTGGTCCTCGGGCACGCCGCGCTCGTCGGCGGCGGCGCGCTCGCCGAAGCCCGCCGCCAGCTCATCCTGTCGCTCACCGAACGCGCCCGCCGCGCCGAGGCCGAGCAGGGCCGCCGCATCGCCGAGGCCCGCGCGGCCGAGCGCACCCGCATCGCCCGCGAGATGCACGACGTGCTCGCGCACCGGCTGTCGCTGCTGGCGACCTACGCCGGGGCGCTGGAGTACCGGCCGGACAGCTCGCCGGAACGGATCGCGCAGGCGGCCGGCGTCATCCGGGCCACGGTGCACCAGGCGCTGAACGAGCTGCGGGACGTGATCGCGCTGCTGCGGGACACCGACGAGGACCCGGACGGCCCGCTGCCGACGCTGGCCGGGCTGTCCGAGCTGGTCGAGGAGTCACGCGCGGTCGGCACGCCGGTCGAGGTGCGGGACACGCTCGACACGGCCGCGGTGCCTGGCACGACCGGCCGCACGGCCTACCGCGTGCTGCAGGAGGCGCTGACCAACGCGCGCAAGCACGCCCCCGGCAGCCCGGTCCGCGTCGAGCTCGGCGGCGCGCCCGGCGCGCGGCTGCGGATCGTGGTGTCCAACCCGGTGTCCGGCGCCGCGCCCGGGCCGGGCGGCGGGATCGGGCTGGTGGGGCTGACCGAGCGGGTGCGGCTGGCCGGCGGGCGGCTGGACCACGGTGCGGTGGCGGGGGAGTTCCGGCTGGCGGCGGAGTTGCCGTGGCCGGCGTGACCCTGGGGGCGGATGCCCGGTGGAGCTACGGGACGGTGGCGGGGGAGTTGCTGTGGGCGGCGTGAGATTTCTGCAGGCGGCGCCCGTCCCGGGCGGCCGGATCGAGCGGGCCGGTGGGCGGCTGGCTCACGGCGCTGTGGCGGCGGAGTTGCCGTGGCCGGCGTGACCCGCGTGCTGATCGTCGACGATGACGCCCTGGTGCGGTCCGGCCTGACGATGATGCTCGACGGCGCGCCGGGCATCGCCGTGGTCGGGCAGGCCGGCGACGGCGACGAAGTGCCGGCCGCGCTTGACGCGCACCCCGCCGACGTCGTGCTGATGGACATCCGGATGCCGCGCCTGAACGGGATCCTCGCCACGCACCGGACGCGCGCGCGGCCGAACCCGCCCGAAGTCGTCGTGCTGACCACGTTCGACACCGACGAGAACGTGCTGCGCGCCCTCCGCGCCGGGGCGAGCGGGTTCCTGCTCAAGGACGCGCCGCCCGGGGAGATCGCCGACGCCGTGCGCCGCGTTGCTGCGGGAGATCCGATCCTGTCCCCGCGCATCACGCGACGGCTCATGGACCGGGCCGCGGTCGAGGCCGGGTCCTACGAACGCGCCCGCGCCGCCTTCGCCGCGCTCAGCCCACGCGAGCACGAGGTCGCCCTCGGCGTCGGTCGTGGACTGACGAACGCCGAGATCGCCGCCGAGCTGTTCCTCAGCGTGGCGACCGTCAAAGCGCACATCACCCGGGTTCTGTCCAAATTGGACGCGGGCAACCGGACCCAGATCGCGCTCATGGCGCACGACGCCGGTTTCTGTTGAGGCGCCTCAGCGTTGGACGACCCGGAACGTCTTCAGCTGCGGGTCAGCCGGATCGGGCAGGTACATGCCGGCGTCGAGGCCGCTCAGCAGGTAGTCCACCACGGGCCGGGTGATGACCTCGCCCGGCGCCACCGCGGGCACCCCCGGCGGGTACGGGCTGATCACCTCCGCGCACACCCGCCCGATCGCCTCCTCCGGCGGCACGTCCTCGGTGGGGCCGAAGAACGCGTCGCGCGGCAGCATCGCCTGCTCCAGCTCCAGTTCGCCCGGCTCGGGCAGGTCGACCGGTTTGGCGGGTCGGATTTCGCCGGCGCGCTCCGCCAGGTCGCGGATCGCGGTGAGCAGCCGTCCGGTGGTCTCCTCGTCGTCGGCGATCGTGATCTGCGCGGCCATCCGCCGGTGGTCGGACAGTCCCATGTCGAGCCGGTGGTGCTCACGCAGCCATTCGCTCGCGTCGTAGCCGGACCGGTCCAGCTCCACGAGGTCCAGCACGATCTTGAGCGGGTCGTGGTCGTCGGCCAGCCGCGGCCCGACCAGGTCGTCCCGCTCCATCACGCGGATCCCGGGGATCGCGGCCAGTTCCGCCCGCACCGATGCGGCCAGTTCGAGCGCGCGCCCCAGCAGCTCCTCACCGTGCTGCACCATCTGCCGCCGCCAGCCGTCGAGCCCGGCGAAGATCAGCGCGCTCGGGCTCGTCGTGCCGAGCAGGTCCGCCCGTGACGCCAGCGCCTGCGGGTCGATCCGGTCGCCCCGCAGGTGGAACACCGAGCCCTGCTCCAGGCCGCAGCCCATCTTGTGCACGCTGGTGACGCACATGTCGGCGTCGGCGTCCATCGCCCACGACGGCAGGTCCGGGTGGAACGGGAAGTGCGCGCCCCACGCCTCGTCCACGATGAGCGGCACGTCGTGGTCGTGGCACACCCGCGCGGTTTCCCGGATCGCGGCGCACCCGCCGTAGTCGGTAGGCGTGATCAGCAACATCCCCTTCGCGCCGGGGTGCGCGGCGAAGGCGTCCCGCACGTCCTCCGGCGCCGGCGGGTGCGCGAGGTGGAACCGCCCGTCCCACCGCGGGTGCACCCACACCGGGCGCACGCCGCTGATGATCAGCCCGGCCACCACGGACTTGTGCGCGTTGCGGGACACCAGCAGCTCGTCGCCCGGCCCGGCGACGGCGAGCATCGCGCTCTTCACCGACAGCGAGCTGCCGCAGGTGGAGAAGTAGGCTTCCTCGGCGTCCACCGCGTCGGCCATCAGCTCCTCGGCTTTGGCCAGCACGCCCTGGGACATGCGGCGGTCGTCGAGGCCGTTCATGAGGATGATGTCCGAGGCGAACACGTCCCGGCCCACGACCTCGGCCAGCCGCGGGTCGATGCCGCGCCCCTGTTTGTGCCCGGGCGGGATGAACCCCAGGTGACCGCGCTCGCGGTACCGCTGGATGGCTTCGATCACCGGCGCCTGCGCATGATCCACGCGGCGGGGATTCCCTCTGCGGGCCAACGGCAAACTCCGTCCCCACCCCCGGAAAGGTGTCCCCCGTTCATGGGATTCCGCGTGGCGGCCACTGCTGGCCGCGTGTTAATTTCCGACCTCGCCGTGGCTGTGCACGACGCTGGAGGGGAACGTATGTGTGCCAAGCCTGTTCCGGGCGCCCGATGAGCGACCGGACACCCATTTTCGACGACGTGGTCGCCGCGATCGGGCTCGACTGGTCCGAACTGCAGGCCGACGAGGTGACGTCGGCATCCGAGGGGGTCGTGGAGGAGGCCGTCTCGTGACCCGGCCGGGTTCCGATCGCGTGGAATCCGGCGTTGCGGTGGCGGAGGCAGGCGCGAGCCGCCATTCTGCGAGCATGGCGGACGGGACCGAAGCCGGGCCGGGCGAGCTCTTCTGGCAGATCGTCGAAGTGCTCCACGTACCGCGTTCGCTCGCCGAGCGGGAGCTCGCGCGCTCCCGCTCCGACGTCGCGAACGGCATCGTCCGGCCGGGTGATCCGGCCGAGCCCTACGCGCTGGCCTGGCGGCGCATCCGCAGCCAGTGGGCCGGGCAGAACCTGGCCTGACCGGGCGCGGCGGGCCAGGACGATCCGCGCGGTCATCAACAACGGCCTCACCATCCGCGCGGGGGTTGTCGCGCCTGCCGCCCGGCGCGAGGGCTACCACCTGCTCCAGCGGGCCCGCCTTGATGGCGAGCACGAGGTCGTCGCGGCGGCCCACGATCTCCTCCGAGCCCGGGCAGAAGTCGGTCGATCGCTGCTCGGCGGCGAAGCTCACCGGCCCGGCCACCCCGGTCGCGCGGATCGCACTGGACACCCCTCGCCGGCGGCGAGCGGCAGAACCTGGCCTGACCGGCTGCGGCGGGCCAGTACGATCCGGTCCATGAAGATCGACCGCCCGCTGCTGTTCGCGCCGCAACGCTGGGAGTGGGGCGGTCTGGACGCGGTGTTCTCCACCGCGGCGCCCGCCGACGAGCTGGTCACCAACATCCACGTCGCCGGTTTCGTCGGCGACCGGATCGTCGTGTGCCGCGACGAGCGGTACGGCTGGTTCCTGCCCGGCGGCACGCGGGAGGCGGGGGAGAGCATCGGCGAGTGCGTCGCCCGCGAACTGGCCGAGGAGGCCGGCGCCCGCCTGACCGGCGAGCTGCGGTGGATCGGCGCCCACCACTGCGTCAGCGACCGGCCCGAGCCCTACCGCCCGCACCAACCGCACCCGGAGAAGGCATGGCTGTGGTGCGCGGCCGAGGTGGAGATCGTCGGCGAGCCGGGCAATCCCGACGACGGCGAGCAGGTGGTGGAGGTCCGCCTCGCCGCGGTCGCCGAGGCGCAGGCGCTGCTCGGCGCGAGCGCGGACTGGATGCCGGACCTGATCGCGCTCGCCGTGGAGTCCCGCGGCTGAAGACATCCGCCCCGCGGGCCTTCCCCGCGCGGTCGATCTCCCTTAACGTGCGCTAAGCAAGGTTCCGGCGGCGGCCGGGACGGGCGAACGGAAGGGGTGTTGCGACATGGAGGTCGGCAACGCGGTCGCGCTGGTGACCGGTGGCGCGTCGGGGCTCGGGCTGGCGACGGTCAAGGAGCTGCACGGCAAGGGCGCGAAGGTCGTCATCGTGGACCTGCCCTCGTCGCAGGGCGAGGCGGTGGCCAAGGAACTGGGCGACGGGGTGGTGTTCGCCGCGGCCGACGTGACCGACGAGGCCCAGGTTTCCGCCGCGCTGGACGCGGCGGAGGCGCTGGGTACGCTGCGGATCGCGGTCAACTGCGCGGGCATCGGCAACGCGCACAAGACCGTGGGCAAGCAGGGGCCCTTTCCGCTGGACGGGTTCACCAAGGTGATCAACGTCAACCTGGTCGGCACGTTCAACGTGATCCGGCTGGCCGCGGAGCGGATCGCCAAGACCGAGCCGGTGGGCGAGGAGCGCGGCGTCATCGTCAACACCGCCTCCGTGGCGGCGTTCGACGGGCAAATCGGGCAGGCCGCCTACTCGGCGTCCAAGGGCGGCATCGTCGGGATGACCCTGCCGATCGCGCGGGACCTGGCGAGCCTGAAGATCCGCGTGGTGACGATCGCGCCGGGGTTGTTCCACACGCCGCTGTTCGCGACCCTGCCGGAGGAGGCGATCGCGTCGCTGGGCGCTCAGGTGCCGCACCCCTCGCGGCTGGGCGACCCTGCCGAGTTCGCGGCGCTGGCCCGGCACATCGTGGAGAACCCGATGCTCAACGGCGAGACGATCCGCCTCGACGGCGCCATCCGCATGGCCCCGCGCTGACCCGGCACGCGGCGGCGGCGCCCCGGCCCGCCGCCGCGTCCCGTTATCGTTTTCCGGTGACCTCTTCGATGGGCTGGACATGACGCGACCCGCGGGCGCGTGGCGGGAGTACGGACCGCTCGAACTGACCCCGATCCTGGCGGCCGCGCTGGAAGCCTTCTACGAGCAGGGCTTCCACGGCACCCCCGTGCGGGACATCGCGCGGCGGGTCGGCCAGACGGTGCCCGCGCTGTACTACCACCACGAGAACAAGGAGGGCGTGTTCACCGCGCTCGTCGAGGAGGCCACGAGCGACCTCGACTGGCGGGTGCGGCAGGCCGTCGAGGAGGCAGGCGAGCGGCCGGACCTGCGGCTGGTCAACGCCGTCGAGGCGATCGTGCTGCACATGGCGCACCGCACCCGGCTCGCCGCGCTGGACTTCGAGCTGCGGCACCTGTCCCCGGCCAACCGCAAGCGGTACGCCGCGCGGCGCAAGGAGATCGAGGTCCTGGTCACGCGGATCGTCTCCGACGGGGTGGCCGAGGGGCTGTTCGTCGCGCAGCGGCCCGCGGAGACCGCGCGGGCGCTGCTGGGCATGCTCCAGTCGATCGGCCGGTGGTACCACCCGGACGGCGGCCCGCTGTCGCCGGACGAGCTGGCCGAGCGCTACGTCGACATCGCGCTGATGACGGTCGGCGTGCACAAGCGGCCCGCGGCACGGGCGCGGCGGAGGGCCCGCTCGGCATGACCGTGGGGATCGCCGCTCTCGCCGACGGCGCCGCGCACGACCCGTTCCTGGACGACGCGGGTCAGGTGCGGCTGCCGCTGGTCGTGGTCGACCTCGACGAGCCCGTGCCCGCCGACGTCGTCGAAGCCGCCGCGCGGGCGGCGCGGACGTGCGAACGGATCCTGGTCGGTGTCGCCTGCCGCCCGGTCGACGACGAGCGCTGGGCGCTGGCCGACGCCCTCGACCTGACGTTCGCGGCCGACAGCTGCGGCAGCGGCCCCCAGTTCGCGGCGAGCGACGACCCGGCGGGCGACGCGGAGGTGCTGCGGCAGGCGGCCGAGGCGAACCCGCAGGCGGCGCTGGTGCTGAGTCAGGTGCTGCGGGCAAGCGGCCGCCTGGACGTCGCCGCCGCGCTGGACGTCGAGTCGTTCGCCTACTCGACGCTGCTCGGCGGGCCGGAGTTCGCGCGCTGGCTGAGCGGGCGCGGGAACCGGCCACTGCCGCCGCCCGCCACCGAACCGCCGGTGCTCCTGGCTCGCGACGGCAACCTGCTGCGCGTGACGCTCAACCGGCCCGACCGCCGCAACGCCTACGGCCGCGAGCTGCGGGACGCGCTCGTCGACGCCTTGCGGGCCGCTGCGGTGGAGGACTGCCGGGTCGTGCTGGACGGAGCCGGTCCCGCGTTCTGCTCGGGCGGCGATCTCGACGAGTTCGGCACCACCCCGGACCTGGTCACCGCGCACTTCGTCCGCACGAGGGCCGGAGCCGCGCGGGCACTGCACGCGATCGCCGGGCGCGCGGAGGTGCGCGTGCACGGGGCGTGCGTCGGCGCGGGCATCGAGCTGGCGGCGTTCGCCGGCCGCGTGGTGGCGCACGCGAACACCGTGTTCCGGCTGCCGGAGGTCGCGATGGGCCTGATCCCCGGCGCGGGCGGCACGGTGAGCGTGCCGCGCCGGATCGGCCGGTGGCGCACGCTGTGGCCGGCGCTGTCCGGGCGGCCGCTGAGCGCGGTGACGGCATTGGACTGGGGCCTGGTCGACGCCATCGAGGACGGTATCTGACCGCTTTGCCGCCTAGCGTTCCCGTCATGACCGACCGCGTTTCGTGGACCGCCGTCCAAGCCCGCCGCCTCGACCGGCACTTCCTGTCCCGCCCCGCGGCGAGCCCGGCGAACGCCGTCGCCGCGATGTGCGGCGCGCACGCCCAGGTCCGCACCGCCGCGGAGGTGTCGGTCGCCCTGCGCACCAGCGGCACCGCGGACGACGTTCGCGATGCGGTCGCCGACCACACGCTGATCCGCACGTTCGGCCCGCGCGGCACTGTGCACCTGCTGCCGGCGCGGGATCTGGCGCTGTGGACCGGTGCGCTGCCCGCGGTCCCGCAGCGTTCGACCATGCCGCCCGCGGTGCGGCTCACCGACGAGCAGACCGATCGCATCGTCGAGGCCGTCGCGGACGCGCTCGCCGACGCCGAACTGACCGCCGACGAACTCACCGGCGCGGTCGTCGACCGTGTCGGCCCGTGGGCGGGTGACCTCGTCATGCCGGCGTTCCAGGGGTTCTGGCCGCGCTGGCGCCAGGCACTGGCGACGGCCGCGCACCGGGGCGCGCTGTGCTTCGGCCGCGACCGCGGGCGGCAGGTCACCTACACCAGCCCGCGCCGGTGGCTGCCCGGGTTCCGGCCGGAAGAGACCGAACCCGCGCTGACCGGCGTGCTCGCGCGTTACCTGCACGCCTACGGACCGGCCACGCCCCAGCACTTCGCGCGATGGCTGTCCGCTCCGGTGGAGTGGGCGTCGGCGTTGTTCGCCCGCGCCGGCCTGCGCCCGGTCGACCTCGACGGCGAGCGCATGTGGCTGAACGCCGACGACACCCTGCCGGGTAGGCGGACGGCGCCCGCGCTGCGGCTGCTGCCACTCTTCGACGCCCACGTCGTCGGCAGCTTCCCGCGGGAACTGCTCTTCCCCGGCGCGGCCGCGCACCGGTGCCTCGCCCGCGGGCAGGCGGGCAACTTCCCGGTGCTGCTCGTCGACGGCGTGGCAGGCGGGGTGTGGCACCAGCGCCGCTCCGGCCGCGCGGTCCACCTCACCGTCGAACCGTTCGCGCCGCTGAGCGCCGCGCACCGGCGCGAGCTGGACGAACAGGTGACCCGGCTGGGGGAGGTCCTCGGCCGCGAGCCGCGGCTGACCATCGGGCCGGTCACCGTCGGCGCGCACGCCTGAGGTCAGCGGCGCGGATCGACGTGGATCTTCGGCGCGCCGCCCGCGGGCCGCTCACCGGCGAGCACCGCGGCCACCTCGCCGAGCCCGACGGTCGCGGCGACCAGCGGCACCGGGTCGACCGCGCCGCTGGCGTACTGCTCGATCGTCCCGGCCAGGCCGGGGGAGGCCGAGAGCACGCCGACCGCGGTGACGTCCTTCAACGCCAGCAGGCGCGTGTCGAGCAGGCTCGGCCGCCCGGCCAGGCCGATGTAGACGACCCGGCCGCCCGGCTCGACCAGTTCCACCGCCCTGGCAGGCAGCTCCGGCGCCCCGGACGCGTCGATCACCGCGTCGAACGGCAGCTCCGGCAAGCGGTCCGGGGACCAGGCGTCGCGGAAACCGAGCGAGCGGGCGAACTCCAGTGACGCGGCGGTGGCGCCCAGCAGGTGCACCTCCGCGCCGGCCGCGCGGGCGAACATCGCGCACAGCAGGCCGATCGTGCCCGGGCCGAGGACGAGCACCCGGTCGCCGGGGCGCGGATCCCCGCCGCACACCGCACGCAGGGCGTTGCCGCCCGGCTCGACCATCGCCCCCGCGGCCGCCCCGACCGCGTCCGGCAGCGGGTGCAGCGCGGTCACCGGCACGGCGAGGCGTTCGGCCAGCGCGCCCGGCCGCCCGCCGCGGATCCCGATCTCGGTGCGGGTCTCGCACAGGTGCTGGCGGCCGCCGCGGCACCGGCGGCAGGCGCGGCAGCCGAGCATCGTGTCCCCGGTGACCCGCCTGCCGATCCAGGCCGGGTCGACGCCGTCGCCGGATTCCACGACCGTGCCGCACCACTCGTGCCCCAGCCGCATGGGATACCGGGCGTGCCCGTCGTGCAGGTAGGGCATGCTGCCGTCGAAGAACTCCGCGTCGGTGCCGCAGATCCCGGCCCGCGCCACGGCGACGACCACCTCGCCCGGCGCGGCGGACGGCGGCTCGACCTCGACCACGCCGCCCTCGCCGGGAGCGGTGACCACGAACGCGCGCATGGCCCCGAGCCTAGCCGGGAAGATCCACTGTGGACGGCAATGGGCACAAAGTCCTCACTTTGAGGACTTCCGCCTTGCCAGGAGCGGTCTTCCCGGGCGCATACTGGAGGAGCACGTGCGGGTGCTCGGGGCACCGCACGGCGGGGAAAGCGGGTTCCGTCGGGGGATGGCGCCCGCGGGAGGTCGATGCCCGGCCGGTCGGGGCCACAGGGCAGGCGGTCTCCGACGGCGGGCCGGCTTGGGGAAGCCGGCCCGCCGTTCTTTGTTCCGCGCTGTGACCGGCGGCCGCGGTGCTTGGTGATCTGCCCGGCGAGCGCCCCGGTGACCCCCGGGGCCGCCGCGCCGTCACCCGCATCCGGTCTTCTCGCCCGTTCGCCCGGGATTCCCGCCTGGTGCCAACCACGACGCGTCGATTCCGCATCGCGGTGACAAGTTCCGCGCCGGCCGTTGCCGCGCCCGCCGCCGGGCTCCTAGCCTCGCGTTTCGTGCGATTTCCCCTGGTTGTGGCCGCGACGCTGCTCATCTCGTCCGTGCCGGGAATCACCGCCGCGGCGGCGGTCGACCGGACCGAGGCACCGGTCGTGACGAGCTCGCCGGTCACCACGGTCGCCGAGTCGGTGGTGCGGGTGCGGGTGCCGCTGCCGGATTCGGCCGGGCCGCACCCGGAGGCGTGCGACTGGCTGTCCTACCTGCGGTACCGCGATGCCGCCGGTCCCGCCGACGCCGCGCGGGCGGACCGGATCCTGATCGCCCAGCCCGGGGTGCTCGAAGGCGCCGGGGCGTTCGACAACCTGGCCCGCCACACCGTGCGAAACGCCGCGCGGCAAGGGCGGCACATCGAGTTCTGGGCCCTGGACCGGCGGTCGAACTGCCTGGAGGACCACACCGGGCTCGCGGCCGGGCTCGCCGCCCGCGACCCGCACGTCGCCGTCGACTACTACTACCGCGGCGCCGAGGTCGACGGCAGGCGGTTCGCCGGCTACCTCGGCAACGACCGCCTGGACTGGCTCGCGCACCTCGGGCTGGAGCAGACGCTGCGCGACCAGTACGACCTGATGGTCCGCGAGCTGCCCGACCCGGCCGTGCGGGCGTCGAAGGTGCTGTGCGGCGGGCACTCGCTGGGCGGGACGCTCACCGGGTTCTTCGCGTCGTGGGACTTCGACGGCACACCCGGTCACACGCAGTGCGCCGGCTACTTCGCGCTCGACTCGGCGATCTCCACGTCGCTGGGCTCGCTCAGCGGGTTGCCGGACGCGATCGGCGCCGACGACCTCGGCTACGCCGCGACGCACGCCGGGCTGGCGTCCGGGCTGCTGCCGCGGGCGCTGAACCTGCCGGTGCTGATCAACGCGGAGACGATGAACCTGCTCGGGGTGGCCGGGCTGGCCGCCGACGTCGACCCGGACGGGCCGTCGGACCTGGCGTCCTACCTCCCGTCGAACGCGAACCTGGAGACCACCGACCGGCTGCTGTTCTCGCGGGACGCGGTGGCGTTCGCGACCGGGATCCCGTCGATCTGGGACTTCGCCATCACGAACGCGACCGCGCTGGGCGCGCTGCTCGACGACAACTCGCAGCCGCTGGCGTTCCTGCAGGCCAGCACAGGCTTCTTTGGCGGCGGTCCGGTGGCGGACAAGGACTTCCCGCTGCCGCACGAGCCGGCCGGGACGACCGGCGCGCTCGGCGTCGACCCGCTGGCCGTGCCGGTGGACCCGTCCGCGGATTACACGTGGCGCGACTACGACGACATCGACGCCACCGTGGCGCGCGACCGCCATGGCGCGCCGTTCACCACCCCGGCGAAGGAGGTCACCGCGATCGCCGACCTGGCCCGCAGCCTCGCCGAGCACCCGCTGGACTTCACCGAGCAGTACTTCCCGTCGAAGCTGGTGACCGACATCAGCCAGGCCGGCGCGGCGGAGATCCGCGCCCACGTGCGGCACCCCGAGGGCATCACGGCGCACCCCACGATCAACCTCCTCGCCGGCGACGGCCTGATCGCGCCCCGCGGCGAGCCTGCGACGGGGGAGACCGTGCTGGCGCCCGGGTACCAGCACCTGGACGTCCTCACCGCGGCGGCGCGCCGGAACACCGGCGAAGCCGAACCGGTGGCGGCGAACCTGACGCGCTTCGCTCTCGGCTGACGGTCCACATCGCGGGAACGGTTTTGGTGCCGCGGAGGGGCGTCCAGTACTGTGTTCGCCAGGCCGAGAGGCGCTGCAACGGACCCAGGTCCGCCACGCTCGGCCCCCGTGAACCGCAACAAGGGCGCCTCCCGACAGTTGGGAGGGCGCCGGTGGACACGACGAAGGCTCTGCGGGAGATCCTGAGCGACCGGGTGGCCGTCCTCGACGGCGCCTGGGGCACGATGCTGCAGGGCGCGGGCCTCACCCCGGCCGACTACCGCGGCGACGTGATCGGCGACCACCCTCAGGACGTCACCGGCGACCCGGACCTGCTCAACCTCACGCGCCCCGACCTGATCCTCGACGTGCACCGGCAGTACCTCGCCGCGGGCGCGGACATCACCACGACCAACACGTTCACCGCGACGAGCATCGGCCAGGCCGACTACGGCCTGCAGCACCTCGTCCGCGAGATGAACGTGCGCGGCGCCCAGCTGGCCCGCCAGGCCGCCGACGAAGCAGGCGGCAGGTTCGTGGCCGGCTCCATCGGGCCGCTGAACGTCACCCTGTCCCTCTCCCCGAAGGTCGACGAGCCCGCCTACCGCGCGGTCACCTTCGACGAGGTCCGCGGCGCCTACGCCGAGCAGATCGCCGCACTGGCCGAGGGCGGCGTCGACCTGCTGCTCATCGAGACGATCTTCGACACCCTCAACGCGAAGGCCGCCATCGCCGCGGCCCGCGACGTCGCCCCGCACCTGCCGCTGTGGATCTCGGTGACGATCGTCGACCTGTCCGGCCGCACCCTGTCCGGCCAGACCGTCGAGGCGTTCTGGAGCGCGATCGAGCACGCCCACCCGCTGGTCGTGGGCGTGAACTGCTCGCTGGGCGCCGAGGAAATGCGCCCGCACGTCGAGCAGCTGTCCCGCCTGGCGGGCACCTACGTCGCCTGCCACCCCAACGCCGGCCTGCCCAACGCCTTCGGCGGCTACGACCAGACTCCGGACGAGACCGCCCGCATGCTGGGCGAGTTCGCCGGCAGCGGCATGGTCAACATCGTCGGCGGCTGCTGCGGCACCGGCCCCGAGCACATCGCCAAGATCGCCCAGGCGGTGTCCGGCGCGGCCCCGCGCGAGGTGCCGCCGCCGCGCACCAGCACCCGGTTCAGCGGGCTGGAGCCGTTCGAGATCGGCGCCGACACCGGGTTCGTGATGATCGGCGAGCGCACCAACGTCACCGGCTCGGCCAAGTTCCGGCGGCTGATCGAGTCCGGCGACTACCAGGCCGCCGTCGACGTCGCGCTGGACCAGGTCCGCGGCGGCGCCAACCTGCTCGACGTCAACATGGACGCCGACCTGCTCGACTCCGAGCACGCGATGACGACGTTCCTCAACCTGATCGCCACCGAACCGGAGGTGGCCCGCATCCCGATCATGGTCGACAGCTCGCGGTGGAGCGTGCTGGAGGCCGGGCTCAAGTGCGTGCAGGGCAAGGGCGTGGTCAACTCGATCAGCCTCAAGGAGGGCGAGGAGCAGTTCCTGCGCCAGGCCCGCCGCATCCGCGACTACGGCGCCGGTGTCGTCGTGATGGCCTTCGACGAGAAGGGCCAGGCCGACACCACCGAGCGCAAGGTGGAGATCTGCGCCCGCGCCTACGACCTGCTCACGCGCGAGGCCGGGTTCCCGCCCGAGGACATCGTGTTCGACCCCAACGTGCTGGCCGTCGCGACCGGCATCGCCGAGCACAACGGCTACGCCAAGGCGTTCATCGAGGCGCTGCCGCTGATCAAGCAGCGCTGCCCGGGCGCGCGCACCAGCGGCGGCATCTCGAACCTGTCGTTCTCCTTCCGCGGCAACGACGTCGTGCGCGAGGCGATGCACTCGGCGTTCCTGTTCCACGCGGTGCGCGCCGGGCTGGACATGGGCATCGTCAACGCCGGCCAGCTCACCGTCTACGAGGACATCCCCGCCGACCTGCTGGAACTGGTCGAGGACGTGCTGTTCGACCGCCGCGAGGACGCCACCGACCGGCTGGTCGAGTTCGCCGAGACGGTCCGCGGCCAGGGCCGCAAGCGGGTGGTGGACCTGTCGTGGCGCGAGGCGCCGGTGGCCGAGCGGCTGCGGCACGCGCTGGTGCACGGCATCGTCGACTACATCGAGGACGACACCGAGGAGGCGCGGCAGAACTTCGCGCGGCCGCTGGAGGTCATCGAGGGCCCGCTGATGGACGGCATGAAGACCGTCGGCGACCTGTTCGGCTCGGGCAAGATGTTCCTGCCGCAGGTGGTCAAGAGCGCGCGCGTGATGAAGCGGTCGGTGGCCTACCTCGAGCCGTTCATGGAGGCGGAGAAGGAGGAGCTGCGCCGGTCCGGGCAGGTGAGCACCGAGCGCGGCCAGGGCAAGATCGTGCTGGCCACCGTGAAGGGCGACGTGCACGACATCGGCAAGAACATCGTCGGCGTCGTGCTCGGCTGCAACAACTACGAGGTGATCGACCTCGGCGTGATGGTGCCCGCGGCGAAGATCCTGGACACCGCGGTCGCCGAGAACGCCGACGCGATCGGCCTGTCCGGGCTGATCACCCCGTCGCTGGACGAGATGGTGTCGGTCGCGACGGAGATGCAGCGGCGCGGGCTGAAGATCCCGCTGCTGATCGGGGGCGCGACCACGTCCCGGCAGCACACCGCGGTGCGGATCGCGCCGGCCTACGACCACACGACGGTGCACGTGCTGGACGCGTCGCGGGTCGTCGGGGTCGTGTCGGACCTGCTCGACACCGACCGCGCGGCGGCGCTGGACACGGCGAACCGCGCGGAGCAGGAACGGTTGCGCGAGCAGCACGCAGGCAAGCAGCGCCGCCCGATGCTCACGCTGGAGCAGGCGCGCGCCAATCCGGAGCGGGTGTCCTTCGACGACCTGCCGGTGCCGTCGTTCACCGGGGTGCGCACGGTCTCGCCCGGGCTGCCCGCGCTGCGCGAGATGATCGACTGGCAGTTCCTGTTCCTGGCGTGGGAGCTCAAGGGCAAGTACCCGGCGATCCTGGACCAGCCGGTGGCGCGCGAGCTGTTCGACGACGCGAACACGCTGCTCGACGAGATCGTCGCGCAGGAGCTACTGGAGGCCCGCGGCGCCTACGGCTTCTGGCCCGCGCACAGCGAGGGCGACGACATCGTGCTGGAAAACGGTGTGCGGTTCCCGATGCTGCGCCAGCAGACGTCCAAACCGGACGGACGCGCGAACCGCTGCCTGTCCGACTACGTGGCGCCGGCGGGGGACCACCTCGGCGGGTTCGCGGTGACCGTGCACGGGGCCGAGGAGCTGGCGCGCCACTACGAGTCCCAGAACGACGACTACCGCGCGATCATGGTGAAGGCGCTGGCCGACCGCTTGGCCGAGGCGTTCGCGGAGTACATCCACCTGGAGGCCCGGCGGGAGTGGTTCGAGCCGGACGCGCAGCCGTCGCTGGCGGACCTGCACGCCGAGCGGTTCCGCGGGATACGCCCCGCGCTCGGCTACCCGGCGAGCCCGGACCACAGCCAGAAGCGGGAGCTGTTCGACCTGCTGCGGGCTTCGGACCTGGGCCTCGGGCTCACCGAGTCGTTCGCGATGACCCCGGCGGCCAGCGTGAGCGGGCTGATCTTCGCCCACCCGGAGTCCCGCTACTTCACCGTGGGGCGCCTCGGACGCGACCAGGTGACCGACTACGCCCGGCGACGCGGACTGCCACAGCCGGA
This sequence comes from Amycolatopsis sp. ATCC 39116, assembly GCF_000231075.2. NCBI lineage: Bacteria > Bacillati > Actinomycetota > Actinomycetes > Pseudonocardiales > Pseudonocardiaceae > Amycolatopsis > Amycolatopsis sp. ATCC 39116. Next base: position 20,403 of record NZ_AFWY03000030.1, on the reverse strand, counting down.
AATCGAGAAGTGGTTGCGGCCCAACCTGGACTACGATCCCGCGGAGTGATGATCTCCGAGGAGCTCCGCGACACGGATGTGGTCACCGACCTGCAGCTGTGGTTCCGCGCGCGAGATCTGGCCGCCGCGATGGACGGGTGCCGGCGGCTGGTCGCCGACCTCGGGGCCTGGGGGATCGAGGTCGGCCCGGTCGACGGGGATCAGCCGGGCAGCTACTACGCGCGGGTGGCGGTCCGCACGCGGACGAGTGCCGATGAAAGCACGCTCGACGCGATCCAGCGCGTTGCCAGGTCGCAGCTCCCCGTCATCGGGGTGCCCCCGGAACTGCTCGAAATCACCGAGTCCCGTGGCAGGCCGCTCGCGTGTGTGCCCGACGCGCGGATCGAAGCACCGGCCGGGGCTGACCTGTCGGTGTACGTGGGGCGGGGGCGGGACCCGTTCGGGATGGAGGGCGCGGACCTCGACGGCGTCGAGCCCCTCGGGCTGACCGAGGAGGAGAGCCGTGAATTCCTGGACGCCTTGAAGGCCGCGACCACCGTGCAGGTCCTGGTGGTCGCCGAGCTCTCGGAACCGGATGCCATCGCGGCCCGGGAGCGGGTCCGGCGGGTCGCGCGCACCCTGCGGCAGCAGGTCTTCCCCGCCGAGGACGACGTCGAGGTGGGTGAACCCAGACGGAGGCCGAGCGGGACGGTCGAAGTCGCCGCGTCGGTGGGCGGGACGTCGATGAGTTCCCACGACGCCGTGGTGGCGGCGTCCCGCGCGCTGCGGGCGTTCACCTGGCTCGAGCCGGAAGCACTGGAGAGCGATCGGCCGGACTACTTCGCCGTCGAGGCGGTTCCGCAGGAGCGGTTCGTCCGGCTGGAGGTCCACGCGGCGACGGGACTCGGCGTGGTCGGTTGAGGGGTTTTGGTCACCCGGTCAGGTGGTAGTCCGCCCACACGGCCGACTACTCACTCAACGGGGCGTGAGATGCATCTGGAATACGAGCACGCGGCGGCCTCCGGGCTGCGTCGATACGTCAACACCGTCGCCGAGGAGCTGGGCTGCAGCGGCGAGGCCTACTACGCCCACCTGGACCCGCCGCCGGCGTACGCCTACCTCGCGCTCGACGACCGGCTGCGCGACCACCCCGCCCAGGACACGGCCCTGGTGTGGAACGAGCACGACGGCTGGGCGGTGGCGATCGAGACCACGGCCGGGCACGAGCTGAGCGTGGTCCGCTACTACGGCGCCGAGCTGCTGCCGCCACCGGCCGAGGTCGCCCGGTTCGTGGCCGAGGTCTTCGAGGGCCGCGCCCCCGACGCGGCGCCCGCGGGCACCACCGACAGCGCCGCGGTCCGCCAGCACCTGGCCACCTACGCGATCCCGTACCAGGACCGGCCTGCGCAGCGGCCCGGCCAGCCCGTCGAGCAGTCGCGCCGCGGCCCGGCCCGCTGACGCGGGCGGCACTGTTCGGTTCGACACCCCGGCCGCGCCGACCTGGCGGCACTTTTCTGCTTCGGCACTGCGGCCCGCTGAGCGGGGTGGCGCCATATGGTTCGGCACGCAGGCCCGCTGACCTAGGCAGCACCTCCCAGTACGGCAGCCCGGCTCGCTGGCCCGGGTGGCATCTACCGGTAGGGCCCCCGGCCCGCTGACCCAAGGGGGCATCTTCTGGCGCGGCACCGTGGCTCGCTGCCACGGGGAGGCATTTTCCGATGCGCACCCCGGCCCCTGACCCAGGCGACACCCCCGGCACGGCACCCCGCGGCCGTCACCGGCGCCTGAGCGCGCCGGAAACCGTTGCAGTGCCGGGCACTTTCCGGCACACTGCCGCAATCGCCACCACCTGGGGAGGAATCGTGGTCGCGCGTACCGGGGTCGTCGTCGTGGGGGCCGGGCCCGCCGGGCTGGGCCTCGCCAACGTGTTGCGGGACAGGGGAATCGACTGCGTGGTGCTCGAGGAGCAGACCCGCGCCTTCATCGAGGCCCGCCCGCGCGCCGGGTTCATCGAGGAGTGGGCCGTGCGCGCGCTCGACGAGCGCGGACTGGCCGACAAGCTGCTGTCCACCGCGCCGAGCCAGGGCCGCTTCGAGTTCCGGTTCGAAAACGGCCGCCACCCGTTCTCCTACGAGCAGTGGGCCGGCCAGCGCCACTTCGTCTACCCGCAGCAGCTGCTCGTCACCGACCTGGTCGCGCACTACGCCGACAAGGGCGGCGACATCGAGTTCGAGGTCCGGGACGTGGCCCTGCACGACATCGAATCGGCCACGCCGTCGGTCACCTTCACCGCCGCCGACGGCACCGCCCGCCGGCTCGGCTGCGACTTCATCGCCGGCTGCGACGGCGCCCAGGGCGTCACGCGGCGTCACCTCGCCGGCAACCTGCTGACCCACGACTACGGCATCGGCTGGCTGGCGCTGCTCGCCGAGGCGCCGCCCAGCGCGGACGGCGTCCTGTTCGGCATCCACCCCCGCGGGTTCGCCGCGCACATGGCGCGCACCCCCACCGTCACGCGCTTCTACCTGCAGTGCCCGCCCGGCGACTCGGAGGACAACTGGCCGCACGAGCGCGTCTGGTCCGAGCTGCACCAGCGGCTGGGGGTGCCGGACGGCCCGCTCGTCGAGGGCGAGCTGATCGAGAAACGCGTCCTCGACATGCACAACTACGTCCACGAGCCGATGTCCCGCGGCAGGCTGTTCCTGGCGGGCGAGTCGGCGCACCTGGTCGCGCCGATCGCGGCGAAGGGCCTCAACCTCGCCCTGCACGACGCGTTCCACCTGGCTGAGGCGATCGAGGCCCACTACGGCGGCGACGACGGCCCGCTGGCCCGCTACTCGGACACCTGCCTGGCCCGCGTGTGGCAGTACCAGGAGTTCTCGCAGTGGCTGTCGGACATCTTCCACAGCTCCACCGTCGACCCGCCCGCCGACCCGTTCCGCGCCCGGCTGGCACAGGCCCGCCTGCGCCGCCTGCTCGGATCACCCGCCGCCGCGGCCGCGTTCAGCGAGATCTACATCGGCAAAGCCGCCGATTTCTGACCAATGCCGTGCGGTGATCCACGCGGCGTGGCAGGCTGCCCCGTAACGAAACTCGCGAGTGCGGAGTCTCCTCGGGCAAGGGCGCCCGGGCGACGAGGAGGACCATGGCGGGGGACACGGACGTCGATGCCGACCTGATCGAGGCGGTCCGCGCGGGCGACCTGCTCGCCTACGACCGTCTCTTCCGGCGGCACCTGCCCGCGGCGCGCCGGGTGGCGTCGATGATGTGGCGGGACCGGTCCGAGGTGGACGACCTGGTGGCCGAATCGTTCCTGCGGGTGCTCGCCGCGATCCGGGACGGCGCCGGCCCGGCCGAGCGCTTCCGGCCCTACCTGCTCGTGACACTGCGTAACCTGGCGATGGACTGGGGTCGCCGCCGCGAGCGGTGCGACCCGTGGGCCGCCGGCCGCGACGAGCGCACGCCGGGTGTCGAGGAGATCGTGATCGACCGGCTCACCGGCGAGGTGGCGCTCTCGGCGTTCGAAACCCTGCCGCCGCGGTGGCGGTACGTGCTGTGGCACACCGAGATGCTGGGCACCCGGCCCGCGGCGCTGGCCGCCGAGCTGGGCATGACGGCCAACGGGGTCGCTGCGCTCGCGGTGCGCGCCCGTGAGGGGCTGCGGCAGGCGTTCCTGCAGGCCCACGTGCCCGCGGCGCGCGCCGAGGACTGCCGCAGCGTGCGGCGGCGGCTGGGCGCGTGGACGCGCGGGAAGGTGACCGCGCGGCAGGGGCGGGCGGTGTCGGCGCACCTGGCCGGCTGCCCCAAGTGCCACCGGGTGGCGGCGGTGCTGGAGACGGTCAACGGCGGGCTGCCCGCGCTGGCGCTGTTGCCGCTGCTCGGGAGGCTGCTGGGTGGCGGCGGGGCGCCCGCGGCGTCGGTGGCCGCCGGGGGCGGAGTGGCGGCGATCTCGAAGATGGCCGCGGCCGTGACGCTGGCCGCGGTCGCGGCGGTCGCCGGGCCGGTGGTGGCACCCGACCGGGCGGCCGCGCCGGAGGCCTTCGCGGCGGCGCCGGTGCGGCCTGCCGTGCCGGGTGTTGCTGCTGTGGCTCCCCAGGCCGGCGCCGGGGGCCAACGAGAACGGCCGGGCGAAGGACGGCGCCCCGAACGCCAACGGAGCCGCGCACGGCAACGCCGGGGCCCAAGGCAACGCCGAGCCCAAGGGCGGCGCGGTAGCCAGGAGCAACGCCGGAGCGAAGGGCAGTGCCGGGGCCAAGGGGAGCGCCGGGGCGAAGGGCAACGCTGAGGCCAAGGACAATGCCGGATCCAACGGCAATGGCGGGGCCAACGGCAGTGCCGGGGCCAAGGGCAACGCTGAGGCCAACGGCAACGCCGGAGCGAAGGGCAATGCCGGGGCCAAGAGCAGCGCCGGAGCCAAGAGCAGTGGCGCGGCCAAGGGCGGCGCTGGCGGCAAGGGCAATGGCGAGGTCAAGGGCAATGGTGCGGCGATGAGCGCGACCGGCCAGGCCATGCCCGCCGCGACGAAGGCAGCCGAGCCGAAGCCGCCCAAGCCGGAACATCCCGAGCCGAAGGTGAATCCCGGCAAGTCGCCGCGGAAGTGACGGGCCGCCCGCCACGCACCCGGCTGCTCGCGAAGCAGGACGTGCCCGAGCAACTCGCGGGTGGCGGCCCGTTGTGGCTGGTGCGCTGTTCGCGCAGCGAGACGTGTCCGAGTAAATCGTAAGTAGCGGGCCCCTATGGCCGGGGCTCGCGCAGCGAGGCTGGTCCGAGTAGCTCGCGGGTGGCACCGTGGCGGCCGGTGCGGTGCTCGCGCAGCGAGGCTGGTCCGAGTAGCGCGCGGGGCGGCGGTCCGTGGGGGCTGGTGCGCTGCTCACGCCGCGCGAGCCTGTTCGGCTGGCTTGCCGGGCGGTGCGGGTGGGAGGCAGCCGGCTCGCTCGCGCAAGCACTTCGGGTCCAAGCGGTGCGCCCCGACGCTAATCGGCCTCGCCCTGGCTGGTTTTTCGCGCCGGGGCCGTCAGGTAGTCCAGCGTGCGCGTCATGTCGAGCAGCCGCTCCAGCACGGGCGGCCGGTCGTCCAGGTGCAGGTTCGCCCCGGCGCTCTGCACCCGCCGCGCGATCATCAGCAGCGTGGACAGCCCGTAGGAGTCGCAGAAGTCCAGCGACCCGAAGTCCAGCCGGACGTCGCGCAGGCCGGGGGCCAGCCGGGCGGTCACCTCGCTCAACAGGCCGTCGCCGCTGTGGTAGTCCAGGTTCCCGGCGAGGGCGCCGTGCAGCGTCCGGGCGTCGGGGGTCGTCCAGCGCATCGTCAGCGGCCGCGGTTCGGTCATCCCGGCCCGCCCGTCCCGAGGTGGCCGGCCAGCTCCTCCCGCGCCTGCGCCAGCAGCGCCGTCGCCCGCGGGAAGTCCCGCAGCTCCCCGGTCAGCAGGTCCAGCGCCGGGATCAGCGACCCCGGCAGCACCCCGCGCGCGGCCAGGATGTCGGCGGTCCAGGTCAGGAACGAGGTGAACAGCGAGGCGTCGCCCGTGTAGAGCGCGGTCGACAGGAAATCGACGATGTGCGCCAGGTCCTCAGTGGTGTACTGGCGCTGCAGCTCGGTGTACCCGCGCATCGCGGGCAGGTGCTGCTCGAGCCCCGCGTACACCGCGCGCACCAGCTGCGGCGAGCTGCGGCGGACCAGCGTGTACTCCTGGTCGGCCAGGTGCGGCAGGTCGTCGATCAGCTGGTGCGGGGCGTGCGGCCGGGGCAGCGGGTCGTCCGCGAGCCGGTCCGCGGCGGCACGCGCGTCGGGCGCCCACGCCTCCGCGCCCAGCAGCCGCGCCCAGCGGCCGTCCGGGCCGAACGCGGCGCCACCGGCGATCACCGGCACCCCGGCGGCCTGGCACGCGCTGATCGTGGCGTGTGCGGCGGGCAGCCGGGTGGGCAGCGAACCGGACAGCGCGACCGCGTCCGGCCCGGTCCGGTGCAGATGCGTGATCAGGTGCGGGGTGGGCACCTGAGCGCCCAGGTAGTCGACCCGGAACCCGTGCAGCGTCAGCACTTCGGCCAGCAGCCGCGCCGGCAGCGCGTGCCACTCACCGTCCACACAGGACACCGTGAGGCGCCCGCGGGTCACCCGGGGTCGTGGCGCCTCCCGGACGAGGTGGACGATCGCCCGCTCGTTGATCGCCGTCGCCGCGTGCTCCTGCGCGACGCTGATCCGGTTGGCCGCCCACTCGTGCCCGACCCGGCGCTGCACCGCGCCGATGACGTCCAGCAGCACGGCCTCCGGCCCGATGCCGTCGTGCAGCGCGGCCAGCACCGTGTCGGTGGCGGTGTACTCGTCGCCGTCGAGGACGGCGTCCCACAGCCGCTCGGCGTGGTCCGTGGTGTCCGCGGGCTGTGTCACGATCTTGTTCATGCTGCCACCTACGGGGATCCGGGACCGCGCACGGCGGTCAGGTGCCGCCCGCGCGGGGCGGTGATGGCGAGCAGGGCCATGTCGTCGTGCTGACCGGCGCCGACCCATTCGGTCGCGAGCATCTGCACGCGCTCGACGACCGCCTCGGCGGGCATCCCGGCGCATTCGCCGAGCGCGCGGCGCAGCCGGGCCTCGCCGAACATCTCGCCGCCGAGCGGTCCGCCCCGCGCCTCGGTGATGCCGTCGGTGTAGAGCAGGCAGGTCTCGCCGGGGGCCAGCACGACGTCCTCGCTGGAGACCTCGATCTCCGGCAGCACGCCGATCAGGCTGCCGCGGCAGGCGACCTCCTCGACCGCCCCGTCGGCTCGGACGACCAGCGGCGGCAGGTGCCCGGCGCTGGTGACCCGCAACCGGACCTCCTGACCGTGCCGGCACGCCGAGGCCAGCGCCAGCGTGGCGAACCGCGTGTGGTGCGAGCTGAGCAGCGACGAGTTCAGCAGCCGGAGCATGCGGCCGTGGTCGTCCGCCATCGGCAGCAGGGCCTGCAGCGTGTTGCGGATCTTGCCGGTGAGCACGGCGGCTTCGAGCCCTTTGCCGCACACGTCCCCGAGCAGGGCCAGCGACTCGCCCTCCCCGAGCGGGTGCACGTCGTAGAAGTCGCCGCCGAGCCGGTCGGCGTCCTGGGCCGGACGGTAGCCGCCGGCGAACTCCACCCCGCCGATCTGCTCCAGCACGGGCGGCAGCAGCTCCTCGGTGAGGACCTCGGTGATCGAGCTCTGCTGTTCGAACAGGCGCGCCGCGGACATCGCCGCGCCGGAGCGGGCGGCGAACAGGCGCGCGAACACCTCCTCGTCCTCGGTGAAGGCGTGGTGTTCGGTGCGCCGCAACAGGATCAGCACGCCCGCCGGCACGCCGTGGCCGGGCAGCGGGGTCACCACGATCGAGCCGACCTGGCCGAACCCCTCCGGCACGATCCACGACGGGGCCTGGGCCGGGTCGATCCAGCGGGACGGCACCGGCGGGAACCCCTGCAGCGCCTCGGCCAGCCCGGGCAGCGCGTCCGGGTCGATCTCCAGGGTCAGCGGGCGGGGCCGCTCGCCGCGCACGCACACGACCGCGGAGTAGCGGCCGCGCGTGCCCGGCGCGACGATCCACGCCGCGTCGGCGAGGTGGCCCGCGGACAGTTCGGCGGCCACCTCCATGCTGCGGGGCACGTTGAGCGACCCGAGCAGCGCGTTCGAGGCCGCGCTGAGGAAGGCGGTGCGTTCCTGTTCCCGGCGCAGCGCCTCGCGGGCCGCGTGGAGCTCGGTGGTCTCCACGAGCCACCACATGACCGGTCCCTCCGGCTGCCGGACCGGGTGCGCGTCGAAGGTTCGGTCGTCGACCCGGCCGGCCGCGAGAGCGGATCCGGCGGTGTGGGCGGCGCACAGCCAGGCCGAGACGCAGTCGGCGAGCGCGCGCCCGGGACGCAGCGCGGGGAACAGCAGACGGGCGGCTTCGTTGGCCGCGTGGACGGTGCCGTCCGGGGCGGCCAGCAGGGCGGGGTACGGCGCACCGTCCCAGCCCGCGTCGATCCCGGCGGGGGAGGCGGAGACGAGACGGTCGGATTCAGTCAAGACGTGGGCGCCGGCGTGCCCGCTCCCTTCGAACGTGGGTGAGATGCCTCGGCATCAGCTTCCCCCAGCGCGCCGGACGGGGGCAAACCGGGCCCGGTGATCAACCTGCGCCGGATGGTCGATCCCGGACCAGCGCCGGTCAGGGGAGCGGGCAGGGTTGGTGAGGACCGCGGGGAGTTGCTGGTGTGCGGTGCTGGTCGCGGGAAGACCGGGCTTGGTGATCGGCCGGTGCTGGTGTGGAGGGTTGGTGCTGGACCAGCACCGGTCAGGGGAGCGAGCGGGCGGGGTTGGTGAGGACCGCGGCCAGCTGCTGGCAGGCGGCACCGGTCGCGGGTAAACCGGGTCCGGCCGGACGGTCGATCCGGGACCAGCGCCGGTCAGGGGAGCCAGCGTGCCGGGTCGGCGAGGACCCCGGCCAGTTCCCGGTACGCGGCGCCGGTCGCGCCTGGGGCGGGGATGTTCTTCGCCGCGTGGATCGCGGGCGGCGTCCACCGCGCGGACAGCACGCGTTCCCGCAGACGGCTCTCCAGCTCCGGCCGCAGCAGGTCCGCCACCTGCGCCAGGTGCCCGCCGAGCACCACCGTCGGGATGTCCAGCACGTTGATCACCCCGGCCAGCGCCACGCCGAGCGCCCGTGCGGCCGCGGTCACCGCCTCCCGTGCCCGCGCGTCGCCCGACGCGGCGAGCTCCGCCAGGTGCGCCGGGGTCGACGCGGGCGTCAGGCCGGCGGCGGCGAGCAGTGCGTCCCGGCCGGCGTAGGTCTCCAGGCAGCCCGTCGACCCGCACCGGCAGGCCGGGCCTGCCGGGTCGACGCACACGTGCCCGATCTCGCCCGCCCACCCGTGCCGCCCGGCCATCACCTCGCCGCCGACGACGGCCGCACCGCCGATGCCGATCTCGCCCGACAGGTACACGAAGTCCGGGAACGGCCCCGGCCGTCCTGGGGCGACCTCGGCGACCGTGCGGGCCGCGAGACTGGCCTCGTTGCCCACCCGCAACGGCAACCCGGCCACCGCGGCCGGGTCGAGCAGCTCCGCGGGCCGCACCCCGGACCAGCCGAGGTTCGGCGCGCGCAGCAGCGTGCCGGTGGCGGCCGCGACGATGCCGGGCAGCGCCAGGCCCGCCCCGACCAGCCGCAGGCCTTCGGGCAGACCCGCCAGCACCCGCGCGGACAACGCGCCCAGCCGGTCCAGCGTCGCCGCCGGATCGCTTTCCACCAGGTCGGCGTACTCCAGCGACTCGGCGACCACGCGGCCGCGCAGGTCGGCCACCCGCACGGCGAGGAACCCGGCGTTGACCTGCAGCCCGACCGCGGCCAGCCGGGACCCGGGCACCAGGGGAGTGGCCGGACGGCCGCGCCTGCCGCCGCCGTCCGGCTCGATCTCGCCGAGCACCCCGCCCGCGACCAGCTCGTCGGCCAGCCGCGTGGCGGTGGTGCGGGTCATCGAGGTCGCCGCCGCCACGTCCGCCCGCGACAACGGCCGGGCGGACGCGCACACGGTGCGCGCCACCAGCGCCAGGTTGCTTGCTCGGAGGCTGGACTGGCGGGCGCTCGTCTGCTGATCGAGGGCGGTCACGGCGGCGATCCTAACGACGCACTGATTTCGTCCAGCGGATGGACGAAATCAGCCGATCAGGTGCTCGAGCGCGAGCTGCTGCAGCTGGACGAACCCGTAGTCGCGCTGGGCGGCCTTCTCCGGGTCGAAGCCGTCGTCGGCGGCCAGGAAGTCCGCCACCGACTCGCCCGCGCCCAGCGTCGGCTCGGCCAGTTCGAGGATCCCCGCCCGGTCCCACGCCTCGCGGACGCGCGGGTCCTCGCGGAAGGCCTTCGCCTTCTCGGCCAGCATCAGGTAGGTCGACATGCACGCCCGCGCCGAGTCCCAGATGCCGTCCAGGTACTCGGTGCGCGAGGGCTTGTAGTCGAAGTGCCGCGGGCCGGTGTAGCGGGGCGCGTCCGGGGAGCCGGGGAAGCCGTTCTCCAGCAGGTCCACGGTGAAGAACGCGGAGATCAGGTCGCCGTGGCCGAACACCAGGTCCTGGTCGTACTTGAGGCCGCGCTGGCCGTTGAGGTCGATGTGGAACAGCTTGCCGCTCCACAGGGCCTGGCCCAGCGCGTGCGTGTAGTTGAGGTTGGCCATCTGCTCGTGGCCGGTCTCCGGGTTGAGGCCGACGATGTCGCCGTGCTCCAGCTGCGCGATCAGCGCCAGCGCGTGGCCCACGGTCGGCAGGAAGATGTCGCCGCGCGGCTCGTTCGGCTTGGGCTCCAGGCCGATCCGCAGGCCGTAACCCTGCGACTTGATGTAGCCGGCGACGGTGTCCAGGCCCTCCTTGTAGCGCTCGAACGCCGCGTAGAGGTCCTTCGAGCCGTCGTACTCGGAGCCTTCGCGGCCGCCCCACATGACGAACGTGCTCGCGCCCATCTCGGCGGCGATGTCGACGGCCTGCAGCACCTTGCGCAGCCCGAACCGGCGCACGCCGCGGTCGTTGGAGGTCAGGCCGCCGTCCTTGAACACCGGGTGGCTGAAGGTGTTGGTGGTGACCATCTCGATCACCAGGCCGGCCTTGTCGGCGGCGTCCTTGAGCCGCCCGGTGAGGCGCTGCTTCGTGGCGAGGTCGGCGTCGAAGGGGAAGACGTCGTTGTCGTGGAAGGTGATGCCCCAGGCGCCCAGCTCGGCGAGCTTGTCGGAGTACTCCCACGGGTCCAGCGCCGGGCGGCTCGGGCCGCCGAAGGGGTCCGTGCCGGTCCAGCCCACGGTCCACAGGCCGAACGAGAACTTGTCCTCAGGGGTCGGTTGGCGCACCATCGCAGCTCCTCCGGGTTTTGTTTTCCGGAGTAACTTATTCGCCGCCAGCGCGGGCAGTCAAGGGGCCGGTGGCGGATCCGCCACCGGCCCCTCGTGATGTCGTCGCCTCAGTCGGCGGAGGGCAGCCGCTCGCCCGTCTCCGGGTGGAAGGCGTGCACCTCCTCGGCATCGCCGACCGCGATCTGGACGGTCTCGCCCAGCTGCGGCGGGCGGCGGCCGTCGGCGCGGACCACGAACCGCTCCACGCGGTCGCCGATCTTCACGCCGCCGTGGATGTAGGCGTCCGCGCCCAGCTCCTCGACCAGTTCGACGGTCAGCTTCGCCGCCTGCTCGCCGGCGCCGGCCAGGCGCAGCGACTCCGGCCGCAGGCCCAGCGTCACCGACTCCACCCCGGCTGAGCGCGCCGCGGCGAGCGTCGCGCGGGGGAGCGGCACGGTCAGCCCGTCCAGCTGCGCGCCGTCCGGGGTCAGGGCGACCGTCTTGAGGTTCATCGCGGGCGAGCCGATGAAGCCGGCGACGAAGGCGTTGCGCGGGCGCTCGTACAGGTTGCGCGGGGTGTCGCACTGCTGGAGCTTGCCGTCCTTGAGCACCGCGACCCGGTGGCCCATCGTCATGGCCTCGACCTGGTCGTGCGTGACGTAGATGGTGGTGGTGCCCAGGCGCTTCTGCAACGCGGCGATGTTCGCGCGGGTCTCCACGCGCAGTTTCGCGTCCAGGTTGGACAGCGGCTCGTCCATCAGGAACACGGCGGGCTCGCGGACGATCGCGCGGCCCATGGCGACCCGCTGGCGCTGACCACCGGAAAGCGCTTTCGGCTTCCGGTCCAGGTACGGGGTCAGGTCGAGCAGGGCGGCGGCCTCGCGCACCCGCTCGGCGATCTTGGCCTTGGAGACCCGCTTGAGCTTGAGCGCGAAGCCCATGTTCTCGGCGACCGTCATGTGCGGGTAGAGCGCGTAGGACTGGAACACCATCGCGATGTCGCGGTCCTTCGGCGGGACGGCGGTGACGTCCTTGCCGTCGATGTGGATGGCGCCCTCGTCGACGTCCTCCAGGCCGGCGAGCATCCGCAGGGCCGTCGACTTGCCCGAGCCCGACGGGCCGACCAGAACCAGGAACTCGCCGTCGGCGATGTCGAGATCGAGGCTGTCCACGGCCCGGACCGGCGGGTTGCCGGGGTAGAGCCGCGACGCCTGCCGGTAGCTGACCTCAGCCATGGGGACCGCCCTTCGCGTCACGTCGTCGTACCCGGACTGTCTATCCGGACGGTCGCGGTGCTGGCCAGAGTTCGTCAATTCACTAAACTGACGAATGTGGAGGCGATGGGCGCGCAGGCGATGCGGCGGCACAACGTCGCGCTGGTCATGGAGCTGATCGCGCGGGACGCGCCGGTGTCGCGGGTCGAGCTGGCGCAGCGGACCGGGCTGACGAAGGCCACGGTGTCCAGCCTGGTGACGGAGCTGACCGGGGCCGAGCTGGTACGGGACCTGGGGCCGGAGCCGGGCCGCGCGCCGGGGCGTCCGGCGGGGCGGCTGGTCCTCGACCCGTACGGGCCGGTGGCGATGGGGCTGCAGTTCGGGTCCGGGCACATCGCCGGGGTGATCCTGGACCTGTCGGGGCGGCCGCTCGCGCGGGAGCTGCGGCGGTTCGATGTGGCCGGCGCCGGTGCCGCGGAGGGTGCGCGCGCGGCGCGGCCGGTGCTGCGGCGGCTGTTCGACGAGGCGACCACGGCCGGGCGGCTGGTCGCCGGGGTCGGGGTCGCGGTCGGCGGGCTGGTGTCGCGCGGGCTGGTGACGGCGTTGCCGCTGGGCTGGCGCGGGGTCGACGTGCGGGCGCTGGTGGCGGGGGAGTTGCGGGCGCTGGACCTGCACGGGTTGGACGTGCTGGTGGCCGGCGAGGTGGCGTGCGCGGCGCTGGCGGAGTACCAGGCCGGGGCGGCGCGGGACTGGTGGTACCTCGGCGGCGAGGAGGTGATCGGGCTCGCGCCGCTGAACCCGGCGGCCGAGCTGGCCGGCGACCTGGGGCACGTCCCGGTGCGACGCCGCGGTGAGGTGTGTGCCTGTGGCGGGCGGGGGTGCCTGGAGCTGTATGCCGGCCGAGCCGGGATGGCGGTGTCCGCGGGCGTGGCGGATGCGGGGGTGGCCCGGCTGCTGGGGGTGGAGGAGCCGCTGGTTTCGCGGGTCCGTTCGGGAGACGCCGCGGCGCTGCGTGCGGTGGACCGGGCAGCCGAGGCGATGGCCGACGCGCTCGTCGGGGTGCGCGCGCTGCTCGCCCCGGAGACGATCGTGCTGGGCGGCCGCCTCGCGGCCTTCGGGGAGCCCTTCCGGCAGCGCGTGGTGGAGCGGCTGGCGCCGGGGCTGACCCTGCGCCCGGCGAAGCTGGGCGCGGACGCGGCACTGCGCGGCGCGGCGGGGAGTGTGATCGCCCGGGTGGTGGCGGACCCGCTGAGCTGGATCGAGGGCTGACGGTCCCGGTCGCGCCGTGGGCGTGGGCTGGAAGCGGCGGGATGGCGATGCGGTGGCGAGCGCAGGCCGCGCCCTGGGTGGCAGACGCACGGTCCGCGGCGCAGCGGGCAGTCGCGCTCCGTGCCGGGCGATGGGTGGTGAACTCGCTCAGCTGAGTCGCTTACCGCCCACCGCGGGGCGGTTGGCACGCGGCCGGGAGCGGCCCGGCGCCCGGGCTACTCCCAGACCACCACGTTCCGGCGCACCGGCGTCGAGTTCGTGTTCGACGCGAACAGTTCCGGTTTGCGCGCCCGGATGCGTTCGATGTCCGCGAAGACCTCCCGCAGGTGTGTGCGCATCGTGGCGCGGGCCAGGGGCACGTCCCTCGCGATGACGGCCCGCAGGATCTCCTCGTGCTGCCCGGCGAACACCTCGGGCGTGTTCGCTTCGTAGAGACCCAGCCGGCGGGCCCGGTCGAGGTGTCCCTTCGCCGACACCACCGTCGGCCACGCCCGTTCGTGCCCGCTCAGCTCCAGCAGGCCACGGTGGAACTCCTCGTCCAGCGCGAAGAACTCCTCGAGGTCGATGTCCGCCTCCCGCTGCCGGGCCAGGTTCGCCTCCAGCGCGGCCACCACCCCGGCGTCGGGCGTCTCCGGCAGGTCCTCCAGGGCCGCCAGCTCGACCGCCTCCCGCAGGAACTGCGCGTCCGCCACCCGCCGCATGTCCACCCGCGACACGAACGACCCGACCTGCGGGAACACCTGGACCAGGCCCTCCTCCGCGAGCAGGATCAGGCTCTCCCGCACCGGCGTCCGGCTCACCCCCAGCACCGCCGCCAGCTCGTTCTCCGACAGCGCCGCGCCCGGCGCCAGCTCCAGCGTCAGCACCTTGCGCCGCAGCGTCTCGTACACGAGCCGGCGGTTCGTGCGCCCTCGTTCGGTCACCACGCCGACACTAGCCGACAACCCTGCCCAACTAGTTGACGCTCTGCGCGACAGCTGCTTGTATACAAGTACTGCCACACTGAAGGAGCGAACGTGAGCACGATCGAGCGGGCCGAGGTGTTCGTGGCCTCGCCGGGCCGCAACTTCGTCACCCTGCGCCTGACCACCTCCGACGGCGTGACCGGCCTGGGCGACGCGACCCTCAACGGCCGCGAGCTGGCCGTCGCGAGCTACCTGCGCGACCACGTCGCGCCGCTGCTCATCGGCCGCGACCCGGCGCGCATCGAGGACGTGTGGCAGTACCTCTACCGCGGCGCGTACTGGCGCCGCGGCCCGGTGACGATGACCGCGATCGCCGCCGTGGACACCGCGCTGTGGGACATCAAGGGCAAGGTCGCCGGCCTGCCGGTGTACCAGCTCCTCGGCGGCCGCTCCCGCGACGGCGTGCTCGTCTACTCCCACGCCAGCGGCTCGGACGTCGCCGAGCTGCTCGACGACGTCGCCCGCTTCCGCGACCAGGGCTACCAGGCGATCCGCGCCCAGGCGGCGGTGCCCGGCATCGGCGGCAGCTACGGCGTCCGCAAGGGCGTGGTCTACGAGCCCGCCGCGACCGCGCTGCCGGACGAGCAGCCCTGGTCCACCGAGGCCTACCTCGACTTCGCGCCCACGTACCTGGAGGCCGTCCGCGCGGAGTTCGGCTTCGGCTTCCACCTGCTGCACGACGTCCACCACCGTCTCACCCCGATCGAGGCGGCCCGGTTCGGCAAGCGCGTCGAGGACTGCCGCCTGTTCTGGATGGAGGACCCGACCCCGGCGGAGAACCAGGAGGCCTTCCGCCTGATCCGGCAGCACACCACCACCCCGGTCGCGGTCGGGGAGAACCTGACGTCCATCTGGGACGTCCAGCACCTGATCACCGAGCAGCTCATCGACTACGTGCGCACCACGGTCGTGCACGCCGGCGGGATCACGCACCTGCGCCGCATCTTCGACCTCGCCGCGCTCTACCAGGTCCGCACCGGCTCGCACGGCGCCACCGACCTGTCGCCGGTCACGCTCGCGGCCGCGGTGCACGTCGACATCGCGGTGCCGAACTTCGGCATCCAGGAGTACATGCCGCACGTGCCGGAGACCGGCGAGGTGTTCCACAGCGGGGTCACCTTCGCCGACGGCATGCTGCACCCGTCCGAGCAGCCCGGCCTCGGCGTCGAGTACGACGAGAAGGCCGCCGCGAAGTTCCCCTACCAGCCGCGTTACCTGCCGGTGGCGCGCCGCCTCGACGGCTCGGTGCACGACTGGTGACACTCAGCCTGTCCACACTGGACTCCCTGAAGCCGGAGCACCGGCCGGAAACCGACCCGCGCGACCTCGCCCCCAGGGTCGTCCACTTCGGACTGGGCGCGTTCCACCGGGCCCACCAGGCCGTCTACACCGAGGCCGCCGCGGCCGCGTCCGGGCAGCCGTGGGGGATCGCCGCGGTCAACCCGCGGTCGCCGGAGCCGGTCGAGCGCCTGCGCACCCAGGACTGCCTGTTCTCGGTCACCGACCGGCGCACGCGCGTGGTCGGCTCGGTCGTCGAGGCGCTCGGGATGGTGCCCGACGCCGGCCGGGTCGACGAGCTGCTCACCTCGCCGGAGGTGACCGTCGTGACCCTGACCGTCACCGAGAAGGGCTACTTCCGCGACCCGGCCACCGGGCGCCTGGACACCGCGAACCCGGAGATCGCCGCCGATCTCGCGGGCCGTCCGCCGCGCACCGTGATCGGCCGCCTGGCCACTTTGCTGGCCGCCCGCTTCCGCGCCAGCGGTGCCCCGATCAGCGTCGTGTCCTGCGACAACGCCGCAGGCAACGGCCGCGCGCTGGCCGACGTGATCACGAGTTTCGTCTCGGCAAGCGGCTGGCCCGACCGCGAGGCCGTCCAGGACTGGCTGCGCACCGTGGTCGCCTTCCCGGCCACGGTGGTCGACCGCATCGTCCCGGCCGTGACCGGCGCCACCACGGACGCGGCGGCGGCCGCCCTCGGCGTGCGCGACGAGATGGCGGTCGCGGCCGAGCCCTACCGCCAGTGGGTGCTGGAGGACTCCTTCGCCGCGCCGCGCCCGCCGTGGGAGGCCGACGGCGCCCTGTTCGTCGCCGATGTCGCGCCCCACCAGCTGATGAAGCTGCGGCTGCTCAACGGCTCCCACTCGGCGCTGGCCTACCTCGGTCTGGCGGCGGGCTGCCGGACGGTCGCCGACGTCCTCGCCACCGGGTGGGGTGAGAGGATGGTCCGCGGCTTCACGGCGGAGGTCGCGCCCACCCTGCCTGCCTCGGACCTGGACGTGCCCGCCTACGTCGACGCACTCGTCGAGCGGTTCGCCGATCCCGCGATCGGCCACCGGCTGCGGCAGATCGGTTCGGACGGCTCGCTGAAGATCGCCGAACGCTGGCTGCCCGTGCTGCGGGAGCGGGGCGGCGCGGGCCCGGTGCTGGCGCTGGCCCTGGCGGCGTGGGTGCACGCCACCCGGCAGCCGTTCGGCATCACCGATCCGTTGGCGGAGTCCCTCGCCGCGTGCTGGGACGGGGCGCCGGACACCGCGACCGTGGTCGCCCGGCTGCTCACCGCGATCGGCGGCGCCGACCTGGCGGGCGACCCGGCGCTGGTGGCCGCGATCGCGCGGCGCCTCCCCGCGGTCGAGGCCGGGCGGATCGACCCGTAGACCACCGCGAGACCCGTGAAGCAAAGGAGCGCACGATGACCGACAGCACCCAGACGGCGCCGGGAGCGGTGACCCGCACGACCCGGGACCTCAGCCGGGCCGCGATGTCCGGCTGGCTCGGCACCGCCATGGAGTTCATGGACTTCCAGCTGTACTCGCTGGCCGCCGCGATCGTGTTCAACAAGATCTTCTTCCCGAACGTCAGCCCGGCGATCGGGCTGATCGCGGCGATGGCGACCTACGGCGTCGGCTACGTCGCGCGCCTGGCCGGCGCGGTCTACTTCGGACGGATGGGCGACCGGATCGGACGCAAGAAGGTCCTGTTCGTCACGATAGCGCTGATGGGCGTTTCCACGACGCTGATCGGCGTGCTGCCCCCGTACTCGATGATCGGCATCGCCGCGCCGATCCTGCTCGTGGCGCTGCGGCTGGTCCAGGGCTTCGGCGCGGGCGCGGAGATCGCCGGGGCGACCGTGATGCTCGCCGAGTACGCGCCGGCCAGGCGCCGTGGCCTGATCGCGTCGCTGGTGTCGCTGGGCACCAACTCCGGCACGCTCGCCGCGTCCGGGCTGTGGGCCGTGCTGCTCGCGGTGCTCTCCGACGAGCAGCTGCTGAGCTGGGGCTGGCGGCTGCCGTTCCTGCTGAGCTTCGTGCTGCTCGTCCTCGGCGTGTGGATGCGGGCCAACCTCAAGGAGAGCCCGGTGTTCGAGGAGCGGCCGGACGTCGTCGACGGCGTCGCCCTGAGCCGCAAGGAGATCGAGGAAGCCGGCGAGAGCGCGATCGAGGCGGGCCTCAAGCAGCGCAAGGGCAAGTCGTTCCTGCTGGCGCTGGGCCTGCGGTTCGGGCAGGCCGGCAACTCCGGCCTGGTGCAGACGTTCCTCGTCGGCTACATCGCCACCGAGCTGGCCGTGAACAAGTCGGTGCCGACCGCGGCGATCGTCTACGGCTCGCTGCTCGGGTTCGTCACCATCCCCGTCGTCGGCCTGCTCGGCGACCGGTTCGGCCGCCGCCCGGTCTACCTGGGGCTGTCACTGCTGACCGTGGTTATCGCCGCGCCGATGATGCTGACGATCGCCAACGGGGGCACCGCGGCGCTGACCGTCGCGATGATCGTCGGCCTCAACGTCGGTGTGCTGGGCCTGTTCTCGCTGGAGAGCGTGACCATGGCCGAGCTGTTCGGCTCGCGCACCCGGTTCACCCAGCTGGCCGTCGCCAAGGAGATCGGCGGCATCCTCGCCACCGCGATCGGCCCGGTGCTGGCCGCGTCGCTGACCGCGCTGACCGGTCACTGGTGGCCCATCGCGGCGATGCTCGTCGCCTACTCGCTCATCACGTTCGTCTCGGCGTACCTCGCGCCGGAGACCCGCGGGCGTGACCTGGTCCGTCTGGAGGACGCCGCATGAGAGCAGCCGTCGTGCACGGCCCGGGGGACGTCCGGATCGACACCCGGCCGGACCCGGCGCCCGGCCCCGGCGAGGTGCTGATCGCGATGGAGTGGGGCGGCATCTGCGGCTCCGACGTCGCCTACTGGCGCCACGGCGCGTCCGGCACCGCCGTGCTGAAGCACCCGCTGGTGCTCGGGCACGAGGTCGCCGGGCGCGTCGCCGGGCTCGGTCCCGGCGTCACCGGTGTCGAACCGGGGCAGCCGGTGACCGTCCACCCGGCCGAGCCGGTCGGGGACACCACGCTGCCCGCCCGGATCGCCGGGCGCACCAACCTGCTGCCCCGCGTGCGGTACTTCGGCTCGGCGGCGTTCCACCCGCACACCGACGGCGGCTTCAGCGAGCTGCGGGTGGTGCGCGCGGACCAGCTGCGGCCGCTGCCGGCGGGCGTGAGCACGCGGCAGGGCGCGCTGGCCGAACCGCTGGCGGTGGCGCTGCACGCGGTCGGCCGCGCCGGGGACGTCACCGGGCGCACGGTGCTGGTCAACGGCGCTGGGCCGATCGGGTGCCTGGTCGCGGCGGCCGCGAAGCACCGCGGCGCCGCGACGGTGATCGCGGCGGACCTGTCGCCCTCGGCGCTGGTGATCGCGCGCCGGGTCGGGGCGGACGAGGTGGTCGACCTCGCCGCCGGGGACGCCCTGCCCGAGGACGTGGAGCTGGTCTTCGAAGCCTCCGGCGCACCCGGTGCGCTCGGTGGCGCGCTGCGGGCGACCGCGCGTGGCGGGACGCTCGTGCAGGTCGGGAACCTGCCGGGGGAGCCGGCCACCGCGGTGCTCGGCGACCTGGTCACGCGAGAGATCACCTGGATCGGCTCGTACCGGTTCGTCGACGAGATCACCGACGCGGTGCGCGCCCTCGGCGACGGGCTCGACGTGTCGCCGCTGATAACGCACACCTTCGACCTGGAGCGGGCGGGCGAGGCGCTGGCCGTCGCCGCGGACCGGTCGAGCGGCAGCAGCAAGGTGCTGCTGCGGCTGGGGGAGCGGCGATGAGCGTGGTGACCCTGGGCGAGACGATGGCGCTGCTGTCCACACCGGACTGGGGCCGGGTGACCGGCGGGTCCGCGTTGCCGGTGGGCATCGGGGGAGCGGAGTCCAATGTGGCCATCGGGCTGGCTCGGCTGGGTGTGCCGTCGGCGTGGATCAGCCGGGTCGGCGACGACGCGTTCGGCGCGCTGGTGACCCGCGAGATCCGCGCCGAGGGCGTGCGGGTGCTCGCCGGGCGCGATCCGGAGGCGCCGACCGGGCTGATGCTGAAGGAGATGCGCGGCGGGAAACCGTGGCGGGTGCGGTACTACCGGCGGGGCAGCGCCGCGTCCCGACTGTCCCCTTCGGACATCGACGCCGCTGCCGTGGCGGCCGCCGACGTGTTGCACGTGTCCGGGATCACCGCGGCGCTCGGCCCCGGTCCGCGGGAGACGCTGGACCACGTCATCGGGGTGGCGCGGGAGGCCGGGACGCTCGTGTCGTTCGACGTCAACTACCGCGCGACGCTGTGGCCGCCCGAGGAGGCCGGGCCGGTGCTGGCGCGGCTGGCGGCGGCCGCGGACCTCGTGTTCGCCGGCCCGGAGGAGGCGGCGCTGCTGCTCGGCCTGCCGGCGGGCGAGGTGTCGTTCGAACTGGGCGAGGAACTGGCGCGCGAGCTGGCGGGACGCGGCCCGGCGACGGCGGTGGTGAAGCTCGGCGCGCTGGGCGCGGTCGCGGTGGACGGGGACGCGGCGCACCGGGCGGAGGCGGTGCCGGTGACCGTCGTCGACCCGGTCGGCGCGGGTGACGCGTTCGTGGCGGGTTACCTGAGCGGACTGGTGGCCGGCGAGCCGGTGCCCGGGTGCCTGCGGCTGGGCAATGCGGCGGGGGCCGCGGTGTGCCGGGTGCCGGGGGACTGGGAGGGGCTGCCCACGCGCGAGGAGCTGCGCGCCGAGGAGCCCGCGGCCGAGGAGCCGGTCGAGGTGGTTCGGTGAGGGCTGTCTTGGTGCCGGGTGGTGCTGGGCGAGCCGGTGGGGTGGTTCGGTGACCTGCTGTCATGGCGCCGGTTGGCGTCGGTGGGGTGCTGGCGGGGCGAGGGTGGTCTGGTGAGGCTGC
>NZ_AFWY03000031.1:0-89250 GCF_000231075.2 Amycolatopsis sp. ATCC 39116 | reverse complement strand
CCGGCGCGGTCACCGAGGAGCTGTCCGGCCTGGCGATGGGCCAGGCCCAGATCGAGGTGACGGTGAAGCGCCGCGCCACGGACGCGTCCGACCCGCAGGCGCTGCGGGTGGACGGCGAGCTGGTGCACGCCGGCGGCTCCGGCGTGGACGACGTCGAGCTGATGCTCAAGGCGCACCCGGCCGCGCCCGCGATGCCGGTGCACAAGGCCGCCTCCGGTGGTGAGCTGTCCCGTGTGATGCTCGCGATCGAGGTCGTGCTGGCCGACGCCGACACCGTGCAGACGCTGGTGTTCGACGAGGTCGACGCCGGGGTCGGCGGCCGCGCGGCCATCGAGATCGGGCGGCGCCTCGCCCGGCTCGCGCGCACCCACCAGGTGCTCGTGGTGACGCACCTGCCGCAGGTGGCCGCGTTCGCCGACCGGCACCTGGTGGTCGACAAGGGCACGGCGGAGGGCGTCACGCGCAGCGACGTGAAGACGCTGCGCAAGTCCGAGCGGGTGGTCGAGCTGGCGCGGATGCTCGCCGGGATGGAGAGCACCGAGACCGGGCGGGCGCACGCGGAAGAACTGCTCGCGGTGGCCGACGCGGACAAGGAAGCGGCGGCGAAACCGCGCCGGAAGACCGGCAAGCGCACCAAGCGCTGACCGTCCACACGCGCCGGACCGGCGGGGGATCACGGCGAGAAACCGGATTGTGCACGGCGTGTTGCGAGCGGACATCCGGCTTTCGTTTGCCACCATCGGACGCATGAAGCTTCCCGGTCTGCTCAACCGCAACACCGAGGCCCTCCCCGGCATCGTCGGCGTCGCCCGGGTGGACCGGCGCACGCGCGATCTGCTCCGCCGCGTCGGCCCCGGCGACATCGTGGTGCTGGACCAGATCGACCTGGACCGCGCCACCGCCGACGCGCTCGTCGAGGCCGAGGTCGCCGGCGTGGTCAACGCCTCGCCCTCGATCTCCGGCAGGTTCCCCAACCTGGGCCCGGAGATCCTGGTGAACGCCGGCATCCCGCTGCTGGACAACGTCGGCGGCGAGGTGCTGCGCCGCATCAAGGACGGCAGCCGCATCCGGCTGCACGAGGGCGGCGTCTACGTCGGCGACCGGCACGTCGCCAGCGGCAGCGAGCAGACGCCGGACAGCGTCGCCGACCAGATGATCGAGGCCAAGGCCGGGATGTCCACCCAGCTGGAGGCCTTCTCCGCGAACACCATCGAGTTCCTGCGCCGCGAGCGCACGCTCATCCTCGACGGGGTGGGCGTGCCCGAGGTGCGGGTGCCGCTGCGCGACCGGCACGTGCTGGTCGTCGCGCCGGGCAAGGGGCACGCCGAGGACCTCAAGGCGCTCAAGAAGTACATCGCCGAGCACCGGCCGGTGCTGATCGGCGTGGACGGCGGCGCGGACACGCTGCGCGCGCAGAAATACCAGCCGGACATCATCGTCGGCGACCCGTTCGGCATCGACGCCGAGACGCTCAAGTGCGGCGCGGAGGTGGTCGTTCCCGCCCAGCCGGACGGGCACGCGCCGGGCGTGGCGCGCATCCAGGACCTGGGCATCGGCGCGGTCACCTTCCCCGCGTCCGGCAACCCGGAGGACCTGGCGCTGCTGCTGGCCGACGCGCACGAGGCCGGGCTGGTCGTCACCGTCGGGTTCCAGGCGACGCTGCGGGAGTTCCTCGACCACGGCCGGTCCGGGTCGAACCCGTCGACGTTCCTGACCCGGCTCAAGCTCGGCACCCGCCTGGTCGACGGCAAGGCGGTCGCCGCTCTGCACCGCAGCCGCGTCTCGCTGGGCGCGGTGGTGCTGCTCGTCGTCGCCGCGCTCGTCGCGGTCGCGGTCGCGCTGCTCATGTCCGACGTCGGCGGGGCGTACCTGGACTGGGCGCGCTCCACCTGGGATTCCTTCGCAAGCTGGGTCAAGGGGCTCTTCACGTGATTTCTCTGCGGTACCACATCGTCTCGATCGCGGCGGTGTTCCTGGCGCTCGCCGTCGGCGTCGTGCTCGGGTCGACGGCGCTGAACGGGGCGCTGCTGTCCGGGCTGTCCGACGAGAAGGGCAAGCTCGCGTCGCAGGTGTCCGACCTGGAGGCCCAGCGCAACGCGCTCAACGCGCGACTGTCCGACGCGGACGCCTTCGCGGGCTCGCTCGGCCCGAAGGTCGTCGCGGGCGCGCTGGACCGCCGCTCGGTCGTGCTCGTCACGACGCAGGAGGCGAACCCGGCCGACCGCGACGCGCTGCGCCAGCTCATCGAGGCCTCCGGCGCGCGGGTGTCGGGGGAGCTGCAGCTGACCGACTCGTTCACCGACCCCGCGAAGGCCGACCAGCTGCGCCAGGTCGTGACCCGGCTGCAGCCGGCCGGTTCGACGTTCCCGACGGCGGGCGACCCGGGCACGCTCGCCGGGGCGCTGGTGGGTTCGGTGCTGCTGCTCAACAAGGACACCGCACAGCCGCAGTCCACAACGGACGAATTGGCCGCGGCGATCGCGGGCCTGCAGGACGGCGGGTTCGCCAACGCGAGCCCGGGCATCGGGCCGGGCCAGCTGGCGCTGGTGCTGACCGGCGGCCAGGCGACCGGCGACGGGGCCGGCGACAAGGCCGCGACGCTGGCCCGGTTCGCCGCGCAGCTGGACCGCTCCGGCGCGGGCACCGTGCTCGCCGGGGACCCGGCGTCGGCCGAAGGCACCGGCGCGATCGGCTTCGTGCGGGCCGACACCTCGGCGACGTCCATTCTGTCCACTGTGGACAACGCGAACACGGCGGCCGGGCGGATCAGCGCCGTGCTGGCGCTCAAGGAACAGCTGGACGGCGGGACCGGGCGGTACGGCATCGCGGGCAACGCGCAGTCGCCCGCGCCCGGGGTCGCGCAGCCGGGCAGCTGACCACCGCCGCCGCCCGCCGGGGACGACCCGGCGGGCAGCTGAGTTCCGCTGCCTCGCCGGGGCTGCGGGTGGCGGCTCGCCGCCGCGGGCAACGCTCGATCGCCGCTGCCCGCCGGGCTCCACCCCGGCGGGCAGCGTATAACGACCTATACCCCGCCGCTCTGAGTCATCAGATCTTGGGCGATCAGGTCCGGGGCGATCAGGTCCCGGCGAGCCGCTCGACCACCGGGATCGCCGCTTCCAGCGCGTGGGCGTTGACCGTGACGTAGGACAGCCCGAGCTCGTCCCGGCGGCGGCGCAGCGTGTCCACCACCGTGGCCGTGTCGCCGGTCAGCACCGCCGGGTTCGTGTTGTCCCTCGCCGTCGCCGGGTCGATGCCGAACTGCCGCATCCACTCCGGGAGCGGGCCGTCGCCGATGGCGAACACGTTCACGCTCAGCTCCAGCTCGTCGAAGCGGGCGCCGGCCGCCTCCCGGAGCACCGGCAGGCGCTCGCGCAGCTCCTCCTCACTGCTGGTGTGCACCGCGACGATGTCGGCCTCCTGGGCGGCCAGCCGCAGCAACCGGGTCCCGCTGCCCGCCACCATGATCGGCGGCGCGGGCTGCTGCACCGGCGTGAACGTGCCGTCGGCGAACAGCTTCCGCACCGCCTGGATCGCCTCGCCCACCTGCCGCACCCGTTCGCCGGCGCTGCCGAACGGCACGCCCAGCAGCTCCGCCGTGCCGCCGGCGTCCCCGCGGCCCGCCCCCAGGCCCAGCTCGAACCGGCCCTCGGACAACTGGTCGAGCGTCGCGGTCTCCCAGGCGATGCGGCCGGGGGAGTGCATCGGCGCGGCGAGCACGAACGTCCCGATCCGCAGCCGGGAGCTCGACGCGGCGACCGCGGCCAGCGCCGGGACCGACGCCTGCACCCCGGCCGCGTCGGGCACCAGCAGCGTGTCGAAGCCGAGGTCCTCGGCGCGGCGGGCCAGTCCCGCCCAGCGGCTCGCGGGACTCGGCTGCCCGGTGACCAGCCCGAACCGGAAACGGCGATCGGTCATGAAAAACCAGTCCTTCCCCAGATGATCTTGCGCTAAGATCGAAAGTACTCCACGGGACCGTGCCTGCCACCGAAGTACAGCCGCAGAGGCAGCACCGCGAAAAGAGTCCGGAGCGGGCGGCGCTGTCAGTTCGCCATGCCCGTTTTCTGGAGGAATTCATGCATTTCGGTCTCGGCCTGCCCATCGGCAGCCCCGAACAGCTCACCGACTGGGCGCGTCTGGCCGACGACGGCCCGTTCCGCACGCTCGGCCTGCTCGACCGGATCGTCTACGACAACCCCGAGCCGCTGGTCACCCTCGCCCTGCTCGCCGGCGCCACCACGCGCGTCCGCCTGCAGACCGAGGTCCTGCTGGCCCCGCTGCGCGAACCCGCCCTGCTCGCCAAGCAGGCCGCCACGCTGGACCGGCTCTCCGGCGGCCGCTTCACCCTCGGTCTCGGTGTCGGCGGGCGCGCCGACGACCACCAGGCCACCGGCACCGACCCGCGTCAGCGCGGCCGGGTCCTCGACGAGCAGATGACCCGCATGCGGCGGATCTGGTCCGGCGCCGAAGGGATCGGGCCCGCCCCGGCCACGCCCGGCGGTCCCGAGGTCCTGTTCGGCGCCTTCGCCGACCCCGCCCTGGAGCGGATCGCCCGGCACGGCGACGGGTTCCTGTGCGCCGCGCCGCCGAAGTGGGCGGGCGACCTGTTCGCCAAGGTCGAGCGGTTCTGGGCCGACGCGGGCCGCGACGGCCGCCCGCGCATGGTCGCCCAGGTCAACGTCGCGCTGGAGTCCGATGTGGACGAAGCACGCGCCGCCATCGCCGCCTACTACGCCTTCAGCGACTACGGCAGGAACATGGTCGAGGGCATGCTCACCACGCCGGAGCAGGTCCGCGAAGCGGCCAAGCACTTCGCGGACCTCGGCGCCGACGAGCTGATGCTCTACTGCTGGGGCGCCGACCCGGGCCAGGTCGGCAGGCTGGCCGACGTGGTCAGCTGAGCATCTCCGCCCAGGCGGTGGTGAACCCGGGGAAGGTCTTGCCGACCGTCGCCGGGTCCTCGACCTCCACACCGGGGACCCGAAGGCCGAGCACCGCGCCGGCCATCACCAGCCGGTGGTCCTCGTAGGTGCGGAACACGCCGCCGTGCATCGGGGCCGGGGTGATCGCCAGACCGTCCGCGGTCTCGGTCACCCCGGCGCCCAGCGCGGACAGCTCGGTCGCCAGCGCCGCCAGCCGGTCGGTCTCGTGCCCGCGCAGGTGCGCGACGCCGGAGATGACCGACGGCCCGTCGGCGAAGCACAGCAGCGCGGCGATCACCGGGGTCAGCTCGCCCACCTCGTGCAGGTCGAGCCGCGCGCCCGGGATTTCGCCCGTTCCGGTGACGGTCAGCCCCTCCGGAGTCAGCTCGACCCGCTGGCCCAGCTCGGTCATCAGGCTGCGCAGCCAGTCACCCGGCTGGGTGGAGTACTCCGGCCAGCCGGGGATGCGCACGGTGCCGCCCGCGGCCGCCGCGGCCACCACGAACGGCGCCGCCGTGGACAGGTCCGGCTCGACCGTGAAGTCCGGGCAGGACAGCCGCGCCGGGCCGACGTGGAACTCCTGCCCGTCCCGCTCCGGGGACGCGCCGAACCGGCGCAGCATGTCCAGCGTCATCGCGATGTGCGGCTCGCTCGGCGGGGTGCCGCCGGTCAGCCGCACCGTCACCCCGGCCTCGAACGCCGGGCCGGCCAGCAGCAGGGCCGACAGGAACTGGCTGGACGCGCTGGAGTCCAGGTCGACCTTCCCGCCGGGCAGGCCGCCGTGCCCGCGGACGGTGAACGGCGGCGCGCCCCGGCCCTCGTCGTCGATGTCCGCGCCCGCCTCGCGCAGCGCGGCCAGCAGCGGCGCGATCGGGCGGCGGCGGATGGCCTCGTCCCCGTCGAACGTCACCGGCGCCGAGCCGAGCCCGGCCAGCGCGGGCGTGAACCGCGCGACCGTGCCCGCGTTGCCCAGCACGACGTTCGCCGGTTCCGTCGAGCCGTGCGCCAGCGGGCGGACCAGCACGTCGTCGCCGCGCCGCTCCCAGCCGCCGCCCAGCGACTCCAGCGCGCCCAGCATGAGCCGGGCGTCCCGGGAGTCCAGCGGGGCGCGGACCAGGGTCGGCTCTGCGGCCAGCGCGGCCAGCACGAACGCCCGGTTGGTGATCGACTTGGAGCCGGGGACGCGCACCGTCGCGTCGAGCGGGCCGGGCGCGACCGGCGCGGTCCAGATGGGCTGGGAAGCGGGGGGCTGGGTCACGGTGCCTCTTTCACGCGCGAACGTCTGACGTGACCCATCGAACTACGTGGGCGCGGCGAGCGAGCGCCCGGGGGCCGGTGCGATAAGGTGGAAGCCCGTGGGACTTCAGCCGCGGACAGCCAAGTACGTTTTCGTCACGGGGGGCGTCGCCTCCTCCCTGGGCAAGGGCCTGACGGCCTCCAGCCTGGGCCAGCTCCTCACCTCTCGCGGCCTGCGGGTCACGATGCAGAAGCTGGATCCCTACCTCAACGTGGATCCAGGCACCATGAACCCGTTCCAGCACGGCGAGGTGTTCGTCACCGAGGACGGCGCCGAGACCGACCTGGACATCGGCCACTACGAGCGCTTCCTCGACCGGGACCTCTCCGGCTCGGCGAACGTCACGACCGGCCAGGTCTACTCCGAGGTCATCGCCAAGGAGCGCCGGGGTGAGTACCTCGGCGACACCGTGCAGGTCATCCCGCACATCACCGACGAGATCAAGCGCCGCATCATGGCGGTAGCGGAGTCGGACGGCACGGGGCAGCAGCCCGACGTGGTGATCACCGAGGTCGGCGGCACGGTCGGCGACATCGAGTCGCTGCCGTTCCTGGAGGCCTGCCGCCAGGTGCGGCACGAGATCGGCCGGGACAACTGCTTCTTCCTGCACGTGTCGCTGGTGCCCTACCTCGCGCCGTCGGGCGAGCTCAAGACCAAACCGACGCAGCACTCGGTCGCGGCGCTGCGCAACATCGGCATCCAGCCCGACGCGCTGGTGTGCCGGGCCGACCGCGACCTGCCCGAGGACCTCAAGCGCAAGATCGGGCTGATGTGCGACGTGGACACCGAGGCGGTCATCGCCTGCCCGGACGCGCGCTCGATCTACGACATCCCGAAGGTGCTGCACCGCGAGGCGCTGGACGCCTACGTGGTGCGCCGCCTCGGCCTGCCCTTCCGCGACGTCGACTGGACGGTGTGGGGCGACCTGCTCGACCGGGTGCACAACCCGTCCGAGACGGTCCGGGTGGCGCTGGTCGGCAAGTACATCGACCTGCCCGACGCCTACCTGTCGGTCACCGAGGCGCTGCGCGCGGGCGGGTTCGCCCACCGCGCCAAGGTCGAGATCGTGTGGGTGGCCTCCGACCGCGCGACCACCCCGGCCGGCGCGGCCGCCGCGCTGGGCGACGTCGACGGCGTCCTGGTGCCCGGCGGATTCGGCGTGCGCGGCATCGAGGGCAAGATCGGCGCGATCCACTACGCCCGCACCCGCGGCATCCCGGTGCTCGGGCTGTGCCTCGGCCTGCAGTGCATGGTGATCGAGGCGGCCCGCAACCTGGCCGGCATCGAGGGCGCGAACTCGGCCGAGTTCGACGACACCACCGAGCACCCGGTGATCTCCACGATGGCCGACCAGAAGGACGTCGTCGCGGGCGAGCGCGACATGGGCGGCACGATGCGGCTGGGTGCCTACCCGGCCAAGCTCAAGCCCGGCTCGCAGGTCGCGAAGGCCTACGGCAGCACCGACGTGTCCGAGCGGCACCGGCACCGCTACGAGGTCAACAACGCCTACCGCAAGCGGCTCTCCGACGCCGGGCTGGTCTTCTCCGGCACCTCGCCCGACGACCGCCTGGTCGAGTTCGTCGAGCTGCCCGCCGACGTGCACCCGTTCTTCGTCGGCACCCAGGCACACCCGGAGCTCAAGAGCCGCCCGACCCGGCCGCACCCGCTGTTCGACGCGTTCATCGACGCCGTCGTCCGGTACCGCACCGCGGACCGGCTGCCGGTCGAGCTGCCCGAGCCCACCGTGAGCGCGCATTGACCGCCCCCGGCGAGCACGACTTCCGGGTGGTGTCCAGCAAGGACGTCCACATCGGACGCGTGGTCGGGCTGCGGATCGACGAGGTCGCGATGCCCGGTGGCGGCACCGCCAGGCGCGAGGTGGTGGAGCACCTCGGCGCGGTCGCGATCGCCGCGGTCGACGCCGACGGCGCGGTCACCCTGGTCCACCAGTACCGGCACCCGCTCGGGCGGCGGATCTGGGAGCTGCCAGCCGGGCTGCTCGACCACGCCGGGGAGGACCCGGTCGAGGCCGCGCGGCGCGAGCTGGCCGAGGAGGCCGGGCTCGCCGCCGCGCGGTGGGAGACGCTGGTCGACGTGGCCGCCTCGCCCGGGTTCACCGACGAGGTCGTGCGAGTGTTCCTGGCGCGCGACCTGACCCCGGTCGACCGGGAGGTCCTCGGCGACGAGGAGGCCGACCTGGTGGTGCACCGGGTGCCGCTGGCCGAGGCGGTGCGGATGGCGCTGTCCGGGGAGATCGTCAACGGCGCGACCGTCGGCGGCGTGCTCGCCGCGCACGCGGTCGTCCACGACGGCGCGCCGTCGCGGCCGTCGGACGCGCCGTGGCGGGACCGGCCGACGCGGTTCGCCGATCGCATTTCCTGACGTCACGCTCTAGGGTGTCGGCGTGCATGTTCTGCCGGCCGCCGAGGTGGTCACGGCCTATCTCGATCATCTTGCCGTGGAGCGCGGGACGGCACGCAACACCCTGGACAGCTACGCCCGCGACCTGCGCCGGTACCTGCGGTACCTGGAGCAGGCCGGGGTGCGGGACTTCCGGCGCGTCACCGAATCCGACGTGACCGGGTTCGGCGCGGCGCTGCGCGAGGGCGACGAGGTGCACCCGCCGCTGGCGGCGTCCTCGGCGGCGCGGGCGCTGGTCGCGGTGCGCGGGCTGCACCGCTTCGCGCACCTCGACGGGCTGACCGAGGACGACCCGGCCCGCGAGGTGCGGCCCCCGGCGCCGGCCAAGCGGCTGCCCAAGGCGCTGCCGGTGGACGACGTGCTGCGGCTGCTGGCGATGCCGCCCGCCGAGGGGGAGCGGCCGCTGCGCGACCGGGCGCTACTGGAGCTGCTGTACTCCACCGGGGCCCGGATCTCCGAGGCCGTCGGGCTCGACCTCGACGACGTCGACCGCGAGGAGCGCACCGTGCTGCTCGACGGCAAGGGCGGCAAGCAGCGGCTGGTGCCGATCGGCCGTCCCGCGGTCGAGGCGCTGGAGGCCTACCTGGTGCGCGCCCGACCGGTGCTGGCGCTGCGCGGCCGCGGCACCGCGGCGCTGTTCCTCAACGCCAGGGGGACCCGGCTGTCCCGGCAGAGCGCGTGGCAGGTCCTCAAGACCAACGCCGAACGCGCCGGGATCTCCACCGGCGTGTCGCCGCACACGCTGCGTCACAGTTTCGCGACCCACCTGCTGGAGGGTGGAGCGGACGTCCGGGTGGTCCAAGAGCTGCTAGGCCACGCTTCGGTGACCACGACGCAGGTGTACACCCTGGTCACGATGAACACTCTGCGTGAGGTATATGCTACGGCCCATCCTCGGGCGCTGGGTTGACCTGATCGCCTCCGGCGAGTTGCTTTGGCGACAAACGGCTCGCCGAATAGGCTGCGGCCAACCCGTCGAACGAGGAGTTTCGCGCCATGTCGACACCGCAGCCCTCGACCAGATCGGTCTCGGCCGCATCGGCCGCCGCGAACCTCGACAACCTGACCATCGCGACAGAGGGGGAGCCCGACACCGTGGACTCTGTCGTGGCCGTGGGCGCCGAAGCGAACGGCAAGCCCAAGCTCGGCCCGACCGGCAGACCGTTGCGTGAGATTCCCGAACCGCCCCTGCTGGACAAGCACGGCCCGGCCACGGTGCTGGCCATGTGCAACCAGAAGGGCGGCGTCGGCAAGACCACGTCCACGATCAACCTGGGCGCCGCGCTCGCCGAGTACGGCCGCCGGGTGCTGCTGGTGGACTTCGACCCGCAGGGCGCGCTGTCGGTGGGCCTCGGCGTGCAGCCGCACGAGCTGGACCAGACGGTCTACAACGCGATCATGGAGCGGTCGGTGACCGCCCAGGACATCCTGCGGCACACCAGTGTCGAGGGCATGGACCTGCTGCCGAGCAACATCGACCTGTCCGCCGCCGAGGTGCAGCTGGTCGCCGAGGTGGGGCGCGAGCACACGTTGCTCCGGGTCGTGCAACCCCTCATCTCGGAGTACGACTATGTTCTGGTCGACTGCCAGCCATCGCTCGGGTTGCTCACGGTGAACGCGCTCACGGCCGCCGACGGCGTGATCATCCCGCTGGAGTGCGAGTTCTTCAGCTTGCGTGGCGTGGCTTTGTTGATCGACACGATCGAGAAGGTACGCGAACGCTTGAACCCCAAACTGGATATCACCGGCATCCTGGCCACCATGTTCGACCCGCGGACCCTCCACTCACGGGAGGTCATGGCGCGGGTCGTGGAGGCCTTCGGCGACACCGTGTTCGACACGGTGATCAACCGCACCGTGCGGTTCCCGGAGACCACCGTGGCCGGTGAGCCCATCACCCGCTGGGCCCCCAAGTCCGCCGGCGCGCAGGCGTATCGCGCGCTGGCGCGCGAGGTGATCGCTCGGTGAGCAGGCGAGCCTCCCTCCCCGGGGCT
The DNA here is from genome assembly GCF_000231075.2 of Amycolatopsis sp. ATCC 39116. Taxonomy (NCBI): domain Bacteria; kingdom Bacillati; phylum Actinomycetota; class Actinomycetes; order Pseudonocardiales; family Pseudonocardiaceae; genus Amycolatopsis; species Amycolatopsis sp. ATCC 39116. The sequence continues at coordinate 78,619 of NZ_AFWY03000031.1, read as the reverse complement.
TCGGAACTCTTCCGCCTGACCAGCAGCCCGGCCCTCGACGTGCCCGCGCCGCCCACGCCCGCCCCGCAGCGCCCGGAAGCGCAGCGGCCGGGCAACGGGCAGAACTCCGGGCACCGCGAGCAGCTGGAGCGCAGCGCCGCCGGACGGCGCGGCAGCGGACGTCAGAAGCACGATTCGAAGATCACCGTCTACGTCTCCGGCGACGAACTGGTCGCGATGGAGCAGGCGCGGCTGAGCCTGCGGGCCGAGCACGGCCTGGCCATCGACCGCGGCCGTCTCGTGCGGGAGGCCGTGGCGGTGCTGCTGGCGGACTTCGACGAACACGGCGCCGACTCGGTGCTGGTGCGCCGCCTCCGTGAGGGCGGCCTCGACTCCGAGGAAGCCGCCGGGACGTGAGCGAGAACGGGGCTCCGGTCGACGGGGCCCAGCCCGTCGAGGATTCCGCGGCGCCGAAGTTCAAGGTCCGCCTGGACAACTTCGAGGGGCCGTTCGACCTGCTGCTGCAGCTGATCTCGCAGCACCAGCTCGACGTCACCGAGGTCGCGCTGCACCAGGTCACCGACGACTTCATCGCCTACACCAGGGCGCTGGGGCCGGAGTGGGACCTGGACGAGGTGACGGAGTTCCTGGTCATCGCGGCGACCCTGCTCGACCTGAAGGCCGCGCGGCTGCTGCCCGCGGCCGAGGTCGAGGACGAGGACGACCTGGCGCTGCTGGAGGCGCGGGACCTGCTGTTCGCCCGTGTCCTGCAGTACCGGGCGTACAAGCAGGTCGCGGCGCTGTTCGCGGAGCTGGAGGCCGGGGCGCTGCGGCGGTACCCGCGGTCGGTGTCGCTGGAGGAGCGCTACCTCGGGCTGCTGCCCGAGGTGACGCTCGGGGTGGACGCGGACAAGCTGGCGGAGATCGCGCTGGCCGTGTTCCGGCCCAAGCCGCCGCCCACGGTGTCGCTGGACCACATCCACGCGCACCGGGTGTCGGTGCGGGAGCACGCGGCGCTGCTGCGGCTGAAGCTGGCCGAGCGGGGCCAGGCGACGTTCACCGAGCTGGTCGAGGACTGCGAGCACACGGTCGAGGTGGTGGCCCGGTTCCTGGCGCTGCTGGAGCTCTACCGGGAGTCCAGCGTGCAGTTCGAGCAGGACGAGCCGCTGACGATGCTGCGGGTGCGGTGGACCGGCGGGTCGGTCTCGGAGGCCGAGGCCGCCGCCGAGGCGGACCGGGCCCGCGTCGAGGAAGAGGAGTACGGGTGAGTCCCGAACAGGAACCGGCTCGGCCCGAGGGCGAGGTGGCCGGGCCCGAGGTGGAGCGGGCCGGGGTGGAGCGGGCGGGGGTGCCCTCGGCGCCCGGCGCCGAGCCGGGTGACGTGGCTGCGTCGGATGCGGAGCCGGCGCGCGAGGCCGAGATGCCCGCTGCTGAGCAGGAGTCCGCCGACGGCGGATCGCCTCCGGAGGAGGCGCCGCCCGCGCCCGATGCGGATGTCGCGTCCGCGGCGGGGGCCGAGGAGCCCACGGTGCCCGCCGAGAGCGAAGTGCCTCAGGAGGCGCCGCCCGCGCCTGATGCGGACGCCGCGCCTCCTCCGGAGGCCGCCGCCGCGCCTTCCGCGGAGACTGCGGAGCCTCCCTCGGCGGAAGCCGAGCCGTCTCGCGCCGAGGTCGAGCCCGAGGAGCCTGAGGCAGAGGTGGAGCAGGCGCTGCCTGCGCCCGATGCCGAGGCACCGGAGACGCCTGCGGAGGCCGCCGCGAACGGCGAGCTGCAGGCGGAGGCCGACGCCGCGGCGGCGCAGCCCGAGCAGGCGTCCGGCGAAGCCACCCTGCCCCCGGAGGACGCGCCCCTGCCGGACTACCCCGAGGAGCCCGACGAGGACCTCGTCGCGGTGGGGGATGGCCTGCCGGACCTCACCGAGCACTCCGCGCTGGCCGCGGCGCTCGAAGCGCTCCTGCTGGTCGTCGACTCGCCCGTCAGCGAGGAGGCGCTCGCGAGCGCGCTCGGCCAGCCCGAGCCGCGCGTGACGCAGACCCTGCAGGTCATGTCCGCCGAGCTCACCGAGCGCGGCAGCGGCATCGACCTGCGGCGCGTCGGCGAGGGGTGGCGCCTGTTCACCCGCGACACCTACGCGCCGTACGTCGAGAAGCTCCTGCTGGACGGGCAGCGCTCCAAGCTGACCAGGGCCGCGCTGGAGACCCTCGCCGTCATCGCCTACCGGCAGCCCGTCACGCGTTCCCGCGTCGCGGCCGTCCGCGGCGTCAACGTCGACGGTGTGATCCGCACCCTGCTCGCCCGTGGTCTCATCGAGGAGAACGGCGCCGACCCCGAGACGGGTGGCACTCTGTACGTGACGACCGAATTGTTCCTCGAGCGGCTGGGCCTGTCGTCGCTGACCGACCTGCCGCCGATCGCCCCCCTGTTGCCGGAAGTGGACTCCATCGATGACATCTGAGCCCGAAGCCGAGGGCGTGCGCCTGCAGAAGGTGCTCGCCAAGGCGGGCGTGGCCTCGCGCCGCGCCGCCGAAGACCTGATCGTGCAGGGCCGCGTGAGCGTCGACGGCAAGGTGGTCCGCGAGCTCGGCAGGCGTGTCGACCCGGACAGCGCCGTGATCCACGTCGACGGCACCCGGGTCATCCTCCGCGAGGACCTGATCCACCTGGCGCTGAACAAGCCCCGCGGCGTGCACACCACGATGTACGACGACCAGGGCCGCCCGTGCGTCGGCGACTACGTGCGCGACCGCAGCGAGCGGCTGTTCCACGTGGGCCGCCTCGACGCCGAGACCGAGGGCCTGCTGCTGCTCACCAACGACGGCGACCTCGCGCACCGGCTGATGCACCCCTCCTACCACGTGCCCAAGACCTACCTGGCCGAGGTCGACGGCAAGGTGCCGCGCGGCCTCGGCAAGGAGCTCAAGGACGGCATCGTGCTGGAGGACGGCCCGGTGCGCGTCGACGCGTTCCGGGTCAAGGACAGCATGGGCGGGCGCACCCTGCTGGAGATCGTGCTGCACGAGGGCCGCAAGCACATCGTGCGGCGCCTGCTGGCCGAGGTCGGGTTCCCGGTGCGCAAGCTGGTGCGCACCGCGATCGGCGACGTGCAGCTGGGCAACGGCAAGCCCGGCACGATCCGCAAGCTCAACCGCGAAGAGGTCGGCGGCCTCTACCGGCGCGTCGGCCTGTAACGGCGCCCGCCGATCGACGGCGGGCGCCGCCCCGACCCACTACCGGGCCGGGGTCACGGCCGGAGCGCGGAGCGCCCCGGCCCGCCCTGGAATGCCGAGCGCGGCGAGCACGCCGGTGAACGCGAGCACGGCCACCGCGCCCATGCCCGCCGAGAACCCCGTGCTGAACTCCCCGGGCGAGGTGTAGCCGCCGCCCGCGGCCGCGAACACCGCGACCGTGACCGACGTGCCGAACACGCCGCCGAAGATCCGCAGCATCATGAACGCGCCGGACGCTTGGCCGATCTCCGGCGGGCTCACCGCGGCGACCACCGCCCGCTGCGCCGCCGGCATGGCCATGGTCACGCCGACGCTGCCGACGACCAGGGCAGGCAGGATCTCCAGGTAGCCGGTGCCGGCGTCGGTGATCAGGGCGATCCAGCCCATGCACACCGCCTGGAGCAGCAGCCCGCCCGCCACGAACGCGCGCTCGCCGAACCGGTCGGCCAGCCGCCCCGCGATCGGCGCGCACACCATCAGCGTCGCGGTCCACGGCACCAGCCGCAGACCGGCGACGATCGGCCCGTCACCGTGGACGATCTGGAAGTACTGCGCCAGGAAGAACATCGTCCCGTACAGCGAGGCGAACACCAGGAAGTTCGCCGGGTTGGCGGTGGCGAACGCCCGGGACCGGAAGAAGCGCATCGGCAGCATCGGGGCCTCGGCGCGCCGTTCCCAGAACACGAACGCCACCACCAGCGCGACCCCGAGCACGAGCGCGCCCAGGACCTCGGCGCTGCCCCAGCCCGCCGCGTTCCCGCGGACCAGGGCCCACACGATGCCGAACCCCGCCGCGGTCACGAGCCCCACGCCAGCAAGGTCGAACCGCTTGGCCGGGCCGAAGCTCTCGCCGACGTGCCGCCCGGTGAGCAGGATCGTGATCAACCCGACCGGCAGGTTCAGCCAGAAGATCCACTGCCAGGCCAGGCCCTGCGCGACGGCACCGCCGATGAACGGGCCGCTGAAGGTGGCCAGACCGGTGATCCCCAGGTACAGCCCCATCGCCCTGCCCCGCTCGTTCGGCGGGAACGCGGCGCTGACCAGGGTGAGCGACAGCGGCAGCACCATCGCGGCCCCGGCCCCCTGGAACGCCCGGGCCGTGACGAGCGCACCGATGCCCGGTGCCAGCGCGCACACCACTGACGCGACGGTGAACAACGCCAGGCCGGCGACGAACACGCGACGGCGGCCGAACCGGTCACCCAGCGCCGCGCCGGTCAGCAGCAGCACCGCGAACGCCAGGTTGTAGGCGTTGACCGTCCACTCCAGCGATTCGAGCGACGCCGACAGGTCCTGCCGGATCGACGTGAGCGCCGTCGTCACCACCAGGCTGTCCAGGGCCATCATGAACGACGCCGTCGACGCCAGGCCCAGCACCCAGGCCTGCCGCGGGGTCACCGGGCGCCGCGCGGTTCGGCGCGGGCGAGCGGCGGGCGCTGATCGTCCGGGTCGTCCGGGTCGGGCTCGCCGAACCACCGCGACGGGGCGTGCCGGCCGTACTCGTCGTGCCAGTCCCACCACTCGTAGGGCGCCGTCTGCGGGTAGCCCTCCGGCGAGTCCTCCCAGGTTTCCTGGCGGCCGAGCGCGGTCAGGTCCAGGTAACTCCAGTTGGTACCCAGCGCCTCGTCGCCCCGGTTGTTGACGAAGTAGGTGCGGTACACCCGGTCGCCGTGGTGGATGAAGGCGTTGGTGCCGTGCCAGGAGTCGACGCCGAAGTCGGCGTCGAAGTCGTCGGTGATGGTGTACCAGGGCATCTGCCAGCCCATCCGCGCCCGCACGCGCTCGATGTCGGCCTGCGGGGCACGCGAGGCGAACACCAGCGTGGTGTCCCGCGCGTTGATGTGGGCGAGGTGGCCGAGGTTGTCCGCCATCATCGAGCAACCGCGGCAGGCGTGGTCCGGCCAGCCGTGCACGCCCGGTTCGAAGAAGGCGCGGTAGACGATCAGCTGGCGGCGGCCGTCGAACAGGTCGAGCAGGCTCGCCTCGCCCTCCGGGCCGTGGAACGTGTAGGGCTTCGTCACTTCCAGCCAGGGCATCCGCCGTCGCTCGGCGGCCAGCGCGTCGCGCGCGCGGGTGAGTTCCTTCTCCTTGACCAGCATCCGCCGGTGCGCGGCCGCCCACTCGGCCGGTGACACGATCGGTGGTGTGTGCATGTGTCCGCCTTCCCGTTTCGTCGGATACCGGTACCGACACCGGCGGGAGCGGGAACTGGTCGGGGAGGCCGGATCACGGGCGCAGCGTGCGCGGGAAACCGAACCGGGCCAGCAGCGCGGTGTCGGAGAACCGGGTCAGAGCGCCGATCCGGTCGCCGCTCAGTGTCAGCACGAGCACCCCGTGCGCGTGCAGCACCGGGGTCCGCGGGTCGCGGACGTAGTAGCCGAACGCGGGCTGGCCGTTCGCCCTGGCCGGGTACAGCACGTACCGGCGGCCGTCGCGCATCACGACGGAGTCCAGGAAGGTCCGGATGGCGTCGAGCCCCTGGTACTCCAGCGGCAGCGGCGGCATGGTCAGCCACGCGTCGTCGGTCAGCAGGGCCACGATCGCCTCGACGTCCCCGGCCTCGAACGCGCGCGCGAAGGTGTCCACGATGCGGCGTTCCCGGGGCGAGCCCGGCAGCGGCGCGTCCGCCCGGCCGGGCAACTCGCCGGCCAGCGCGGCGCGTGCCCGGGTGAGCGCGCTGGTCACCGCGTTCTCGGTGGTGTCCAGCATCTCCGCGACCTCGGCGGCCCGGAAGCCCAGCACGTCCCGCAGCACCAGCACCACCCGTTGCCTGGGTGGCAGGTGCTGCAGCGCGGCGAGGAACGCCAGCGACACCGACTCCCTGGCCTCGTACCGGGCCTCCGGCCCGGCCAGGTGACCGGCGGCGGCCTCCAGCAGCTCGTCGGGACACGGTTCGAGCCAGCTCGGCTCCGGACGGCGGCGGGATGGTTCGGGCAACGGAACGCCTCCTCGGGGGCTCGGGTGATCCCGTGGGCGGCGCGCCTCGGCGCGCAGCGCGTTCAGGCAGCGGTTGGTGGCGATCCGGTACAGCCAGGTCCGCACGGAAGCGCGGCCCGCGTAGCCGCCGAGGCCGCGCCACGCCGCCAGCAACGTCTCCTGCAGCATGTCCTCGGCGTCCTGGACCGAGCCGAGGATGCGGTAGCAGTGCACCTGCAGCTCACGCCGGAAGGGGTCGACGAGCGCGCGGAAGGCCTCGCCGTCGCCGCCGCGCGCCAGGTCCAGGAGTTCCTCGTGGTGGGTCGGGTGCATGGCGGCTCCTTCGTTCGCGCGTGGTCCTCACTGTGGTGGACACCGCCGGTCCGGGAAAATGGTCGCTCCGCGCGGCACGACCGGGCATCTCGTGTGGCGGCGCCCGGCGGCCGCGCCGAGCCCCTAGGATCGCGGCGTGGCCTCCGCTGAAACCATCCCCGTGAGCGACGCGCTGCAGACGCTGCGCCGCGTCTTCGGTTACGACTCCTTCCGCGGTGACCAGGAAGCGATCGTCGAGCACGTGATCGGCGGCGGCGACGCGGTCGTGCTGATGCCGACCGGCGGCGGGAAGTCGCTGTGTTACCAGATCCCGTCGCTGGTGCGCCCCGGCACCGGCGTGGTCGTCTCGCCGCTGATCGCGCTCATGCAGGACCAGGTCGACGCGCTGCTGGCGGTCGGCGTGCGCGCCGGGTTCCTCAACTCCTCGCAGGATTTCGAGCAGCGCCGCGAGGTCGAGGCCGCGTTCCTCGCCGGCGAGCTGGACCTGCTGTACCTGGCGCCGGAACGGCTGTCGATGGAGTCCACGCGGAACCTGCTCGACCGGGGCAAGGTCGCGTTGTTCGCCATCGACGAGGCGCACTGCGTGTCCCAGTGGGGCCACGACTTCCGCCCCGACTACCTGGGCCTGTCCGAGCTGCACGAGCGCTGGCCGGACGTGCCGCGCATCGCGCTGACCGCGACCGCCACGAAGGCCACGCACGCCGAGATCGTGTCGCGGCTCAACCTCGGCGAGGCGCGCCAGTTCGTGGCGAGCTTCGACCGGCCCAACATCCAGTACCGCATCGTGCCGAAGGCCGAGCCGAAGAAGCAGCTGCTCGACCTGATCCGCACCGAGCACCCCGGCGACGCGGGCATCGTCTACTGCCTGTCACGCAACTCGGTGGAGAAGACCGCGGAGTTCCTGGTGGCCAACGGGATCAGCGCGGTGCCCTACCACGCCGGCCTCGATTCCCGGACCCGCGCGCGCAACCAGGCGCGGTTCCTGCGTGAGGACGGGCTGGTCGTGGTGGCGACGATCGCGTTCGGCATGGGCATCGACAAGCCCGACGTGCGGTTCGTGGCGCACCTGGACCTGCCGAAGTCGGTCGAGGGCTACTACCAGGAGACCGGGCGAGCCGGCCGGGACGGGCTGCCGTCGACCGCGTGGCTGGCCTACGGGCTGCAGGACGTCGTGCAGCAGCGGCGGATGATCCAGACTTCCGAGGGCGACGACGCGCACCGCAGGCGGCTGTCGCAGCACCTGGACGCGATGCTCGCGCTGTGCGAGACCGTCGAGTGCCGTCGCGCGCAGCTGCTGAACTACTTCGGCCAACCCGGGCAGCCGTGCGGCAACTGCGACACCTGCCTGACGCCGCCGGAGTCGTGGGACGGCACGATCGCCGCGCAGAAGCTGCTGTCCGCGGTGTACCGGCTGCAGCACGAGCGGGGCCAGAAGTTCGGCGCCGGGCAGATCATCGACATCCTGCTGGGCAAGCAGACGCCGAAGGTGACGCAGCACCGGCATGACCAGCTGACCGTGTTCGGGGTGGGGCAGGAGCTGTCGGAGAGCGAGTGGCGCGGCGTGGTGCGGCAGCTGCTGGCGCAGGGGCTGCTGGCCGTCGAAGGCGACTACGGGACGCTGCTGCTGACCGAGGCCAGCGGCGAGGTGCTGGGCCGCAAGCGCGAGGTGCGGATGCGCCGCGAGCCCAAGCGCGCCGGGCGTGCGGCCGCGGCGACCGCGAAGCGCAAGGCGGCGGCGGAGATGCCGGAAGAGGCCCGTCCGGTGTTCGAGAAGCTGCGGGCCTGGCGGTTCGAGGAGGCGAAGAACCAGGGCGTGCCGGCCTACATCGTCTTCAGCGACGCGACCCTGCGTCAGATCGCCACCGAGCAGCCGTCTACTTTGGACGAGCTGGCCGGGGTGAGCGGCGTCGGGGAGAACAAGCTCGCCCGGTACGGCGAGCAGGTGCTGGCGACCCTGGCGGGAGGCGAGTAGTGGAGATCTGGGTCAACCCGCGGTGCTCGAAGTGCCGCTCGGCGCTGTCGATCCTGGACGACGCGGGGGTGTCCTACGAGGTGCGCAGGTATCTGGAGGAGCCGCCAACGGTGGCGGAGCTGGACGCCGTGCTCAAGCGGCTGGGCCTGGACCCGTGGGACATCGCGCGCCTGCAGGAGCCCGAGGCCGCCGAGCTGGGCGTCAAGAGCTGGCCGCGCGACGAGGCGACGCGGGACCGCTGGCTGACGGCGCTGGCGGAGCACCCGAAGCTGATCCAGCGCCCGATCATCACCGCCGACGACGGGACGACGGTGGTGGGGCGGACGGAGGAGGCCGTGCGCTCGGTTCTGCCTTGAGGGGAGCTGCCGGCGACGGAGTGGTGGGGCGGATGGTTGAGGTGCTGCGCCCGGTTCTGCCTTGAGGGGCGCCGCCGGCGGGGCGGACCCAGCCGTGCGCTCGGTTCTGCCTTGAGGGGAGCCGGCGACCACACTGTCGCCGACCCGGGGGAATTCAGCCCGCGCGGGACGTCGCCGGCTCGTGGCCGTGCCCGCGGCGCCGCTGCAGGCCCTTCGCCAGCGGCTCGACCACGCGGGCCGCGATGGGGCCGAGGATCGCCATCAGCAGCACGTACGCGGTCGCGAGCGCGGCCAGCTCGTCGACCACCGCGCCGGCCGACACGGCCAGCCCGGCGATGACGATCGAGAACTCACCCCGCGCCACCAGCGCGGCACCGGCGCGGGCGCGGCCCAGCTTGCCGACACCCTGACGTCGCGCGGCCCACCAGCCGGTCGCCACCTTCGTCAGGGTGGTCACCACCGCGAGCAGCACGGCCCAGCCGAGCACCGGCGGGATGGACGCCGGGTTCGTGTTCAGCCCGAACACCACGAAGAACACCGCGGCGAACAGGTCCCGCAGCGGCTCCAGCAGCCGCGTCGCGTTGTGGGCCGTCGAGCCGGAGATCGCGATGCCCAGCAGGAACGCGCCGACCGCGGCCGACACCTGCATCGCCGACGCGAGGCCGGCCACCAGCAGCGCCGCGCCGAGCACCTTGAGCAGGAACACCTCGCGGTCGTCGGAGTCCACGATCGCCGACACGTACCGGCCGTACTTCAGCGCGATCACCAGCACGACGGTGATCACCAGCAGCGAGATGCCGACGGCCTCCAGGCCGCCGAGGAAGCTGACCCCGCCCAGCAGCGCGGTCAGGATCGGCAGGTACAACGCCATCGCCAGGTCCTCGAACACCAGGATCGACAGCACCACCGGGGTCTCCCGGTTGCCGAGACGGCCGAGGTCGCCGAGGACCTTCGCGATGATCCCGGACGAGGAGATGTAGGTGACGCCCGCCATCACGATGGCGCCGATGGGGCCCCAGCCGAGCAGCAGCGCGACGGCCGCGCCGGGTGCGGCGTTCAGCACGATGTCCAGCAGGCCGGCCATCCACGAGCGTTTCAGCCCGGTGAACAGCTCGGCCGCGGAGTACTCCAGGCCCAGCAGCAACAGCAGCAGCACGACGCCGATCTCGCTGGCCAGGTGCGTGAAGTCGCCGATGTCGCCGAGCGGGATCAGGCCGCCCTGCCCGAAGGCCAGGCCGCCGAGGAGGTAGAGCGGGATGGGGGAGAGGCCGATCTTCCCGGCGAGGCGTCCCAGGACGCCGAGCACGAAGAAGACGGCCCCGAGTTCGATCAGGGCCAGTGCGGTGTGCTCCAAGGGCTCAGCCGTTCTTCAGGATCTTGAGGGCGCCCTCCAGGCCTTCCGACGTGCCGACCGCGACCAGCACGTCACCGGCGGTGAACGTGAAGTCCGGGGTGGGGGAAGGGTGCACCTGGCCGGCGCGCATGACGGCGACCACGGACACGCCGGTCCGGGTGCGCATCGCCGTGTCGCCGAGGGTGCGGCCGTCGAACGGGGAGTTCGCCTTGATGGGCAGCTGCTTGGTGTTGATCCCGGGGACCTCGCGGTGCTCCTCGGTGAGCTGCGCGACCAGTTGCGGGGCGCCGAGCAGGTTGGCCAGCGCGCCGGCCTCGTCGGCGGTCAGGGGCAGGGACGCCAGGCACGCGTCGGGGTCGTCGGACTTGGACACGATCAGCTCGATCTGCCCGTCCCGGTGCGTGACCACGCCGATGCGGCGTCCGTTCCGGGTCGCGAAGTCCTTCCGCACACCGATGCCCGGTAGGGGCGTTACTTCCACGTTCACACCGCCACGGTACCGGTGCGGCCGTCACCGGGTGGGCCAGGCACAATGGAGAACCGCAGGTACGGACCGATCGAGACGGCGAGGAGAGCATCGGTGGCGGGAGCCCTACGCGGCGTGGTCGCTCTGGACGGACCCTCGGGAACCGGGAAGACCACGGTGGCGCGCAAGCTCGCCGGGCGCCTGTCGGCCGGCTACCTCGACACCGGCGCGATGTACCGGGTGGTGACGCTGGCCGTGCTGCGCGCGGGCGTCGACCCGGCCGACGGCCCCGCGGTCGCCGAACTGGCCCGGACCACCGACTTCGTGCTCGGCACCGACCCCTCGGCGCCGAGCGTCCACCTGGCGGGCGAGGACGTGGCGGCCGAGATCCGCGGCGCCGAGGTCAACCACGCGGTGTCGCCGGTCTCGGCGGTGCCCGAGGTGCGTGAGCTGCTGGTCGCGCGGCAGCGGCGGATCATCGGCGAGGTGCTGGACGAGGTCGGCGGCATCGTCGTCGAGGGCCGCGACATCGGCACCGTCGTCACGCCGGACGCCCCGCTCAAGGTCTACCTGACCGCGGACCCGGCGGTGCGGGCCGCGCGCCGCAGCGCCCAGGACACCGCCGCCGGGCGGCAGAGCAGCCAGGCCGAGGCGCTGGCGTCGGTCGACCGGCGGGACCGGCTCGACTCGACGCGCGCGGTCGCGCCGCTGAAGGCCGCCGACGACGCGGTGCACCTGGACACCACCGAGCTGTCCATCGACCAGGTGCTCGTCGCCCTGTCCGAGCTGGCCGGCCAGCGCGGGCTGCTGGGCACGTGCGCGCAGGTAACGCGGTGAGCCCTGCCGGTCTGCCGGACGGCGCGTCGGCCCGGCTGCACGACGCCGCCCGGTTCGTCGGGACGCACCTGTTCAAGCCGGCATACCGGCTGCGGATCCGCGGCCTCGAGCGGGTGCCCAAGACCGGGCCGGTGCTGGTGGTGGCCAACCACAGCTCGATGGTCGAGCCGCAGATCATCTTCGGAATGTTGCCGCGCCGTTCGGTGTTCCTCGTCAAGGAGGAGATGTTCACCGGGGCGGTCGGGTGGTTCCTCCGGCGCATCGGCCAGGTGCCGGTGCGCCGGGGTGAGCCCGACCGGGCGCCCCTGCTGACCACGGCGAACGTGCTCAAGGGCGGCGGAGTCGTCGCGGTGTTCCCGGAGGGGACCCGCGGCGAGGGCGATGTCACCAGCGCCGAGCGCGGCGCGGCCTGGCTGGTCCGGGCCTCCGGCGCGGTGGTCCTGCCGATCGCGGTGCGCGGGACGCGGCGTCCCGCGGGCAGCGGGCGGCGGTTCCGGCCCCGGGTCGACATCCTGGTGGGTGAGCCGTTCACGCTCGAGGTCGGCCGCGGCCGGGCCGGGCTGGACGAGGCGACCGGGCGGCTGCGGGACGAACTCGCGGGCCTGGTCCGCACCCTCGACGAATGGCGTGCAGCGCAGGGCGAGCCCGTGCGCGGGAAGAAAGCGGAGTTATGACGGAGCTTGACGGGACCTGGTCGGACGAGGCGGAGTTCACCGCGCTCGACAGCCAGGCCGACGACGCGGCGTCCGAGGAGGAAGCCGAGCTGAGCCAGCCCGTGCTGGCCGTCGTCGGGCGCCCGAACGTGGGCAAGTCCACCCTGGTGAACCGGATCCTCGGCCGCCGCGAGGCGGTCGTGCAGGACACGCCCGGCGTGACCCGGGACAGGGTGGCCTACGACGCGCAGTGGTCCGGCCGCCGGTTCACGGTGGTCGACACGGGCGGCTGGGAGCCGAGCGCGACCGGGCTGCAGGCCGCGGTCGCGGCGCAGGCCGAGCTGGCGATGAACACCGCGGACGCGGTGCTGGTCGTGGTGGACGCCTCGGTCGGCGCGACCGCGACCGACGAGGCCGTGGCGAAGGTGCTGCGCCGGTCGAAGCGGCCGGTGCTGCTGGCGGCCAACAAGGTCGACGACGAGCGGCTGCTGGCCGACGTGGCCTCGCTGTGGTCGCTCGGCCTCGGCGAGCCGCACGCGGTGAGCGCCCTGCACGGCCGCAGCTCGGGCGACCTGCTCGACGCGATCATCAAGGTGCTGCCCGAGGCCCCGCGCGAGCGCGAGGCCGTCGCCGGGCCGCGCCGCGTCGCGCTGGTGGGCAAGCCGAACGTGGGCAAGTCCAGCCTGCTCAACAAGCTCACCGGCGAGCAGCGGTCCGTCGTGGACTCGGTCGCGGGCACCACGGTCGACCCGGTCGACTCGCTGGTGGAGCTGGACGGCCAGGTGTGGCGGTTCGTCGACACCGCGGGCCTGCGCAAGCGGGTGCACACCGCGAGCGGCACCGAGTACTACGCGTCGCTGCGCACCAAGGCCGCCATCGACTCCTCCGAGGTCGTCATCGTCCTGCTGGACGCCAGCGAGCCGCTGTCCGAACAGGACCTGCGCGTGCTGACGTCCGTCGTGGAGTCCGGCCGCGCGTGCGTGCTGGCGCTGAACAAGTGGGACCTCGTCGACGAGGACCGCCGCCACCAGCTGGAGAAGGAGCTCGACCGCGGCCTGGTGCGCGTCACCTGGGCCGAGCGGGTCAACATCTCCGCGCTCACCGGGCGTTCGGTGCGCAAGCTCGCGCCGGCGCTGCGGACCGCGCTCGCCTCGTGGGACCAGCGGGTCCCGACCGGGCAGCTGAACTCGTGGCTGTCCGAGCTGATCGCGGCCACCCCGCCGCCGGTGCGCGGCGGCAAGCAGCCCAAGGTGCTGTTCGCGACCCAGGCCGGCATCCGCCCGCCGACGCTGGTGCTGTTCACCACCGGGTTCCTCGAGGCCGGGTACCGCCGCTTCATCGAGCGGAAGTTCCGCGAGCGCTTCGGTTTCGCGGGCAGCCCGGTGCGCATCAACGTGCGGGTGCGGGAAAAGAAGCCGCGGCCCGGCAAGAAGGGCAAGTGACGCAACGAGGTGTGACGGCGGCGACACCCCGGTGAGACCGCCCGGCCACCTGCCGTTCACCTCGGGTAGAGTGATCGTCCCGCGCGGGCGCCTCACACTTTTCGCGAGTTCCGGCCCGAACGCTGGCGGAAGGTGAACTCCATGGGCGCGCCCGTTCTCGATCCGACGCTGCCCGGGGTGCTGACCCCGGAGCGGGCCCTGTTCCCCGGCGGTCCGGCCGCGGCGCGGCGCACGCTGCTGGACGTGCTGGCGGACACCGCCGCGCGTCACCCGAACGCGGCCGCGCTCGACGACGGCGAGCGGGTGCTGAGCTACCGCAGGCTGTCCGAGGAGGCGCAGGCGCTGCGCAGGCGGCTCGCCGCCGAGGGCGTCGGCCGCGGCGACCGCGTCGGCGTCCGGATCTCCTCCGGCACCGCCGACCTCTACGTCGCGATCCTGGGCGTGCTCGCCGCGGGCGCGGCCTACGTGCCGGTGGACGCCGACGACCCGGACGAGCGGGCCGAGCTGGTGTTCGGCGAGGCCGGCGTGTGCGCGGTGCTGATGGACGACGGGCTGACGATGCTCGCCGAGCCCGGCCGCCGCACCGGCGTGCCCGCGCCGGACGACGACGCGTGGATCATCTTCACCTCCGGTTCGACGGGCAAGCCCAAGGGCGTGGCGGTCAGCCACGGTTCCGCGGCCGCCTTCGTCGACGCCGAGGCCCGGCTGTTCCTCACCGAGGAGCCGATCGGCCCCGGTGACCGCGTGCTGGCCGGGCTGTCGGTCGCCTTCGACGCCTCGTGCGAGGAGATGTGGCTGGCCTGGCGGCACGGCGCGTGCCTGGTGCCCGCGCCGCGTGCGCTCGTGCGCACCGGCGTCGACCTCGGGCCGTGGCTGGTCGCGCAGCGCATCACGATCGTGTCCACCGTGCCGACCCTGGCCGCGTTGTGGCCGGCCGAGGCGCTGGAGGACGTGCGGCTGCTCATCTTCGGCGGCGAGGCGTGCCCGCCGGAGCTGGCCGAACGGGTCGCCGTCGAGGGCCGCGAGGTGTGGAACACCTACGGGCCGACCGAGGCGACCGTGGTCGCCTGCGCCGCCCCGCTGACCGGGGAGGGCCCGGTGCGGATCGGGCTGCCGCTGGCCGGCTGGGACCTCGTGGTCGTGGACGCCGCCGGTGAGCCGGTGGCGATGGGGGAGTCCGGTGAGCTGGTGATCGGCGGCGCCGGCCTGGCCCGCTACCTCGATCCGGTGAAGGACGCGGAGAAGTTCGCGCCGCTGCCCGCGCTGGGCTGGGAACGCGCCTACCGCAGCGGCGACCTGGTGCGCGCCGAGCCGGCGGGCCTGGTGTTCCTCGGCCGCGCCGACGAGCAGATCAAGCTCGGCGGCCGCCGCATCGAGCTGGGCGAGGTGGACGCCGCGCTGCAGGCGCTGCCCGGCGTCGCCGGGGCCGCCGCGGCGATCCGCACCACCAAGGCGGGCAACCAGGTTCTCGTCGGGTACGTGGTGCCGCAGGGCGAGTTCGACACCGACGGCGCTTCGGCTCAGCTGCGCGAAAAACTGCCCGCCGCGCTGGTGCCGCTGCTCGCGGTGGTCGGCGACCTGCCGACCCGCACCTCGGGCAAGGTCGACCGCGCCGCGCTGCCCTGGCCGCTGGCCACTGTGGACAGTGCCGCCGCGCTGACGCCGACCGAGTCGTGGCTCGCCGAGGGCTGGGCGGAGATCCTGGGCGTGCCGGTGACCGATCCGGGCGCCGACTTCTTCACCTCCGGCGGCGGCAGCCTCACCGCCGCGCAACTGGTGGCGCGCATCCGCACCCGGCACCCGCGGGTCTCGGTCGCCGACCTCTACCGCCATCCGAAGCTCGGCCAGCTCGCCGCGCTGCTCGACGGCCTCGACGGGGAAACCGAGCGGCGGCGCGACGTCCGCCCGGTTCCGCGGCGGGCCGGGGCCGTGCAGGCCGTGCTGGGGCTGCCGGTGCTCGCGCTGACCGGCCTGCGCTGGCTGACCGCGCTCGCCGCACTGTCCACTGTGCTCTCGATGACCGGCGTCGCGTGGGCGCCGTCCGTGCCGTGGTGGTCGCTCGCGCTGGCCTGGCTGGTGCTGTTCAGCCCGCCCGGCCGCATCGCCATCGCGGCCGGCGGCGCGCGGCTGCTCCTGCGTGGCGTGCGCCCCGGCGCGCACCCCCGCGGCGGCCGGGTCCACTTGCGACTGTGGGCGGCCGAGCGGCTCGCCGAGGCCGCAGGCGCCGCCGGGATCTCCGGCGCGAGCTGGATGACGCTGTACGCCCGCGCGCTGGGCGCGAAGGTCGGCAAGGACGTCGACCTGCACACGCCGCCGCCGGTCACCGGCCTGCTCAAGCTGGGCCGCGCGGCGGCGGTGGAGCCCGAGGTCGACCTGTCCGGGGCACTGGGTGGACGGCGACGTCGTGCACATCGGCAAGATCCGGATCGGCGCGGGCGCCCGCGTCGGCGCGCGCAGCGTGCTGCTGCCCGGCGCGCGAATCGGCAAGGGCGCGGAGATCGCCGCCGGGTCGACCGTGCTGGGCGCGGTGCCCGCGGGCCAGCGCTGGGCGGGTTCGCCCGCGCGCCGCGACGGCAAGGGCGCGCTGCGCTGGCCGTCCAGCCGCCCGCCGCGGTCGCGGTTCTGGGCCTTCGCCTACGGGGCCGCCTCGTTCGTGCTCGGCTTGTTCCCGGTGCTCGCCGCCGTGCCCGGCCTGCTGGTGCTGGGCGCCGCGGTCGGGGGGACCACGACGATCGGCGCCGCGCTGCGTGCCGCGCTGCTCGCCGTGCCGGTGGCGACGGTGGCCGCGTTCGGCACCTACGCGTTGCTGGTGCTGGTGTCCGTGCGGCTGCTCGGGCTGGGCCTGCACGAGGGCTACCACCCGGTGCACGGCCGGATCGCCTGGCAGGTGTGGGCCACCGAGCGGCTGATGGACCTGGCCCGCCAGGTGCTGTTCCCGCTCTACGCCAGCCTGTTCACGCCGGTGTGGCTGCGGCTGCTGGGCGCGAAGGTCGGCCGTGGCGCGGAGGTCTCGACCGTGCTGGCGGTCCCGCGGATGACGCAGGTCGACGACGGCGCGTTCCTCGCCGACGACACCATGGTCGCCACCTACGAGCTGGGCCACGGCTGGCTGCACGTCGCGCCGACGCGCATCGGCAAGCAGGCGTTCCTCGGCAACTCCGGCATGGCCGCGGCCGGGCGCGCGGTACCCAAGCGCGGTCTGGTCGGGGTGCTGTCCTCGGCGCCGCGCAAGGCGAAGAAGGGCTCGTCGTACCTGGGCATGCCGCCGATGCCGCTGCGCCGCGCGGTGGAGGCGGCCGACTCCAGCCGCACGTTCGCGCCGCCGCCGCGGCTGAAGGCCGCGCGGGCGGCGGTCGAGCTGTGCCGGATCGTGCCGGTGATGTGCGCGGTCGCGCTCGCGGTGCTCGTGCTGGCCGCGCTGGCGGCGGTGTGGTCGGCGGCGGGCCTGCTCGTGGCCGCGGTGGCCGCGCCGGTGGTGCTGGTCGTCGCCGGTCTGGTGGCCGGGGTGGTGACCACCGCGGTGAAGTGGGCGCTGACCGGGCGGTTCCGGGCGGTGGACCACCCGCTGTGGAGTTCGTTCGTGTGGCGCACCGAGCTGGCCGACACGTTCGTCGAGACGCTCGCGGTGCCGTGGCTGGTGAGCTGGAGCGCGGGCACGCCGCTGCTGCCGTGCTGGCTGCGCACGATGGGCGCGAAGATCGGCCGCGGGGTGTGGCTGGAGACGTACTGGCTGCCGGAGACCGACCTGGTGCGGCTGGGCGACGGCGCGACCGTGAACCGGGGGTGTGTCGTGCAGACCCACCTGTTCCATGATCGGATCATGCGCATGAGCGAGGTGACCGTGGCCGAGGGCGCGACCGTCGGCCCGCACGGGATCGTGCTGCCCGGTGCGAGCGTCGGCGCGCGCACCACCGTGGGCCCGGGTTCCCTGGTGACCCGCGGCGACGCCGTCCCGGCCGACAGCCGCTGGCTGGGCAACCCGATCGCGGCGTGGCGGGCGTGAGCCGCGCCGACTACACGCTCGGCCACGGCAGCGACGACTACCGGGTCACGCACTACGACCTGGAGCTGGACTACAAGATCGGGCCGAACCGGCTGAGCGCGCGGGCGGCCCTGTCCGCGGTCGCCGCGGGCGAGCTGAGCCGGATCCCGCTCGACCTGGCCGGTTTCACGGTCAAGGGTGTGCGCGTGGACGGGCGGACCGCGAAGTTCACCCACCGCGGCGGCAAGCTGGTGGTGCGCCCGGTGCGGCCGGTGCGCGGCGAGTTCACCGTCGAGGTGCGCTACTCCGGCAACCCGCGGCCGGTGGCGAGCCGGTGGGGCGAGATCGGCTGGGACGAGCTGACCGACGGCGCGCTCGTGGCGAGCCAGCCGACCGGGGCGCCGTCCTGGTTCCCGTGCAACGACCGGCCGGGGGACAAGGCGACCTACCGGGTGTCGCTGACCACCGCGTCGGCCTACACGGTGCTGGTGACCGGCGACCTGGTCACCCGCCGCGCCGGGGGCAGTGCGACGACGTGGGTGTTCGAGCGGCGCGAGCCGACGGCGCCGTACCTGATGAGTGTCCAGATCGGACGGTACGACGAGCTGGTTCTCGATGGGGTGCAACGGATCGCGGTGCCGCGGCGACTGCGTGCCGCGGCCGCGCACGACTTCGGCCGCCAGCCGGAGATGATGCGCGGGCTCACGGAGTGGTTCGGGCCGTACCCGTTCGGCGAGTACGTCGTGGTGGTCACCGACGACGACCTGGACGACCCGATCGAGGCGCAGGGCATGGCGATCTTCGGCGCCAACCACGTCGACGGCCGGCGCACGTTCGAGCGGCTGGTGGTGCACGAGCTGGCGCACCAGTGGTTCGGCAACAGCCTCACCGTCGCAGGCTGGCGGCACATCTGGCTCAACGAGGGCTTCGCGACCTACGCGGAATGGCTGTGGTCGGAGGCCTCCGGCGGCCCGTCCGCGGAGGCGCTGGCGCGCGACTGGCGGTCCCGCGTCGGCACCGACGTCGCGATCGGCGACCCGGGCGTGGCGCGCCTGTTCGACGAGCAGGTCTACAAGCGCGGCGGCCTGGTCCTGCACGAGCTGCGCGGCCGGGTCGGCGACGAGGTGTTCTTCGGCCTGCTGCGGACCTGGGTGGCCGGGCACGCACACGGCACCGTCACCACCGAGGACTTCATCGCGCACGCGGAGCGCGCCGCCGGTGTGCCGCTCCGTGACGAGTTCGCCTCCTGGCTCGGCTGAGCCACCCCGTTCTCGCCCCGGGCGTGGTTGCGCCCGCTCCTGGCCGTCTGAGCAGCGAGGACGTCCCTTTCGGGCAACGTGCCGCCGCCGTTCGTCCCGCTTCCGCCGCGACTTGAGGATCGCGGCCCTTTTGTTACCGGAACGTGTCGGATCGGGCTTCCCCTCACACGCGGTCACGACGTATGTTGTCGGCCACAACATTCAAATGTTGTGAGTCACAACATTCCTGCCAAGGGGACGCAATGAAGCGGAGAAAGACCCTCGCGCTGGCCGCCGCGGGCACCGGGCTCGTCCTGGCGCTGACCGCGTGTGGAGCGAACAGCGCCAACAACGACAGCGGTGGGAGCGGCGGGTCGGACAACGGCGGCCCGAAGGTCGGCGTGATCCTGCCCGAGACCGCGACCTCGGCCCGCTGGGCCGGGTTCGACCAGCCGATGCTCCAGTCGGCCCTCACGAAGGCCGGGCTCAGCCCGATCATCGAGAACGCCCAGGGCGACAACCAGCGGTTCGCGCAGCAGGCCGACAGCATGCTCAGCCAGGGCGTGAAGGTCCTGATCATCGCCGCGCCCAGCGGTGACGTCGGCGCCACGGTCGAGCAGAAGGCCAAGCAGCAGGGCGTGCCGGTCATCAACTACGACCGCCTCAACCTCGGTGGCAGCGCCGACTACTACGTCAGCTTCGACAACGTCCAGGTCGGCCGCCTGCAGGGCCAGGCGCTCGCGGACGCGCTGAAGAACAAGCCGGGCGCCCAGGTCATCGAGATCGAGGGCTCGCCGACGGACAACAACGCGACCCTGTTCTACAACGGGCAGCAGGAGATCCTCGGCCCGCTCTACAGCTCGGGCGCGCTGAAGAAGGTCGCCAGCCAGCGCATCGACAAGTGGGACAACGCGGTCGGCGGCGCGACCTTCGAGCAGTTCCTGTCCGCCAACGGCGGCAAGGTCGACGGTGTGCTGGCCGCCAACGACGGCATGGCCGGCGCCGTGATCACCGTGCTGCAGAAGAACGGCCTCGCCGGCTCGGTCCCGGTCACCGGCCAGGACGCCAGCGCCGCCGGCCTGAAGTCGATCCTGCAGGGCCAGCAGTACTCGACGGTGTTCAAGCCGATCCAGCAGGAGGCCGACGCCACCGCGCAGCTGGCCGCCGCGCTGGTCAAGGGCGACACCGCGGGCGCCGACGCCATCGCCAAGCAGACCTCCACCGACCCCACCGGCAACCGCACGGTCAAGTCGGTGCTGCTGCAGCCGTTCTCCATCACCAAGGAGAACGTGAAGATGGTGGTCGACCAGGGTTACGTCAAGGCGAGCGAGATCTGCGGCGGCGACACCGCCCCGGTCTGCCAGCAGCTGGGCATCTCCTGACGGCACGCGTCGCCTGGGGGGCGCGTGGCCCGGAAACCCCGGACCGCGCGTCCCCTCCACGCGTGTCTCCCACGGATAGCGGAGGTTCTTCCATGAACGAGCCCGTCCTCGCGCTGCGAGGCGTCAACAAGAGCTTCGGGCCGGTGCACGTCCTGCACGACGTGGACTTCCAGGTGCGCGCGGGGGAGGTCACCGCGCTGGTCGGCGACAACGGCGCCGGGAAGTCCACGCTCGTCAAGTGCATCGCGGGCATCCACCCGATCGACAGCGGCGAGGTCCTCTTCGAGGGCAAGCCGGTCCACATCCACAACCCGCGCGAGGCGGCCGCCCTCGGCATCGAGGTCGTCTACCAGGACCTCGCGCTGTGCGACAACCTCGACATCGTCCAGAACATGTTCCTCGGCCGCGAGCGCAACCAGCGCGGTCTGCTCGACGAGGCGGCGATGGAGCTGGCCGCGCGCAAGACGCTGGCGTCGCTGTCGGTGCGCACCGTCAAGTCGGTCCGCACGCCGGTGTCGTCGCTGTCCGGCGGGCAGCGGCAGACCGTCGCGATCGCCAAGGCGGTGCTGTGGAACAGCAAGGTCGTGCTCCTCGACGAGCCGACCGCCGCGCTCGGTGTCGCGCAGACCCGGCAGGTGCTCGACCTGGTGCGGCGCCTGGCCGAGCAGGGCCTCGGCGTGGTGCTGATCAGCCACAACATGAACGACGTGTTCGAGGTGGCCGACCGGATCGCCACCCTCTACCTCGGCCGGCTGGCCGCCGACGTCGCCACCAAGGACGTCACGAACAGCCAGGTCGTCGAACTGATCACCGCGGGCCGGTCCGGCGACCTCGGCCTGGCCCGCCCCGAGACCGCGGCCGTGTGAGGAAAGAAGTGGCCATGACTGAAACCCCCACGAAGCCCGGCTCGGGCCAGCCCCCGGCGGCGATCTCGGACTTCGGCATCGACACCACCTCGCGGTCCACCCGCGAAGCCATCGGCGACTACTTCGGGCGCCTGCGCGGCGGCGAGTTGGGCGCCCTGCCCGCGCTGCTCGGCCTGCTGGTGTTGGTGCTGGTGTTCACCGGGCTGTCGGACACCTTCCTGTCGCTGAACAACATCGCGAACCTGTTCGCGCAGGGCGCCGGGCAGACCATCATCGCGATGGGCATCGTCCCGGTGCTGCTGCTCGGCGAGATCGACCTGTCCGCGGGCACCGCGTCCGGCCTGGCCGCGTCGGTGATGGCGTTGCACTTCACCCAGGACGGCAACCTGCTCGGCAACTTCGGCAGCACCGTGTTCTACGGCTTCATCGTCGGTTCGATCGTGGCGGCCGCGCTGTGCGTGTGGATGCGCGTCTGGATCGGCGCGGTGCTCTCGCTCGTCGTGCCGGTGTTCATGCTCGCCGGGTTCGCCGCGAACCCGTGGATCGAGATCGTGCTGGCGATCTGCGTCGGCGTCGTCATCGGCGCGCTGACCGGCACCATCGTGGCCAAGATCGGCATCCCGTCGTTCGTGGTGACCCTGGCGCTGTTCATCGGCTGGTACGGGCTGCTGCTGCAGCTGGTCGGCGAGGGCGGCACGATCTCCATCCGGCAGAGCGACGTGCTCTACCAGGTCGCCAACGGCAACCTGTCCATCCTGGGCGGCTGGATCATGTTCGTGGTCGCCGCCGGCGGCTACGCCGCGGTGGTCCTGACCCGCCACTTCGGACGGTTGCGGCGCGGACTGGTGGCGCAGCCGACGACGATCGTGGTCGTCAAGGCCGGCGCGGTGCTGGTGCTCGGCGCGGTCGCGACCTACCTGCTCAACACCAACCGCTCGCCCAACCCGAACCTGACCACGATCGCCGGCGTGCCCTACGTCGTCCCGATCGTGCTGGTGCTGCTGGTGGCGGGCACGTTCGTGCTGGACCGCACCCGCTACGGGCGGCACATCTACGCGGTCGGCGGCAACAAGGAGGCCGCGCGGCGCGCGGGCATCAAGGTCGACAAGATCCGGATGAGCGTGTTCCTGATCTGCTCGGCGGTCGCGGCGATCGGCGGCATCGTCTACAGCTCGAAGGTCGGCGCGGTGGACGGCAACTCCGGTGGCGGCAACACGCTGCTGTTCGCCGTCGGTGCGGCGGTCATCGGTGGCACGTCGCTGTTCGGCGGCCGCGGGCGGCTGCGCGACGCGGTGATCGGCGGTCTGGTGCTGGCGACCGTCCAGAACGGCCTCGGCCTGCTCGGGTTCCAGGCGGCTACGGTTAACATCATCACCTGCCTGGTCCTTCTGGTGGCGGCAGCCGTCGACGCGCTGTCCCGCAAGCGTGCCGCGGTCGCGCGCTGAGGCACGGGTGAGGACCGCCGACCACCGGCCAGCAGGGAAGCGCAGGTGACGACCACACCGACCGCGGGCACCCGCCCCGACGACGTGCGCCGGCACAACAGGGCCGCCCTGTTGCGCCGGCTGCACGTCCACGGCCCGTCCACACGGGCCAGTCTCGCCACCGACCTCGGGCTGAACCGCAGCACGATCAAGGCGCTGGTGGACGGGCTGGCCGAGGACGGGCTCGTCGAGGAGCGGGTGCCCGCTCAGCGCAGCGGGGCGGGCCGCCCGTCCCTGCTGGTGCTGCCGCAGCCGCAGGCCGCGGTGGTGCTGGCGATCGACATCCGGGTGGAGCGGGCCGGGATGGCGCTGGTCGGCATCGGCGGCGAGATCCTCGGGCGGGGCGGGTGGAACATCCGCTCCACCACCAACGACCCGCGCGAGGTGTTCACCAAGATCGTCGACACGGCCGGCCCGCTGATCGACGAGCTGGGCGTCCACCCGGTCGCGGCGGGCGTGTCGGTGCCGGGCGTGGTGCGGCACCAGGACGGGTTCGTGCACGAGGCGCCGAACCTGCACTGGACCGACATCCCGCTCGGCGCCTGGCTGTCGCGGGCCCTGCAGCTGCCGGTGCACATGGGCAACGACGCCGAGCTGGGCGCGCTCGCCGAGCACCTGCGCGGGGTGGCGCGCGGCTACGACGACCTCGTCTACATCGGCGCCGAGGTCGGCGTCGGCGGCGGCGTGATCTCCAACGGGGTGTCCATGCGCGGCGCCGGCGGCCACCACGTGGGCGAGGTCGGGCACATGGTGGTGCGGCCGCAGGGGCGGCAGTGCTACTGCGGGTCGCACGGCTGCTGGGAAACCGAGGTGGGGGAGCGGGCGCTGGCGCGGGCGCTGGGGCTGGACGAGGACAGCCCGGTCGGCGCGATCGTGCACGAGCTGCGGCTGCTCTCCGCCGACGGCGAGGCGCCGGACGTGCTCGCCGAGTTCACCGAATGGCTCGCGCTCGGGCTCGGCAACGTGGTCAACCTGCTGTGCCCGCAGCTGGTCGTGCTGGGCGACCTGTTCACCGCCCTGCCCCCGGCGCTGGTCGAGCACGTGGAGCGAACGGTGCGGGAGCGGAGCCTGGTGAGCAGGGCCCTCGCCGGGACGCGGGTGGCGACGTCCGCGCTGGGCACGGACGCGAAGCTCCTGGGCGCCGCGGAGCTGGCCTTCGAGACGGTGCTCGCGGACGGCTGAGGCCTCAGGCGAGCACACCCGCGCCGGGGATCGAGTCCAGCAGTTGCCGCGTGTAGGGCTCCTCGGGGGCTTCGAGCACCTTCGCGACCGGGCCCTGTTCCACGACCCGTCCGGCGCGCATCACGACCACGTCGTGCGCGATGGCCTTCACCACGGCCAGGTCGTGCGAGATGAACAGGTAGCTCAGCCCCAGTTCCTCCTGCAGGGTGCGCAGCAGGGTGAGGATCTGGTCCTGCACCAGGACGTCCAGCGCGGACACCGCCTCGTCGCACACCACCAGCCGCGGGCCCAGTGCCAGTGCGCGGGCGATCGCCACCCGCTGACGCTGGCCGCCGGACAGTTCATTGGGGTAGCGGTGCACCGTCGACGCGGGCAGGGCCACCTGGTCGAGCAACTCCCGCGCCTTCGCCGCCCGGCTCGCCTTGTCACCGACGCGGAAGATCCGCAGCGGCTCGGTGATCAGCCGCTCGACGGTGAACAGCGGGTCGAGCGAGGCGTAGGGGTCCTGGAACACCGGCTGCATCGCCCGGCGCGCCGCCTTCAGCCGGGCGCCGCGCAGGCCGAGCACGTCCTCGCCGTCGAGGCGGATCGTGCCGCCGGACACCGGGACCAGCCCGAGCACCATCCGGGCCGTCGTTGTCTTGCCGGAGCCGGACTCGCCGACGATCGCGGTGGTGCGGCCGCGTTCGACGGTGAACGACACGTCCGCCACCGCCGTGAACACGCCCCCGCCGCCGCGGATCCGGAACTCCTTCGACACCCCCGAAACCTCCAGCACCGGTGGCGCCGGGTCCACGGCGGGCATCGGGTCCTTGAGCGAGGGCGCGGCCGCGATCAGCCGCCGCGTGTACTTGTGCTCCGGCGCCGTCAGGACCCGCCGGGCCGGCCCGGACTCCACGACGCGGCCCTGCGACATGACCACCACGCGGTCCGCGCGTTCGGCGGCCAGGCCGAGGTCGTGGGTCACCAGCAGCAAGGCCGTGCCCAGCTCGCGGGTCAGCCCGTCGAGGTGGTCCAGGATCTGCCGCTGCACGGTCACGTCCAGCGCCGAGGTCGGCTCGTCGGCGATCAGCAGGTCCGGGCGGCAGGCCAGCCCGATGGCGATCAGCACCCGCTGCCGCATGCCGCCGGAGAACTCGTGCGGGTACTGCTGCGCTCGCCGCGCCGGCTCGGGCAACCCGGCCTCACCGAGGATCTCCACCGCCCGCGCCATCGCCTCCCGCCGGGTCGCCAGTCCGTGCGTCACCAGCGTTTCCGCGACCTGCCTGCCGACGCGCGCCACCGGGTTGAGGTTGGTCATCGGGTCCTGCGGCACCAGCCCGATCTCCCGGCCGCGCAGCCGCCGCATCCGCTTCTCGCCGGCGTGGGTGACGTCCTCGCCGCGCACCGCGATCCGCCCGCCGGTGACCCGCCCGGCGCCGGGCAGCAGGCCCAGCACCGCGTGCGCCGTCGTGGACTTGCCGGACCCGGACTCGCCGACCACGGCGACCCGCTCGCCGGGCATGATCGTCAGGTCGGCGCCGTGCACCACCTCGGTGCCGCCGAAGGACACCCGCAGATCTTCGACCCGCAGCAACGGTTCCGTCATCGGGAGCTCCTCGGGTCGAGTGCGTCGCGCAGCGCGTCGCCGGACAGGTTGAAGCCCAGGCAGATCAGGGCCAGCGCGATGCCCGGGAACACCCCGGGCCACACGGTGCGGAACAGGTACTGCTGCGCGTCGGAGAGCATGATCCCCAGGCTCGGCTCTGGCGGCTGGATGCCCAGCCCGAGGAAGGACAGGATCGCCTCGCCGAGCACGGCCTGCGGCATGATCACCGTGGCCTGCACGATGATCGCCGACGCCGCGTTGGGCAGCACGTGCTGACCGAGGATCCGCCACGGCCCGGCGTGCATGGTGTGCGCCGCGAGCACGAAGTCGCTGTCCTTCATCCGCAGCGTCTCGGCCCGCACCACGCGGATCATCGCCGGGATGTTGCCGATGCCGAGCGCGACCGCGGCGTTGACCAGGCCGCCGCCGTTGATCGCGGCGAGCCCGACCGCCAGCAGCAGGAACGGGAACGCGAGCATCAGGTCGGTCAGCCGGGACACGATCGCGTCCAGCCACCGCCAGTACCCGGACAGCAGTCCCAGCGGGACCCCGACCACGATCGCGAGCGCCACCGACAACAGCCCGACCTCGAGCGAGGTGCGGGTGCCGTACAGCACGCGGGACAGCACGTCGCGGCCCAGGTCGTCGGTGCCCAGCGCGAACCCGACGGTTCCCGGTTGCTGGAACGGGGTCGTGAAGTGCACTTCGGACGGTGCGTAGGGGGCGAGCCAGGGGGCGAACACCCCGGCGACGAGCACGATCAGCAGCAGCACGCCGCCGGTGACGCCCATCGGGTTGCGCAGCAGGTTTCCCAGCACCCGGCCGCGCACCCGGCCCACGGGGGCAGGCGGTTCGGCGATCGCGGTCATGCGGCCCTCCCGGAGACCCGGACCCGCGGGTCGATGACCGTGTATAGGACGTCGACCAGCAGGTTGATGACGATGTAGGCGAAGGTGATCACCAGCACGACGGCCTGGATCACCGGGTAGTCGCGGCTGAACACCGAGTCGAGCGTGAGCTTGCCGATGCCGGGCAGGCTGAAGATCCGCTCGGTGACCACGGCACCGGCGATCAGCCCGCCGAGCTGGAGTCCGACGATCGTGGTCACCACGATCAGGCTGTTGCGCAGCCCGTAGCGGAAGACCACCGCGCCGCGCCCCAGCCCCTTCGCGCGGGCGGTGCGCACGTAGTCGGCGGTGAGCGTGCCGACCATCGACGACCGGGTCTGCCGCTGCACGACCGCGGCGTGCGACAGGCCGAGGATCACCGCGGGCAGCGTGAGGTAGTACAGGCCGCGCACCGGATCCTTCAGTGGCGACACGTAACCCGACGCCGGGAACCATCCCAGTTGGACGGACAGGTACACCACCGCGAGGATGCCGAGCCAGAACGTCGGCACCGACAGCGCGAACAGCGAGAACCCGTTGGCCGCCCACTCCGGCCAGCGCCCGCGGAACACCGCGGCGAGCACGCCGAGCAACAGCCCGGCCAGCACCGCGATCAGCATCGCGTACACCGCGAGCTGCACGGTGACCGGCAGGGTCGTGCCGATCATCTCCGACACCGGGGTGCCGGTGCGGGTCGACCGGCCGAAGTCGCCGGTGAGCGCGTGGCCGAGGAACTTGAGGTACTGCACCGGCAGCGGTTCGTCGAGGCCCAGCTGGGCACGCACCGCGGCGAGCGTCTCCGGATCGGCCTCCTCACCGGCCATCGCCAGTGCCGGGTCGCCGGGCAGCGCCCGCACGCCGGCGAACACCACGATCGAGGCGAGCACCAGGGTCAGCGCGGACTGCCAGAGCCGGTGCAGAAGGTGACGCAGCATCGGTCTCAGCCCTCCTGGTCCGCGCGGAAGGCGGCCCTGCCGAGCCGGACCACGCCGTCGGAGTAGACCTCCACGCCGGCGATCCGTGCCGAGTGGACGGTCAGGTTGCGCAGCCGGTAGGTGTAGACGATCGGGTTCTCCCGCTGGATCACGCTCGTCGCCTGGCCGTAGAGATCAGCGCGTTCGGCGGTGGTGGCGGCGCGGGCGGCGCGGGTGAGCAGGTCGTCCAGCTCGGCCGAGGAGAACCCGCCGTAGTTGCCGCCGGAGCCGGTGGACAGGAACCGCGCGGTGTTGCCGTCCGGGTCGATGCGGCCCGACCAGCCCAGCTGCAGCAGCTCGAAGTCCCCGCGCTTCTGCACGTCCAGCAGGGTCGAGTACTCGACCGGCACGATCTTGAGGTCGAACCCGCCCTCGGCGACGCTGGCCTGCAGCGCTTGGGCGTAACGCAGCTGGTCCTGGGTGTTGGACACCTGCAGTGTCACCGTGAAAGGCGTGGGCACACCGGCTTCGGCGAGCAGCTGCCGCGAGCGGGCCGGGTCGTAGGCCGGGCAGGCGTCGCTGGCCGGGGTGGCGTAGGGCGACTGCGGCGCGATGGGGGAGCAGGCGACGTCGAACCAGTTGTTGAAGACCGTGTCGACGAGCGTCTGCCGGTCCACAGCGGACGCGAACGCCTGGCGCACCCGCGGATCGCGGGCCAGCGGGGTGTCGATCGGCTTGACCGGGGTGCCCGCGCCGTCGACGTTGCCGGTGTTGATCGTGACGCCCTGGTAGCCCAGCGACGAGGACTGCAGCACCTTCAGGTCCGGATCCTTGGCCAGTGCGTCTACGTCCTGCGGCGAGATCGTGTCGGCCACCTGGATGTCGCCGGAGCGCAGGTTCGCCGCGCGGATGTTGGCGTCGGGCATGATCCGGTAGACGATGCGGTCGAGGTGGACCTGCGCCGCGTCGTAGTACAGCGGGTCGCGCTCGACCTCGATCGAGGTCTGCGGAACCCGCTTGACGAACTTGAACGGCCCCACGCACACCGGGTGATCGCCGAAGTTCGTGCCCTGCGCGGCCAGCGCCGCGGGAGACAGGATCATCCCGGCGCGGTCGGCCAGCGCGGCGGTGATGGGCGCGAACGGCCTGCTGAACGTCAGCACGACGTGGCCGGGGTCCGGCGCCTCGACGGCGCGCACCGGGCCCATCTCGCTGGTGCGCTGGGAACCCTTGAGCGTGAGGTGGCGCTGCAGGCTGGTGCGCACGGCCGTGGCGTCGAACGGGGTGCCGTCGGCGAAGACGATCCCGGTGCGGACCGGGATCGTCACGGTCAGCCCGTCCGGCGACGTCGTGGGCAGGCCGGTGGCCAGTTGCGGCACGATCTGCCCGCTCGCGTCGAGGTCGTAGAGCTTCTCGCAGATCGTGCTCATCACGTACCGGGTGTAGAGCGAGCTGGACGTGGTCGGGTCGAGCCGGTCCGGTTCGGACGACAGGCCCATCACGAGCTCGCCCCCGGAGCGGACCGGCTGGGCGCCGACGGGCGTCCCGTAGTCGTCGGTGTGCTCGGCGGTGCTCGCCACGTGCTGCACCGGCACGCACGCCGCCAGTGCCGCGGTGAGCGCCACGTAGGGCGCGAGAATGCGCCACCGCGAATTCTTGAGGGCCATGGAAAACTCCCGCGCGATCGAACGTGTGCGCAGCTTACGGTAGTTTCCCGTTGTTTGTCATCGATTTCCGGCGGGTTAATTCGGGTAACGATTTTCCGCTGTGGTGCGGGCAGGAAGAAACAGCGGTCCGGGGGGATGGTCCGAACCGCTGTCTTCCGTTTTCCGGATTGCCGCCGACTACCGTCCGGCGGCGTAGCCCTGCATGCCGCGCGGGTTCGAACCCGCTGACAGGACACCGGTTTCCGGGTCGCGGGCGACCGCGCAGAGGCGGCCTTCCGACCACGGGCCGGCGATTTCGACGTCGTGCCCGCGCCGCCGCAGTTCGGTGATCGCGGGGTCGCCGATCCGCGATTCCACGGTGACACTTCCGGGGTGCATCGTGCGCGGGTAGAACGAACTCGGAAAACTGTCCGTGTGCCAGTTCGGGGCGTCGATCGCGCCCTGCAGATCGAGACTTCCGCGCACCTTTTGCCGCAACGCGACGGCGAGGAAGAAATGCACGCTCCACTGGTCCTGCTGGTCGCCGCCGGGCGTGCCGAACGCGAGCACCGGCACACCGTCGCGCAGCGCCATCGACGGGGACAGCGTCGTGCGCGGGCGGCGGCCCGGCACCAGCGAGTTGGGCAGCCCCTCGTCCAGCCAGGACATCTGCAGCCGGGTGCCCAGCGGGAAACCGAGCGCCGGGATGACCGGGTTGGACTGCAGCCAGCCGCCGCTCGGGGTGGCGGCGATCATGTTGCCCCACCGGTCGGCCACGTCGAGGTGGCAGGTGTCGCCGCGCGTCGCGCCGTCCTTGGCGACGGTCGGCTCACCCGCGCCCGCGGCGGGTGGCGGCGGGACGGCGCCGCCAACGGACAGCTCGGCCTGCTTGCTCAGCCGCGGCCGGCGCCCGTCCGGCGAACCCGGCCGCAGCTCCGCCGACGCTCGCTCGCCGATCAGGGCGCGGCGGGATTCGTTGTAGGACACGGAAAGCAGGGTGTCCAGGGAGACGTCCGCGCTGTCGCCGTACCACGCCTCGCGGTCGGCCATGGCGAGCTTGGTGCCCTCGATCAGCGTGTGCAGGTAGTCCGGGGTGCCGTACTCGAGGCCGTCCGGCAGCAGGGCGAGCTGCTGCAGGAACGACGGCCCCTGGCTCCACAGGCCGCACTTGGCGACCGTCCAGCCCTGCCAGTCGTAGGTGACCGGGGCCTCGTAGCCCGCCTCGAACGCGGCGAGGTCGTCGGCGGTGAGGGTGCCGGCGTGCCGCTCGCCGGAGGTGTCCATGGTGGGCCGGGCGGCGGCCTCGGCGATCGCCTCGGCGATGAAGCCCTCGCGCCAGATCCGGCGAGCGGCGTCGATCTGCGTCTCCCGGCCCGGGCCGGCGGCCTCGGCCTCGGCGATCACGCGCCGCCAGGTCGCGGCCAGCGCCGGGTTGCGCAGCATCTCGCCGGGCGCCGGCGGGCGCCCGTCGCGCAGGTACACCTCCGCGGAGCTGGTCCACTCCGTCTCGAACAGCTCCCGCACGCTGGCGACGGTCGAGCCGATCCGCTCCACCGCCGGGTGCCCGTTCTCGGCGTAGCCGATCGCGTACTTCAGCACCTCGGCCAGCGTCTTCGTGCCGTGGTCGCGCAGCAGCAGCATCCACGCGTCGAACGCGCCGGGCACGGCGGCGGCCAGCGGGCCGGTGCCGGGCACCAGGTCCAGGCCGAGCGAGGTGTAGTGCGCGACCGTCGCCCCGGCCGGGGCCGGGCCCTGCCCGCACAGGACGCGCGGCGCCTGCCCGGCGGGCGCGAGGATGATCGGCACCTCGCCGGCCGGGCCGTTCAGGTGCGGTTCGACGACGTGCAGCACGAACCCGGCGGCCACGGCCGCGTCGAAGGCGTTGCCGTCGTCCTCCAGCACCGCCATCGCGGTGGCGGAGGCGAGCCAGTGGGTCGACGACACCATGCCGTGGGTGCCCTGCAGCGTCGGGCGGGTGGTGAACACGGTTCGAGTAGACACCCTCGACCGGGTGAACGTCCAAGACATCTGTGACACCATCGCCATAGCCGTTCGCTATCGATGGGAGTGTGGTGGAACGCCGCCAGCTGGAGTACTTCGTCGCGATCGTCGAGCACGGCGGGTTCACCGCGGCGGCCAAGGCGCTGCACGTCGCGCAGCCCTCGCTGTCCCGCTCGATCGGCAAGCTCGAGCACGAGCTGGGCGTCACGCTGTTCCACCGGGTCGGGCGGCACGCCGTGCTGAGCACCGCCGGGGAGGCGCTGGCCGACCGGGCCCGGCTGGTGCTGCGCGACCTGGACGCGCTGCGGGCCGCGGCGGGGGCGATCGGGGACGGCGCGGCCGGGCGGGTGGACGTCGCCGCGACCTCGTCGTCCGGGCTGGAACCGGTGACCAGCGTGATCGCCGAGCTGGCCCGGCGGCACCCGGGGGTCACCGTCAGCACCTCGTCGGCGATGTCGGCGGCCGAGGTGGTCGCGATGGTCCTGCAGGGCCGGTGCGAGGTCGGGGTGTGCGGCAGCGCGGAGCGCCCGTCCGGGCAGGGGCTGGTGACGCACCACCTGCGGGACGAGGAGTTCCTGCTGGTCGTGCCGCCCGGCGCGCTGGACGTGCCGGGGCCGTCGGTGAGCCCGGAGGTGCTGCGCGGCATGCGGTTCGTGGTCACCAAGCCGGCCACCGCGGTGCGGGCCCTGTTCGACCGGCTGGCCGCGACCGTCGGCGACATGACGATCGCGGCCGAGGCCGGGGACCGGGGCGTGGTGCTGCCGATGGTGCTCAAGGGCATCGGCGCCGGGCTGATGCCGGACGGCTGGTCCGACCTCGCGGTGCGGGCGGGCGCGGACGTCTACCGGTTCGACCCGCCGGAGCGGCTGCCGCAGTGGCTGGTGCACCGCGGCGGCCCGGTGACCGCGGCGACGCGCGCCTTCATCGACACCACGCTCGGGACTGCCCAGGCCGGTCAGGACTCCATGGCGGCCCGGTCGGAGTCGCTGCGGAGCACGCAGAACTCGTTGCCCTCGGGGTCGGCGAGGACGGCCCAGCCGGACCCGTCCGGGTTCCGGTGATCGGCGACGAACGTGGCGCCGAGGCCCAGCAGCCGCGCCACCTCCTCGTCGCGCGAGGTCTC
Source organism: Amycolatopsis sp. ATCC 39116 (assembly GCF_000231075.2). Classification (NCBI taxonomy): domain Bacteria; kingdom Bacillati; phylum Actinomycetota; class Actinomycetes; order Pseudonocardiales; family Pseudonocardiaceae; genus Amycolatopsis; species Amycolatopsis sp. ATCC 39116. Next base: position 46,791 of record NZ_AFWY03000031.1, on the reverse strand, counting down.
CGGGCGCAGGCACAGGTGGATGCGGTTCTTGATCGTCTTGGGCTCCGGCACCTGGTTGAAGTGCAGCACCGGACCCTCCGTGAGCAGCACCTGCGTCTCCGGCTCGCCCGGCCGGTCGTCCGGGTGGAGCGGACGGCCGGTCACCGCGCTCCAGAACCGGGCCAGCTCGTAGGCGTCCGCGCAGTCGATCGCGACGTTCTGCAATACCGAGACCATGCGCCGAGCTTCCCCGATCAGCCGGGGTCGCGGCGCAGCAGGTCCTCCTGCCAGCGCTGCACGGCGGTGCGCACGGCCTCGTCGTCCTCGCGGGCGTGACCGCCGGAGGCGCCCGCGGCGCCGAGGACCACATCCCCGTCGGTGACCAGGACCCCGCCCGCGAACGGGACGTAGTCGCCGTCGTAGAGGTGCTGGATGCTGCCGACGATCGCGCCGGGCAGCTCGAGCGCCCCGGACGGCCGCAGCGTGAGCAACGCGGTGCGCGCCTTGGCCACCGCGATGCGGCTGGTCATGGGCATGCCGCCGTCCGCCCGCCGCAGCGCGATCACCTCGCCGGCGACGTCGAGGACGGCCACCGCGAGTGGCGGGAAGCCCCGCTCCGCGGCGACGCCCAGCGCGCTGTTCACCAGCGCATCGGCGTCGGCGAGCCGGAGTCCGGGGAGGCGAGGGGTGTCGTTCATGATCTTCAACGTAGCCCGCACGGTCAGCCGAGGTCGCGGCGCAGCAGGTCCTCCTCGGTTTCGCGGCGCACGAGCACGCGCGGTGCGCCGTCGGCCACGGCGACCAGCGGCGGACGGCCCACCAGGTTGTAGTTCGAGGCCAGCGCGTGGTGGTAGGCGCCGCTCACCGGCACCGCCAGCAGGTCGCCGGGGCGGATGTCGGCGGGCAGCGGCACGTCCTCGGCCAGGACGTCGCCGGCCTCGCAGTGCCTGCCCGCGATGGTCCACGGGCGGCGCGGCGCCTTGGTGTGCCGCCCGACGAGCCGGGCGGTGTAGCGCGCGCCGTACAGCGCCGGGCGCGGGTTGTCGCTCATGCCGCCGTCGACGGCGACGAACCCGTTCTTGACCGCGGCCACCCGGTACAGCGTGATCCCGGCCGTCGCGACGAGCCAGCGGCCGGGTTCCAGCACCAGCCGCGGCACCGGGAGCCGGTGACGCTCGCACTCCAGGCGCAGCGTGCCGAGGATCCGGCGGGCGGCGCCGGTCAGGTCGAACGCCTGCTCGCCGGCGCGGTAGGGGACCGCGAAGCCGCCGCCGAGGTCGAGCTGGTCCAGCGTCACCCCGTGCCGCTCGCGGACCTCGGCCAGCAGCCGCACCATGCGGCGCACGGCTTCGGCGTAGGCGCCCGTGTCGCGCACCTGCGAGCCGAGGTGGCAGTGCAACCCGGCGGCGCGCAGGCCCGGCTGGGCGAGGACCTGCCCGACGGCGTCCAGCGCGGCGCCGGAGGCGAGGGAGAACCCGAACTTCTGGCCTTCGACGGCGGTGGCCAGCGCGCGGTGCGTGTGCGCGTCGACGCCGGGGGTGACCCGCACGAGGACCCGCTGCCCGGCGGGGGCGAGCGCGGCGAGCTGGTCGATCTCGTCGGCGGAGTCGGCGACGATCCGGCCGGCCTGGGCGGTGAAGGCGGCCTTGAGGTCTTCCGGGGTCTTCACGTTGCCGTGCACCAGGATCCGCTCGCCCGGCACGCCGGCCGAGCGCGCCATCGCGATCTCGCCCGCCGAGCACACGTCCGCGCTGAGGTCCAGCACCCGGAGCACACCGCGCACCGGCAGGGCCTTGGTGGCGAAGGCGATCTCGGCGCCGGGGAACGCGGCGCGCAGCGATTCGGCGCGGCCGCGGATCTCGGTTTCGTCGAAGACCTGCACCGGCGTGCCGAACCGCGCGGCGAGCCGGGTCAGGCGCACGCCGCCGCAGGTCAGGTCGCCGCCCTCGGCGAGGCGGGTGGTGCGCGGCCACAGGCCGGGTTCCAGCGGCGGTTCTCCGGCGAGCCCCACACTGGGCAGCACCTCGGCGAGTGTCATGAAGTCCTCCTTCGGTTTCCCTGCACCGAAGGAAATCTCCGTGGCGGCCCGCGCGGACCCCGGGCTGACGCGGCGATGACACGCGCGGGCCCGGTCTTGATCCGGCCTTGACACCGGCGTGAGCCCGTTCACGCGGTCATACTGGCGGGCATGGACGCAGGCGAACTCAGGGAACTGCAGGCGCCGCTCAAGGAGCGCTACCGGGAGGACCCGGCTCAGGCGCTGATCACCTTGCGCGCCAACGCGGAGCTCGACGGGCTGGGCATCTCGTGCAAGGTGGAGACCGGGCGGGCGGTGGTCGAGGCCGGCCTGCACCCGGCCACCGGTGGCGACGGCAGCCTCGCGTGCTCCGGCGACATGCTGCTGGAGGCGCTGGTCGCGTGCTCCGGGGTGACGCTGCGGGCGGTGGCGACGTCGCTGGGGCTGGAGATCCGCGGCGGGACCGTGCGGGCCGAGGGCGACCTGGACTTCCGCGGCACACTCGGCGTCGACAAGTCCGCGCCGGTGGGCTTCCAGGCGATCCGGTTGTCGTTCGACCTCGACACCGACGCGTCCGAGGAGCAGCTCGCGACGCTGCGCAAACTGACCGAGCGGTACTGCGTGGTGTATCAGACGTTGCGGACGCCGCCGGAGATCGAGGTGCGCCTCGCCTGATCCGGCTCGACCGTCCCGATGCCGTGCAGCACGTGGGCGAGGATCTCCGCGCCGCGCACGACGCGCGGGCCGGGGCGGTTGAAGTAGGACGGGCCGTCGAGGATCCACACCTGCCCGGCGCGCACGGCGGGCAGGTCCGCCCAGCCCGGCCGGCTCGTGAGCAGGCCGAGTTCGGCCTCGGTGCGCTCCGGCGGCAGGCCGCAGGGGAGCAGGAGGAGGACGTCGGGTTCGGCGGCGGCCACCGCGGCCCAGTCGATGGCCTTCGTGTGCTCGCCCGGCCGGGCCAGCAGGGGCTCCCCACCGGCGGCGGCGATCTGTTCGGGCACCCAGTGCCCGGCGGGCCAGACCGGGTCGAGCCATTCGATCGCGGCGACCCGGGGCCGGGGCAGGTCCCGGGTCCGCTCCCGCAGGTCCGCGAGGCGGGCGAGCAGTTCCGCGTGTTTCGCGTGGGCGACGTCCGGCACGCCGAGGACGTCGCCGAGCAGCAGCAGGCAGTCCAGCACCTCGGCGAGCGTGCGGGGTTCGAGGCTCAGCACCCGCGGCCCGGCGTCCATCATGCGGACTGCGTCGGTGACCCGGCGGTAGGACACCGCGCAGACCTCGCAGAGGTCCTGGGTGAGCACGACGTCGGGCCGGAGTGCGGCGAGTTTCGCCGCGTCGAGGGCGTAGAGCGCGGAGCCGGCGTGGGCGCCCCCGACGGCCTGCGAGATCTCGCGGCTGCTCATGGCGGTGTGCAGGCCGCTGCCGGTGACGACGGGCACGTCCTCGACGCCGGGCGGCCAGTCGCACTCGTGCGTCCGCCCGACCAGCTGCCCGGCCAGCCCCAGCTCGGCCACCAGATCGGTGGCGGCGGGCAACAAGGAGACGATCCGCACGCTGCGAGCCTAGGCGGGATCGCCGCCCCGGCGCCATGGGCGCACTGCCGGAGCGTGCGGCGGCTCTTCGCGGACGCAGCAGGGCCAGCCGCGTGGCACCCTAGCCTGGATTCCAGGTGGACTCGTGGCCGCTGGAGCGGTGCTGCTGCCCCGACGTCGGCGCGGGTCGGGTGGTCATGACCGCCGCCGGGCAGGGCGCATCGCCCAGTGGCGGCTGAACCGTCAGCCCTGGCGGGAGGCGAGCAGGTCCTCCACCGCCTTGGGCAGCGTCGTCTCGAAGTCGAGCAGCTTGGCCCAGTCCGGTTCGATCGTGATGACCACCATCTGCTCGTACAGCGCCCGCACGCCCTGCTCCCAGGACTCGAACACCTCGGCGGGCGTCACCTTCCGGGACGCCTCGATGTAGGCGTCGGGGACGCCGTCGACCAGTTCCAGGCGTGCGGTGCCGCGGATCAGCAGCACGCGCGGGGGCCACGGGTCCATGCGGTCGATGGTGATCGCCACGCGCGGGTTGCGGCGCAGGGCCGCGACCTTCGCCGACTTCGGCACGGTGGCCATGACCAGGTGCTCGCCGTCCCACCAGAACCCGATCGGGATCACCCGGGGCTCGCCGTCCAGTCCGTCGTACGCCAGCCGCGCGGGGATGTTCGACTGCAGCAGCTCCCGCGCGATCGGCTTGGCCAGTTCAGCGGTGACATCCATGTCCGTCTCCTCCGGTTTCCGGGGTGTGTCAGGCCGGGGACGGAGCCGCTTCCGCGTTCTCGACATCGCTCACGCGAGAAGTGGCGCCAATTGCCCGGCGTGGTCGCGCACCAGCGCCACCAGCTCGGCGTTCGGCTCGGCGACCCGTTCCGCGGGCCCGCTCACCGCGAGCCCGGCGACCAGCTCGCCGGTGACCACGTCCCGGATCGCCACCGCCAGGCAGCCCTTGCGTTCCAGCAGCTCACCGCACTGCCGGGCCAGCCCGTCGCGCGCGACCGCGGCGAGTTCGGCGTCCAGGCGCTCGGCGTCGACGATCGTCCGCTCGGTGAACGACCGCAGCTCCCGCACCACCGCGCGCCAGTCGGCCTGCTCGGCGAGCAGCAGTTTGCCCAGCGCGGACACGTGCGGGTAGCGGGCGAGCAGTGCCCCGTCCGACGGCGGGTGGTCCGGGTCCGGGTCGACGAGCGTCAGCCGCCCGGTCCGGTAGGACGCCAGGTGCACACCCCACCGCACCCGCTGCCGCAGGTGCTCCACGATCGCCCTGGCCGCCGCGGGCGGCCGCACCGGCACCGGGGTCGCCAGCCGCCCGGCGCGACGGCCCAGCGCGAACCCCCGCAGGTCCGGCAACCGCACCAGGTACTCCTCGCCGACGAGCAGGTTCAGCAGCCGGTAGGTCGTCGCCGGGGGCAGTTTCAACGCGGCCGAGATCTCCTTCGCCGTGACCCCCGGCCCGGCCGCCACGACCTCCTCCAGCACCGCCAGCGCGCTGCGGACCGCCTTCGGCTGGCGGCCGGACAGCGGCGTCTCCGGGCTCACCGCTCGCCGCCAAGCAGGTCGGCCTCGGACGTCTCGTCGTAGATCCCGACCCGCGCCAGGTCCCGCGGCCGCCGCCGGCGCAGCCAGGCGAACCAGGCCAGGCCGGCGAGCGCGCAGAGCCCGAACACCGCCGGGTACGGGCCGCCCAGGTTGTCGGCCGTGAACACGACCAGCGCCGCAAGCAGCGCGGGCGCGGTGATCGCGCCGACCACCAGCGCCCCCCGGGTCAGCTCGCCGATCCGGTGCAGGAACACCGGCGCCGCCACACACACCAGCAGGTAGGCCACCAGGTAGCCGAACACCGCGACGTTGAGCAGCGTGACGAACACCGACGTGGTGCTCATCCCGGCGGCCATCAGCACGACCGGCACGACAGCGACCGGCGGCAGCACGGCCAGGATCGCGACGTGCGGCGTCCGGTACCGCGGGTGCGTCCGGCCCAGCGCGGCCGGCGCCACCCCTTCGCGCCCCATGGACAGCAGCACCCGCACCAGCGCGTTGCCGGTCGCCAGCGTGCACGCCAGGAACGACGCGGCGATGCCCAGGTCGAGCAGGTAGGACAGCCACGGCAGCTGCTGCAGCGCGGCCAGCGTGCTGACCGGCTCGGCCTGCCCGGCGAGCCCGCCCGGCAGCGCGCCCAGGCCGATGACCTGCGTGTACGCCGCCACCAGGTACAGCACGCCGCACAACGCGGCCGTGCCCTGCACCGCCCGCGGCACGGTCCGGAACGGCCGCCGGGCCTCGACCCCGTACGACGCCGCCGCCTCGAACCCGATGAACGCGCCGAGCGCGGGCAGCACCCCGGCCGCGATCCCGCCGACGCCCCGGTCCGGCGCGGCAGGCGCCAGCCCGGGGCCGACCCTGGCCAGCAGCAACCCGAACACCACCAGCATCAGCGAGATCGACACGGCCTCGGCGACGAGCACCACCGTCGCCGACAACCGCACGCCCCGCAGCACGCACGCCGTCGCCAGCCCGCCCAGCACCAGCACGAGCACCGCGACCAGCCCCCAGCCCAGGTCCAGCCCGGCGCGCCGCAGCAGGTCCTGCAGGTAGACGCCGGACCCGGTCAGCGCGGCCATCGTCAGCAGGCCGTAGCCGATCAGCAACGCGCAGCCGCACGCGAACGCCGCGGCCGGGCCGAGCCCCTTCGCCGTCAGGCTGTACAGCGACCCGGCCGCCGCCATACGGCGGGTGAACTGCGCGATCCCCAGCCCGATGAGCAGCGCGAGCACGGTCGCGACGACGAACGACCACAGCACCCCGGTCCCGGCCCCTGCCGCGGCGACCGCGGGCGCGGCCGCCATGGCCGCCGACGGCGCCGCGGCCGAGATCGACTGCGCGAACACCTGCAGCGGACCGAGGTTGCGGCGGTCGAGCCCGGACATCGGGGACTCGCGCCGCAACGGCGGCAGCACCCGGGGTGGCACGGACATCCGGCATTTCCTCCTCTGTGGACGGTAACCCGGCACTGTAACTCCGGGGTTACGTCCGAGGACATGGCCGCGAGCGTCAAATGAGAAAAACGCCGGAGCCGTTCCCGCGTTGGGAGAACGCCACCGCGGGACTTCCCGGCGGCGGAGACCGGGGTTTGACCGGCGGCTGACGGCGGCGCAACGTTGCTGCTCAACGCTGTGCAGCCGTCACCGGAAATCCCCGCTGAGTCCCCGGAGGTCTCATGGATACGCCACGGTCGCTGACCGGTTCACTGGGCGCCGGCTCCATCGTCTTCATGGTCGTCGCGGCCGCCGCGCCGCTCACGGTGGTCGCCGGCAGCGTGCCGCTGGGCGTCGCGCTCGGCAACGGCGCCGCCTTCCCCGCCACCTTCGTGCTGTGCTGCGTGGTCCTGCTGCTGTTCGCGGTCGGGTTCTGTGCGATGAGCCGCCACGTGCCCAACGCGGGCGCCTTCTACGCCTACGTCCGCGAGGGTCTCGGCCGCGCGCCCGGCCTCGGCGCGGCGTTCCTCGCCCTGGTCACCTACACCGCGGTGCAGCTGGCCGTCTACGGCTACCTCGGCGCCGCCCTCGACGGGCTGGTGCAGCACTACGGCGGCCGCGCGCTGCCGTGGTGGGTGTGGTCGCTGGCCGCGCTCGCCGTGGTCGGCCTGCTCGGCTACCGGCACATCGAGCTGAGCAGCAAGGTGCTCGGTGTGCTGCTGCTGTGCGAGGCCGGGATCGTGCTGGTCTTCGACGCGGTCGTCACCGCGCGCGGTGGTGATGGCGGCTTGTCGACGGCGTTCCTGGAGCCGGCGCAGATCGGTTCCGGCTCGGTGGGCATCGCGATCATGTTCGCCATCGCCAGCTTCATCGGGTTCGAGGCCACCGCGGTGTTCCGCGACGAGGCCCGCGACCCGGCCCGCACGATCCCGCGCGCCACCTACCTGTCGCTGCTGCTCATCGCCGGGTTCTACACGCTGTCCAGCTGGGCGGTCGTCTCCGCGTGGGGCGACAGCGCCGCGGTCGAGCAGGCCGGCGCGGACCCGGGGAACATGCTGATCACCACGGTCGGCCGCTACCTGGGCACCGCGGGCGCCGACGTCGTGCAGGTCCTGCTGATCACCAGCCTGTTCGCCGCGCTGCTGTCGTTCCACAACGTCATCGCCCGGTACGCGTTCTCGCTCGGCAACTCCGGCGCGCTGCCCGCCGCCTGCGGCCGCAGCCACCACCGGCACGGTTCGCCGCACGTCTCCTCGCTCGCGCAGTCGGTCAGCGCGGTCGTGCTGATCGCGGTGTTCGCCCTGGCCGGGATGGACCCGGTCACCCAGGTGTTCTCGTGGATGGCCGGCACCGCGACCCTCGGCGTGCTCGTGCTCATGACGCTCACGTGCTCGGCTGTGGTGGTGTTCTTCCGCCGCACGCGGGTGGACCGGCGCGCCTGGCACACGTTCGCCGCGCCGGTGCTCGGCCTGGCCGGGCTGGGCACGTGCCTGGTGCTGACCGTGCTCAACTTCCCGACGCTCATCGGCGGCTCGTTCGGCCTGGCCGCCGTCATCTTCGCCGTGCTCGCCGGAGCGTTCGCCCTCGGGGCCGTGCTCTCGGCCGTCCTGCGCTCGCCCGCCACCGAACCCGCCCTCGCCTGAAAGGATCGCCGATGACACTCGCCGAAGAACGCACCACCACGACGCATCCGCTCGACCCGATGACCGAGGACGAGGTCCGCGTGGTCCGGGAGGTGCTCAGCGCCGCCGGGCTGCTGGGGGAGTCCGTCCGGTTCGCCTTCCTGGCGCTGGAGGAGCCGGGCAAGGCCGTGGTGCGCGCGCACCGGCCGGGCGACGAGGTGGACCGCCGGTTCCGGGCGATCCTGCTCGACCTGGCCGACGGCTCCTCGAAGGACGTCGTCGTGTCGGCCACCCGGTCCACTGTGGACGAACTGCGGGAGATCGACCCGGTCGCCGACGGCCAGCCGCCGATCATCGACACCGAGTTCGAGCTCATCGAGGACATCCTCAACGCCGAACCGCGGTGGACCGATGCCCTGCGCAAGCGCGGCCTGGACCCGGCCACCGTGCGCGCGGTGCCGCTGTCCGCCGGTTCCTACGACCACCCCGGGGAGACCGGCCGCCGCGTGGTGCGGGCGCTGGGCTTCCAGCAGCTCCACGAGAAGGACCACCCGTGGGCGCACCCGGTGGACGGGCTGGTCGCCTACGTCGACCTCACCGCCCGCGCGGTGACGACCGTGATCGACCACCGGGAGCTGCCGGTGCCGCAGGAGCCGGGCAACTTCGACGACCCGGCGCAGACCGGGCCGCACCGCACCACGCTCAAGCCGATCGAGATCACCCAGCCGGACGGCCCGAGCTACGCGGTCGAGGGCAGCCGGGTGCGGTGGGAGAACTGGGACCTGCGGATCGGCTTCAACGAGCGGGAAGGCCTCACCCTGCACGAGATCTCGTTCCACGAGCGGCCGGTCCTGTACCGGGCGTCGGTGGCCGAGATGGTGGTGCCCTACGCCGACCCGTCGCCGGTGCGGTTCTGGCAGAACTACTTCGACTGCGGCGAGTACATGTTCGCCCGCTACACCAACTCGCTGGAGCTGGGCTGCGACTGCCTCGGCGAGATCCGCTACTTCGACGCGGTGGTGGCCGACGACCTGGGCGAGCCGCGCACCATCCGCAACGCGATCTGCATGCACGAAGAGGACTTCGGCGTGCTGTGGAAGCACAGCGACATGTTCGCCGGCTCCCACGAGACGCGGCGGCAGCGGCGGCTGGTGGTGTCGTTCTTCACCACGATCGGCAACTACGACTACGGCTTCTACTGGTATTTCTACCTCGACGGCACGATCGAGCTGGAGGCCAAGGCCACCGGCGTCACGTTCACCTCGGCCTACCCCGCGGAGGGGCACGAGTACGCCACCGAAATGGCGCCCGGCCTCGGCGCGCCCTACCACCAGCACCTGTTCTGCGCGCGGCTGGACGTCAGCGTCGACGGCGACCGAAACGCCGTGGACGAGGTCGACGCGGTGCGGGTGCCGGTGAGCGAGGCCAACCCGTACGGCAACGCCTTCCGCGAGGCGCGCACGCGGTTGACCCGTGAGTCCGAAGCGGCGCGGGCGGCCGACAACACCCGCGGCCGGGTGTGGCACATCGTCAACCCGGAGCGGCAGAACCGCTTCGGCCGCAACCCGGCCTACGTGCTCTACCCGGAGGGCCAGCCGACACTGCTGGCGGACGAGTCCTCGTCGGTGCACGCGCGGGCCACCTTCGCCACGAAGCACCTGTGGGTGACCCGCTACTCCGACGCCGAGCGCTACCCGGCCGGCGACCTGGTGAACCAGAACCCCGGCGGCGCCGGGCTGCCCGCGTGGACCGCGGCCGACCGGGACATCGACGGCGAGGACATCGTGCTGTGGCACACCTTCGGGCTGACGCACTTCCCGCGCCCGGAGGACTGGCCGGTGATGCCGGTGGACTACACCGGGTTCAAGCTCAAGCCGGTGGGGTTCTTCGACCGGAACCCGACGCTGGACGTGCCGCCGTCGACGGGCGGTCACTGCCACGGCGGGTGAGCCAGCGCGTGTGAGCCGGCAGGCCGTCGCCGCGGTCCCGGGCCTGGAGGAGGGCCTCGGTGAACGCGGCGACGGCCCGCGGGCGCGGCCGGGACGGGTCGCGGACCAGCGCGACCGTGCGTTCGGCACGCGGCCCGTCCAGCGGCAGGCTGCGCAGCCCGGCGAAGGCGACCAGTGGCAGCACCAGGCCGGGGATCGCGGAGACGCCCAGCCCGGCGGCGGCGAGCCCGGCGACCGCGGCGATGTTGCGTGCTTCGATCGTGTGGCCGGGCGCGACCCCGGCCTCGGCGAGCGCGTGGTCGACCAGCGGGCGGATGCTGCTGCCGGGGGAGAAGGCGATGAACGGCTCGCCCTGGATCCGTTGCCAGGACAGGGTTTCCGCGTCCGCGAAGGGGTGGCCGGGCGGGAAGACGCAGCAGCACTCGTCGGCGGCCAGCGGCTGCACCTCCAGGTCGTCCGGGGCCTCGCCGACGACGGTGACCGCGAGGTCCACCGCGCCCGACCGCACCCGGGCGAGCACCTCGTCCGACAGGCAGTCCTCGATGGACAGTTCCACGCCGGGCCATTCGTGGCGGTAGCGGGCGATGACCGGGGGCAGCAGGATCGCCGCCAGCGACGGCAGGGTCGCCACCCGGACGTGCCCGCGGGTGCCGGCGAGGAATCCGGTGAAGTGCCGCAGCCCGGCGTCGAACGAGGCCAGCACCTCACGCGCGATCCGGGTGAACTCCACGCCCTCCGCGGTCGGCACGAGCCGCCGGGTGGTCCGCTCGAACAACGCCACACCCACCTTGCGCTCCACCTCGGCGACCGTGCGGCTCAGCGACGACTGGGCCAGGTGCAACCGCTGGGCGGCCGTGGTGAACCCGCCCGCGTCGGCCACCTCGACCACGGCCCGGAGCTGCTGCACCGTCAGATCCATGCGCATGGTGCATGAGTCTATGCCCAACTCTTGTTTGACCTCGATAGCTGTGATGCCGCAGAGTCGGCAGACGTCACCGTCGACAGCGCACTGGAGGTCCCCGAGATGCTTGCCCTGGCGGGCTTTCTGACGATCGGCGTGTTCCTCGCCGGGGTGCTCTCGCGCCGCGTCTCGGTCCTGCTGGCGCTGACCGTCGTCCCGGTCGTCGCCGCGCTCGCCGTGGGCGCGGCCCCGCGGCTGGGCGAGCTGATCGGCAAGGGGCTCACCACCGTCGCCCCGGTCGCGATCATGATCACCTTCGCGGTCCTCTACTTCTGCCTGATGATCGACGCCGGCCTGTTCGACCCGGCCGTGCGGCGGATCCTGCGGTGGGCGGGCGGCGACCCGCTGAAGATCACGGTCGGGACCGCGGCGCTCACCGTGCTGGTCGCCCTCGACGGCGACGGCGCCTCGACGTTCCTGATCACGGTGTCCGCGCTGCTGCCGATCTACCAGCGGATGGGGATGCGCCGGCTGGTGCTCGCCGGGGTCGTCGCGCTCGGCGCCGGGGTGATGAACCTGGTGCCGTGGGGCGGGCCGACCGCGCGGGCGATGGCCGCGCTGAACGCCGACAGCGGCCGCATCTTCCTGCCGCTGCTGCCCGCGATGCTGGCCGGGATCGCGTGGGTGCTCGTCGCCGCGTGGCTGATCGGCCGCGCCGAGCGCAAGCGGATCGGGGTGCTCGACCTGGACGGCCCTGCCGCCGCCGTGGAACGCACCCGGGCCGAGCGCGTCCGGTACTGGGCCAACGTCGTGCTCACCCTCGCGCTGGTGGCCGCCCTGCTGGCCCAGGTGGCGAAGCTGGAGGTGCTGTTCGTCGGCGCGTTCGTGCTCGCACTGCTGATCAACCGTCCGAAGTGGAGCCAGCAGCAGGAGCTGTTCGAAAAGCACGGGCACAACGTGGTGCTGGTGACCACGATGATCTTCGCCGCCGGGGTGTTCACCGGGATCCTGTCCGGCACCGGGATGATCGAGGCGATGGCGCGGGCGCTGGTGAGCGTCGTGCCGGACTGGGCGGGCGGCGCGCTGCCGGCGCTGACCGCGTTGACCGGGATGCCGCTGAGCCTCGTGTTCACCCCCGACGCCTACTACTTCGGGGTGATGCCGGTGCTCGCCGAGACCAGCGCCGCGCTCGGCGGCGACCCGGCCGAGATCGCCCGCGCCGCGCTGCTCGGGCAGATGACCACCGGGTTCCCGCTCAGCCCGCTGACCGCGTCCACGTTCATCCTCGTCGGCATGGCGGGCGTGGACCTGGGCGAGCACCAGCGGTTCGCCTTCAAGTGGGCGTTCGGGACCACCGTCGTGATGACCGCCGTCGCCCTGGCCGTGGGCGCGATCTGAGGGAGAGCATGAACTGCGTACGGATCGGCGGGGGAGCCGGCTTCGCGGGGGACCGGTTCGAGCCCGCGGAAGCGCTCGCCCGCGACGGGGAGCTCGACGACCTCGTGCTGGAATGCCTGGCGGAGCGCACGATCGCGCTCGGCCAGCAGCGCAGGCTGGCCGACCCCGCGACGGGGTACGACCCGCGGCTGCTCGCCCGGTTCGAACGGCTGCTGCCTCTCTGCGCCGCGCGGGGCGTGCGGGTGATCACGAACATGGGCGCGGCGAACCCCCTTGCCGCCGGCCGGGTGACGGCGGAGCTGGTCGAGCGGCTCGGCCTCGGCCTGTCCGTCGCGGTGGTGACCGGGGACGACGTGCTCGACCGGATCGACCCGTCCGCCCCGGCGCTGGAAACCGGCCGCCCGCTGGCCGAGCACGGGGAACTCGTGTCCGCCAACGCCTATCTCGGCGCCGAGCAGATCATGCCGGCACTGGAGACCGGTGCGGACGTGGTGCTCACCGGCCGCGTCGCCGATCCCTCGTTGTTCACCGCGCCACTGGCCCAGCGGCTCGGGTGGGACCTGCGCGATCCCGCGGCGATGGCCGCCGGGACCGTGGCCGGGCACCTGCTGGAGTGCGCCGGGCAGCTCACCGGCGGGTACTTCGCCGACCCCGGCCGCAAGGACGTGCCCGGGCTGGCCGAGCTGGGGTTCCCGTACGCCGACGTGACCGCCGACGGCGACGTGGAGGTGTCGAAGCTGCCCGGCACCGGTGGTCTGGTGTCCCGCGCGACGGTGCGGGAGCAACTGCTGTACGAGGTGACCGACCCGACGGCATACCTCACCCCGGACGTCACGCTCGACCTGCGCGGGGTGACCGTCGCCGAGACCGGGCCGGACCGGGTGGCGGTGCGCGGCGCGGTCGGGCGGGCGCGGCCGGAGAAGTTCAAGGTCAGCGTCGGCTACCGCGCCGGGTGGCGGGCCGAAGCCGGGATTTCCTACGCCGGACCAGGCGCCCGGGCGCGCGCCGAGCTGGCCGGTGAGGTGGTCCTGCGGCGGCTCGCGGGCACCCGCGTGCGGGCCGACGTGCTGGGGGCGGAGGGGTCGCCGGAGTGCCGGTTGCGGATCGCCGCGTCGGCCGCGGACCGGGCGTCGGCCGAGGTCGTGTGCCACGAGGTGGAGGCGCTCTACACGAACGGGCCGGCCGGGGGCGGAGGCGTCCGGACGGCCGTGACGGAGGTGATCGGGATCGTGTCCACGCTGATCGACCGGGACCGGGTCGAGCCCGCGGTGACCGTGATCGGAGTTCCGTCGTGCGGGTGATGTTGCACGAGGTCGCGCACTGCCGGGCCGGCGACAAGGGCGACACGTCGATCCTGTCGCTGTTCCCCTTCGACGACCGGCATTTCGCGGAGCTGGAGCGCGAGGTGACTGCGGAGCGGGTGCGGGAACACCTCGCTGGTCAGGTGCGCGGCGAGGTGGTGCGTTACGTGCTGCCGAAGCTGTGTGCGCTGCAGTTCCGGTGCCGTCAGGCGCTCGACGGCGGGGTGACGACGTCGCTCGCGCTGGACACCCACGGCAAGGGGCTGAGTTCGCGTCTGCTGGCGATGGAGATCGAGCTGTCCGGCTAGCCTGGGTGGCGTGTCTGCGGACGACTGGGTCCTGCACGTGGACCTGGACCAGTTCATCGCGGCGGTCGAGGTCGCCCGGCACCCCGAGCTGCGCGGGAAACCGGTGGTGGTCGGCGGGAACGGGGACCCCTCCGAGCGGGCGGTCGTGGCGACCGCGTCGTACGAGGCGCGCGAGTTCGGGATCCAGTCCGGCATGCCGTTGCGGACGGCGGCGAAGCGGTGCCCGGACGCGGTCTTCCTGCCGGTCGACAAGGAGGCCTACGAAGAGGTCTCGGAGCGGGTGATGGCGACGCTGCGGGGCTTCCCGGTGGTCGTGGAGGTGATCGGGTGGGACGAGGCGTTCGTCGGCGCCCGGGTGGCGGACCCGGAGGCGCTGGCGGCGGACATCCGGGCGCGGGTGGCCGCGGAGACCGGGATGTCGTGCGCGGTCGGGATCGGGGACAACAAGGTGCGGGCCAAGATCGCGACCGGGTTCGCCAAGCCGGGCGGGATCTACCGGCTGACGCGGGCGAACTGGGTCGCGGTGATGGCCGACCGGCCCACCGACGCGCTGTGGGGGATCGGGCGCAAGACGGCGAAGAAGCTGGCGGAGGCCGGGCTGACCACGGTGCGGGACCTCGGCACGGCCGACCCGGACGAGCTGGCGAAGCGGTTCGGGCCGACGATGGGGCCGTGGTACCGGCTGCTCGCCCAGGGCGCGGGGGACACCGAGGTGACGGCGACGCCGTACCTGGCGAGGTCGCGGAGCCGGGAGACGACGTTCCAGACGGATCTGGACGACCGCGCCGCGGTGGACGCGCAGGTGTCGGCACTGGCGGCGCGGGTCGCGGAGGACGTCGTGGGGGAGGGGCGCCCCGCGGTGCGGATCGGGGTGAAGGTGCGGTTCAAGCCGTTCCTCACCTACACGCGCAGCCTGACCCTGCCCGCGCCGACGAGCGATCCGGTGGAGATCGAGCGCGCGGCACTGTCGTTGTTGGACCGTTTCGAGTGGACCCGGCCGGTGCGCCTGCTGGGCGTACGAGCCGAGTTCAACCGCGACGAGTGATGCCCGCCCCGGTTGTGTGGTTTCGGGGGGACGGCCGGGCGCGTGTGGTCCGTCAGCGCCGGGCGCGGTGGTAGTGGCGGCCGGCCCGCGACGAGCGAGGCCACTGCCGCGGGGCGACGGTCTGACCCTGCCGGCGCTGCGCGCCGCGCGCGGGGGCGTGGCCTGTCAGCGGCGGGCGCGGTGGTAGTGGCGCCGGGCCCGCTCGCGATTGCCGCAGTCGGCGGAGCTGCACCAGCGGCGGGAGCCGTTGCGGCTGCGGTCCAGGAAGAGCCAGCCGCAGCCGTCGTCGGCGCAGCGGCGCAGCCGGGTCAGGTCCTCGAACTGCAGCAGCCGCCACGTCTCCAGCGCGAGCGCGTCGCGCAGGTCCCGCGTGCCGTGGAGCGGGATCCGCCACTCGAGCGGCACCACCGACACGACCTCCGCCCGCGCCAGCGCACCCACGATCAGCCGCCGCAACGGTTCGACGTCCCCGGGCTCCGCGCCGGTCGCCAGCGGCTCCAGCACCCGGTGGGCTGCCTCTCGGAGCTCGCGCACCTCCGCCACGCCACCGCCCGGCTCCAGCACCTGGTGGGCCGCCTCCCGAAGCTCGCGCACCTCCGCCACGCCACCGCCCGGCTCCGGCACCTGGTGGGCCGCCTCCCGCACCTCCGCCACGCCACCGTCCGGAGCCACCGTGAACCCCGCCGCCTCGGCCCAGCGCCGCAGCGCGTCGTCGTCCGGTAGCCGCTCCTCGCGGCGTGCCGGGTCCAGGCGCCACGCGACCGTGTTGACCAGGTCGAGCACCACGTGACCGCCGACGAACATCTAACGAGCATAACTGGTGTTTGGCCGTTAGGTCCACGGGTAGCCGAGGGGTATGCGACCTGCCTGGGGTGTCGCGACGGGGGCGCTCGCCGTCTCCGCGTCGGCCGTGCTGATCGAGCTGTCCGGGACGGCGCCGGGCACCGCCTCGTTCTACCGGTGCCTGTTCGCGCTGGCCCCGCTGGCGGTGCTCGCCCGCGCCGAACACGGCGGCGCGCTCGACCGATCCGAACGGGTGCGCGCGGTACTGGCGGGCGCGTTGTTCGCCGGGGACAGTCTGCTGTGGACACAGGCGATCGGCGAGATCGGGGCCGGGCTGTCCACCGTGCTGGTCAACCTGCAGGTCGTGCTCGTGCCGGTGATCGCCTGGGCAGCCGACCGGGAGCCGGTGTCCCGCCGCTACTTCGCGGCGGTCGCGCTGGTGCTGCCGGGAGTGGTGCTCGCCGCGGGCGTGACCGGCGGCCCGGCGTCGGTGGCCGGGACGATCCACGCGTCACTGGCCGCCCTGTGCTACTCAGGCTTCCTGTACCTGCTGCGCCGCGGCGGGCAGGACGGGCGGACCCGGCGGTCCTACCTCGTCGTCACCGCCTCCGCCGCGGTCGTGTCGCTGGCCGCCGGGTTCCTCGGCTACGGGCTCGACCTGACGCCGGGGTGGGCCGCGATCGGCTGGCTGGTGGTCGTCGCGGTGTGCGGGCAGGTCGTCGGCTGGCTCCTGGTCGCGACCAACACGCCGCGGCTGCCCAGCGCGGTCGGGGCGGTGCTGCTCCTGCTCACCCCGGTGGGCGCGGTCGTGCTGGGCGCCCTGGTGCTGGGGGAACGGCTGTCGCCACCGCAGCTGCTCGGCTGCGCCATGGTTCTGGCCGGTGCGGTACTGGCCGCTAGATCACCAGCAGCGTCTTCCCCTTGGCGCAGCGGGACTCCAGCGCGCGGTGCGCGTCCGCGGCGCGACTCAGCGGGAAGGTCTGCCCGATGACCGTGCGCACCGCGCCGCGGGCGGCCAGGCGCAGCATCCGTTCGGTGCGGGCGCGGCGGCCGGGCTCGTACTCCCGCAACTGCTCCAGGCCGTAGGCCGTCACGTCCGGCCGCACCTCGTCCACCGCGACCGGCGCGCCGCCGGCCCACCCGTAGTTCGAGTACCGCCCGCCCGTCACGACCAGCTTGGCCGCCACCCGGCCCAGGTCGCCGCCCACCCCGTCGAACGCCACGTCCACCGGCCCCACCTCGTCGGTCCAGCCGGGCTCGCTGTAGTCGGCCACCGCGTCCGCGCCCAGCGCGCGCACCATCTCCAGCTTCTCCGCGCCCCGCGCCACGCCGATCACGTACGCCCCCGCCGCGTGCGCGAGCTGCACCAGCAGGGTGCCCAGCCCGCCCGCGGCCGGCTGCACCAGCACCCGCTCACCGCGCCGCACCGCGGCCCGCTCGAACACCGCCAGCGCGGTGGATCCGTCGTGCAGCAACGCCACCGCCTCCCGCAACCCCACGCCCGGCGGGACGCGGATCAGCTGCCCGGGCGTGGCCGGCACCTGTTCGGCGTACGCGCCGTCGACGTCGGCCAGCACCCACTCGCCGCACCACGACGGGTCCGTCCCCACGCCGATCTCCGTGACCTGTCCGGCGGCGCCCGCGCCGGGCACGTACGGCGGCGTCACCGGGAACAGGTGCCCGGCCTCGCCGCGGCGGATCACCGTGTCGATCCACAGCACGCCGGCCACCTTCACCTCGACCACGACCTGCCCGGGCCCCGGGTGCGGGTCCGGCACCCGCTTCACCCGCAACACTTCGGGGCCGCCGAACCGCACCGCCTCGATCACGCGCATGGGGCCAGGCTGCAACCTCCACCGCGCTGGAGGTCAAGCGTGAGTAGCGTGGGCGGCATGGCGGACGAGATCGTGGTCGGGGTGGACGGTTCGGCGGCGGCGCTGGACGCCGTCCGGTGGGCGGCGGGCGAGGCCGCGTTGCGGAAGCTGGCGCTGCGCCTGGTCTACGCGGCCGACGTCACGGGCGGCCGGTTCGACGGCGGGCTGCCGGTACCACAGAGCTTCTTCGACGAGCTGCAGCGCGCCGGGCAGCAGCTGCTGGCGGACGCGGCGGCCGTGGCGGGCGAGGTGACCGTGTCGACGGAGATGCCGCTGGAGCCGGCGGTGCCCCTGCTGCTGGAGTGCTCCCGCACGGCCCGGATGGTCGTGCTCGGCTCGTCCGGGCGGGGCGGGTTCACCGGGATGCTGGCCGGGTCGACGGCCGTGTCGGTCAGCGCGCACGCGTCGTGCCCGGTCGCGGTGGTCCGCGGCCGCCCGGACGCGGCCGGCCCGGTGGTCGTGGGCGTCGACGGCAGCCCGACCAGCGAGGAAGCGCTGAAGGTGGCGTTCGACGAGGCCGCGTGGCGGGAGGTGCCGCTGGTGGCGATCCACGCCTGGAGCGACGCCGACTACGGTGTCCCGCTGCCCGCCCCGGACCTCGACTGGGCCGAGGTGGAGCGCGAACAGCAGCGGCTGCTGGCCGAACGCCTGGCGGGAAGGCAGGAGCGCTACCCGGACGTGCGCGTGGAGCGGGTCGTGGTGCGGGACCGCCCGCGGGACGAGCTGCTGGCCCGCAGCCGGGACGCTCAGCTGGTCGTCGTGGGCAGCCGCGGCCGCGGCGGGTTCCGGGGACTGGTGCTCGGGTCGACGAGCCAGGCGCTCATCCACCACGCCGACTGTCCCGTGCTGGTCGTGCGGCCGCAGGCCGGCTGAGCGCGCAGGTCGCGCGAGGAGCGGATAGCCGGGTCGCTCGGTCGCGCAGCTGGGCGGGCTGCACACTCAGGCCCCGCTGCGGGGGCCGAGTTCGGGAGGCGGTGCGGCCGGGGGGCCGGTGCGCCCCCGCAGGCCGCGCAGGGAGCCGGGGGTAGGGCCAGCCCCACCGGGGATTCGGTGGTCGGCACCGCTGACCGGCGCCCCGATCCGCGATGGGATCTAACCCATGACAACGCCTCTGGAAACCGCCGTCGCCGGCCGGCTTCGGCCGCACGGGGAGCCGGCCGTCGAGCTTCGGGCCGTTTCCCGCACCTACGCCGCCGGCCAGCACGAGGTCCGCGCGCTCGACGGGGTCACCGTCGCCTTCCCCGCCGGGTCCTGGACCGCCGTCATGGGGCCCTCCGGCTCCGGCAAGTCGACCCTCCTGCACTGCGCCGCCGGCCTGGAACGCGTCACCACCGGGCAGGTCCTCCTCGGCGGCGAGGACATCACCACCGCCGACGACGCCCACCTCACCGCGCTCCGCCGCAGCGAGATCGGCTTCGTCTTCCAGAGCTTCAACCTCATCGGCTCACTCACCGCCGAGCAGAACGTCGCACTGCCGCTCAAGCTCGCCGGCACCCGGCCGTCCACGAAGGACGTTCGCGCCGTGCTCGCCGCCGTCGGGCTCGACGACCGCCGCCGGCACCGGCCCCGCGAGCTGTCCGGCGGCCAGCAGCAGCGCGTCGCGATCGCCAGGGCCATGGTCACCCGCCCGCGCGTCCTCTTCGCCGACGAACCCACCGGCGCCCTCGACTCCGCCGCGGCCCGCAAGGTCCTCGGCCTGCTGCGCGACCTCGTCACCGCGGGCCAGAGCATCGTCATGGTCACCCACGACCCGGCCGCCGCGGCCAGCGCCGACTCCGTGGTGTTCCTCCGCGACGGCCGCGTCGTCGACCACGCCGTCACCCCGACCGCCCGTGAGGTCGCCGACCGCCTCGCCCGGCTGGAGGCCTGACCGTGTTGCGACTGTCCTGGAACACCTTCACCGACCGCTGGACGCTGTTCCTCGGCGCCATCCTCACCGTCTGCCTCGGCGTCGCGCTCGTCCAGTCGTCCCTGCTGATCCTCGTCTCCGCGGCGACCGCGGGCGGCGAGGTCGTCGAGGCGGTCACCCTGCTCGGCCTGACCCTGGGCATCTCGGCGTTCCTCGCGGTGTTCATCGTCAGCTCCACCTTCGCCTTCACCGTCGCCCAGCGCCGCCGCGACCTGGCGCTGCTGCGGCTCGTCGGCGGCGGGCGCGGCCAGGTCCGCCGCCTGCTGCTGTCCGAGGCCGTGCTGCTGGGCGTGCTCGGCACCGCCTTCGGCGTCCCGCTCGGCCTGCTGGTGATGCGGATCCAGACCTGGCTGCTGCGCGAACTCGGCTTCGTCCCGTCCGCGTTCACCCCGCGCTGGCAGGACTGGATCCTCGGCGTGTCCGCCGGCATCGGGCTCGGTGTCGCGGTCGCCGGGGTGCTCGCCGCGTCCCGCCGCGCCGCGAAGGTGCGCCCGCTGGAAGCCCTGCGCGAGACCGGCGCGGCGGCCCGCGTCATGACCGGCGCTCGCTGGTTCTTCGGCGTGCTGTTCCTGGCCGGGGCGGTCGCCATGGCGATCGTGTCCGCGTTCGCCCCGCCCGAGGGCGCCATCGCGTTGTCGATCAACACCGCGCTCGCCGCCGCGGTCGCCCTGACCGCGCTGAGCCCGCTGGTCGTGCCCGCGGCGGGGCGCATCGCCGGGCTGGTCCTGCGCGGGCCCCTGGGACGGCTCGCCGAGGCGAACCTGCGCGACGGCGTCCGCCGCAGCGCCTCCACCGCCGCGCCGCTGATCGTGCTCGTCGCGCTGCTGGTCGCCCAGGCGGGCACGCTCGCCACCATCGGCAAGGGCGCCGAAATCGAGCAGCGCGCCGACATCCGCGGCGACCTCGTGGTGACCACCACCGGACCGTCCGATCTGGACGGTCCCGGCGTCGCCGCGGTGTCCCCGCAGACCCGGGTGCCGGTTTCGGTCGTCACCTACAGCGACGACGACACCGACACCGAACAGGGCTACGCCGCCGCGATCGACCCCGCCGCCTACGCCGCGACCCACGTGCGCGGCCCGGAACAGGGATCGCTCGCCGACCTGACGGGGCCGACCATCGCCGTCGCCTCCGGGTTCCAGCCGGTCGGCAGCACCGTCACCGCCCGGATCGGCGACAGCGAGCTGGACCTGCGGGTCGTGGCCGTGCTGCCGGCGACCCTCGGCGGCGGCGCGGACTTCCTGCTGCCGCGCGAGATCGTGCCCGCCGCGGTGCTGTCCGCCGCGCCCACCGAATCCATCGTCCGGCTGGGGCCCGGCGCGGACGCGAGCGCGCTCGCCGGCCGCGGCGAAGTGACCACAGTGGACGACTGGATCGCCGCCAACAGCGCAGAGCAGCAGGACACCAGCACGGGCATCATGACCGTGATCATGGGCCTGTCCGGGCTGTACGCGCTGATCGCGGTGGTCAACGCCGTGGTCATCGCCGCCGCCGACCGGCGCCGCGAGTTCGCCGTGGCCAGGGTGACCGGCCTGACCCGCGCGCAGGTGGTGCGGTCCGCGGTGCTGGAGTCCGGCGCGGTCACCGGCATCGGACTGGTGCTGGGCGGCCTCGCCGCGACCACGACCCTGATCGGGATCTCCGCCGCGGCGGGACGGATCGCCGGGCAGAGCGTCCTGGTGGTGCCGTGGGCGCTGATCGCGGTCGTGGTGCTGGGGGCGTTCGCGGTGGTCGGCGCGACCAGCGCGTGGACGGCGCTGTCCGCGACCCGGCCCAACCCGGTGTCGCTCACCGGTGCGGCGGAGTGAGGTGCAGCCGCATCGGCAACGACCGCCAGGCACGCAACGTGTTGTTCAGGTGGCGGGTGCCCGGGCCGAGCAATTCGAACCGGCGCACCCGCTTCGCCAGCGCGGTCAGCAGCGCCTCGGCCTCCAGCCGGGCGACGTGCTGGCCGACGCACTGGTGCAGGCCCATCCCGAACCCGACGTGGCCGGACGGGTCGCGGCCGAGGTCGAAGACGTCCGGATCGGCCCATTGGCGCGGATCCCGGTTCGCCGCGCCGAGGAACATCAGGATCTTGTGCCCGGCCGGGATCGTCACGTCCGCGACCCGGGTGTCCCGGGTGGCCGTGCGGAAGAACGTCTGCACCGGCGACTGCCAGCGCACCGCCTCGTCGAAGGCAGCGCGGGCCAGCCGGGGTTCCGCGCGCAGCCGGTCCCACTGGCCCGGGTGCGTGGCGAACGCGTAGAGCACCGCGGCCAGCCCGTGCACCGTCGTGTCCACCCCGGCCGTGAGCAGCGACCGGACCACCAGCGGCGCCTGCTCGTGGGTGATCTCGCCGCGGTCGGCGGCCGCCCAGATCGCCGCGCCGAAGCCGTCGCCGGTGAGCCGGTCGCGGGCGCACTGCTCGTTCACCCACCCCGACCACCGCGGCATGTCTGGCGCCAGCGCGGTGACCAGCTCGTTGCGCGGGCCGAACGCGTTGAAGGCGAAATTGCCGTAGGGCAACAGGTTCTCGCGCCCCGCGCGGCCGATCCCGACCGCGTCCGGGAACACCCGCAGCGGGAACGCCTCGGCGAGCGCGGGGACGACGTCGAGCTCGGTGTCCAGCACGCGCTCGACCAGGTCCTCGGCCGCGGCGAACCAGTCCTCGCGCAGCTTCCGTAACGCGCGCGGGCCGAGGATGCCGGACAGCACCCGGCGCGGGGCGTCGTGGCGCGGCGGGTCCGCCTCGAGCAGCAGGCTCGGCGGCCGCCACGGCTCCTCGACGTGGAAGTTGGCCAGCCCGACCCCCGCGGCGGAGGAGAAGTCCTGCCAGTTCGTCAGCGCGGCGTGCACGTGCTCGTAGCGGGCGAGGGCGTAAACGTCGTAGCGGCTCAGGCGCACGACCGGGCCGGCGTCACGCAGCTTGGCGTGCAGGGGTTCCGGTTCGGCCAGGACCTCGGGCGCGAACGGGTCGGTGTCGTCGGTGATCACGAATTCTCCTCAGGTCACAGGTCGAGGACGAGGCGGTCGGTGCACGAGCGGGACACGCACACGAACATGACCTCGCCCGCGGCGCGTTCGTGGTCGGCGAGGATCGAGTCGCGGTGGTCCGGAACTCCGGCCAGGACACCGGTTTCGCAGGTGCCGCAGGTGCCTTGCCGGCACGAGGACAGCACGTCCACCCCCGCGCCGCGCACCGCTTCCAGCACCGAGGTCCCCGGCGTGACGGTGACGGTCGCCCCGGTCCGCCGCAGCTCGACCTCGAACGGCTCGTCCCGCGCCGGCGCCTGCTCGCGTGCCGTGAAGCGCTCGACGTGCAGGGAGAACGCCGGCCAGTCGCGGCACGCGGATTCGACGGCGGCCAGCAGGGGAGCGGGCCCGCAGCAGTAGACCTTCGTGCCGGGGCGCGGGGTGCCGAGCCAGGACGCCAGGTCGAGCAGGCCGTGTTCGTCCTCGGGCACCAGGTGGACGCGGTCGCCGTAGGAGGCGAGCTCGTCGGTGAAGGCCATCGACGCTCTACGGCGGCCGCCGTAGAGCAGGGTCCACTCGGCGCCGAGCAGGTCCGCCTGGTGGATCATCGGCAGCAGCGGGGTGATCCCGATGCCGCCCGCGACGAACAGGTAGCCGTCGCTGGGCACGAGCGGGAAGTTGTTGCGTGGCCCGCCCACCCCGACGCGATCGCCGACGCGCAGGTGGTCGTGCACGTAAGCCGAGCCGCCGCGTCCCCGCGGTTCGCGCAGCACGCCGATGCGGTAGCGGTGCGCGTCCCACCGGTCGCCGCACAGCGAGTACTGCCGGGTCAGTCCGTTCGGCAGCACGAGGTCGATGTGCGCGCCGGGGGTCCAGTCCGGCAGCCGTCCGCCGTCCGGACGGGACAGGGTCAGCGCCAGCACCCCCTCGGCGCGTTCTTCGCGGGCGGTGACCTCCAGGGTCACGACTTGGCTCACCGGACGCCTCCTTGCGCTGGGTTGCTGGCACGCAGGATGCGATTTCGCGACGACGGGCGGCGACCGGGTTCTCAATGAATGAGAGGCGAGGGCGGCAGCGAGCGGGTGATGCCGCGCGCGGCGGCCATCAGGATGCCGGTGACCGCCCTGCTCTCGGCCGTGTTGGGCACGATGACCGACAGCGCCGCGACGACGGCGCCGCGGGCGTCCTTGACCGGCACGGCGACGCCGAGCGCTTCCTCGTGGATGTGGCCCGGGCACCAGGCGAAACCCTGCTTGCGGATGTCGGCGAGCGTGCTCCGCAGGCGGTCCGGGGTGGTGATCGTGTTCGCGGTGTAGGCCCGCATCGGCCCGGCGAGCACGCGGTCGCGCAGGTCGGCGGGCCCGTGGGCGAGCAGGACGAGCCCGGAGGAGGACGCGTGCATCGGCAGCCGCCCGGCGATGCGGGTGTAGTTGATGACCGCCTTCGGGGCGGAGAGGCGCTCCAGGAAGATCACCTCGTCGCCGTCGCGGACCCCGAGCTGCACGTGGTGCCCGACGACCGCGTGGACGTCCTCCATGAACGGCATGGCCGCGTCGCGCAGCGTGGCCGTGGGGGAGGCGCAGGGCCAGCTCCCACATCCGCACGCCGATCCGCACCCGCCGGTCGTCGTCGCGTGTGAGCAGGCCGTGGCCGGTGAGCTCGGCGACCAGGCGGGACGCGGTCGCCAGGTGCAGCCCGGTCCGCCGGGCGATTTCGGAGACCTGCAGGACCGGCTCCTCCGCCGTGAACGCCTCGAAGATCCGCACCGCGCGGGAGAGGACGGATTCACCGGTCGGCTGCCTGGGCACGGCCCGAGTGTGTCACGGATCCGCGCGAGCCCGGCCCACCTGCCGGGACGCGATTGACCGGCCAGGGCCGTCGTGGCTTGCTGGGATCATGACGCAGTCCCTCACCCGGGTCGACCGGCCGGACGGCGCGGTCGAGCTGCACATCGTGGTCCACGGCGATCCGGACCGCATCGGCGCGGTGATCGGCGAAGCGCTCGGCGCGCTGGAACCCGCGCCGGAACCGGCACTGCGCATCGACACCACGTCGCGCCGGGTCCGCTCGCACGGCGCCGAGATCGAGCTCACCCGGCTCGAATACGAGCTGCTGCTGTTCCTGGCGCGCCACCCCGGCCGGGTCTTCGACCGCGCGGCCCTCACCGAGCACGTGTGGCGCCTGCCCGGACCGAGCCGCGGCCGCACGATCGACGTGCACGTGCGCAAGCTGCGCAGCAAGATCGACCGGTTTTCGATCACCACCGTGCGCGGCGTCGGCTACCGGTTCGACGGCCGCGCCGACATCACCTGAGCACGCGCCCCACCTCCGGCGGCGGCGCCTTGAACTCCAGCCACCGGCTGTCGGTCACCGCGGCGACCGTGTGCCGCACCCCGCGCGGGTGCACCAGCGTGTCCCCGGCGCCGAGCCGCGCCTCCCGCCCGTCCACCGAGCCGGTCAGCTCACCGGACAGCACGTAGATGAAGCTGTCGTGGTCGTGGAAGTGCTCGGGCGAAGCCACCCCGGCGGGGTATTCCAGTTCGAGCAGCAGCCCGCGCTCGGTGTTCTGCAGGACGCGGAAGCGGCCGGAACCGCCGAGGAGCGGGAGTCCCTCGACGGAGGTCAGTGGCTGGAAGTCGGTCACCGGGGCAGCCTGACCGCCGATCGGCTGTCCTGTCAACGTTTCCCCAAGTGGTGAAAGAAACTCCGGCCTGCTCAGCGGAACCGGTTCCGCGATCCGGGAGCACGTTGACCCACCCGATCGTGGGAGGAAGCATTTTCGGTGAAACCCCCGAAAAAATGGGAGAAGATCCGTGTCGCTTTCCGCAACGGACGTTCTCGCGCGCCCGGAGGAGGCAACCGGGACGCGGCCGCGTCCGGCCCGGAGACGCCGCCTGCCCGACCTGCGCCGCTGGATCAGTCCACTCGCGCTGCTCGCCCTGTGGCAGCTCGCGTCCTCGACGGGCGTGCTGTCCCCGGACAAACTGAGTTCACCGTGGACGGTCCTGCAGGCCGGTGCCGAGACCGCACGGTCCGGCGAACTGGGCGAGGCGTTCGCCGTGTCGATCGTGCGCGTCGGCCTCGGCTTCGCGATCGGCGCCGGCGTCGCGCTGGTGCTGGGCGTGGTCGCCGGCCTGTCCCGCTGGGGCGGGGTGCTCATCGACCCGCCCGTGCAGATGCTGCGCACCCTGCCGTTCCTGGGCCTGATCCCGCTGTTCATCCTGTGGTTCGGCATCGGCGAGGAACCGAAGATCGTCCTGGTCGCGCTGGGTGTTGCGTTCCCGCTCTACCTCAACATCTACTCCGGCATCCGCAACGTCGACGACCACCTCGTCGAGGCCACCACCGCGCTCGGCTACACCCGCTGGGAGCGGCTGGTCCACGTGGTGCTGCCGTCCGCGGTGCCGCAGACACTGGTGGGGTTGCGGCAGGCGCTGGGCGTCGCGTGGCTCGCGCTGATCGTCGGCGAGACCGTGAACGCCGACGCGGGTCTGGGCTACCTCATCAACAACGCGCGGGAGTTCCTGCGCACCGACGTGATCGTGGTCGGCCTGATCGTCTACGCCGCGCTCGGCCTGATCACCGACGCGCTGGTCCGCCTGATCGAACGGAGGGCGCTGCGGTGGCGCGGGAACTGATCGCCAGGGTGCACGGCCTGACCAAGCGCTTCGGCGAGCGCGCCGTGCTGTCCGATGTGGACCTCGAGATCGGGCGCGGCGAGTTCGTCGCCCTGCTCGGCCGCAGCGGCTCGGGCAAGTCGACGCTGCTGCGGATCCTCGCCGGGCTGGACACCGCCATCGAGGGCGAGGCCAGGGTCGAAGGCGCGGTGTCCGTGGCGTTCCAGCAACCCCGGCTGCTGCCGTGGCGGCGGGTGTGGCGCAACGTCGTCCTGGGCCTGCGCGACCGCGGCCGCGACCGGGCGCTCGCCGAGCGCGCGCTGGCCGAGGTGCGCCTCGCCGACCACGCCGACGCCTGGCCGCGCACCCTGTCCGGCGGTGAGGCGCAACGGGTCTCGCTCGCCAGGGCGCTGGTGCGGGAACCGGACCTGCTGCTGCTCGACGAGCCGTTCGGCGCGCTGGACGCGCTGACCCGGCTGGCGATGCACCGGCTCGTCGAGGACCTGTGGCGCGAGCACCGGCCGGGCGTGCTGCTCGTGACCCACGACGTGGACGAGGCGCTGCTGCTCGCCGACCGCGTCCTCGTGCTGGGGGAGGGGCGGATCATCGCCGAGCACGTCCTGGACCACCCGCGGCCCCGCGCCGTGTCCGACCACATCGACGTTCGCGCCAGGGTGCTGGCCGATCTGGGAGTGACCGACCATGCGATTGCCTAGAGTCCTCGCCGCCGTCACCGCGCTCGCGCTGACACTCACCGCGTGCGGCGGGGCGAGCGAGCCGTCGTCGAGCCCGTCCGTGCCGCCGCCGGTCAGCGCGGCCGACCTGGCGAAGGTGACGTTGAAGGTGGGCGACCAGAAGGGTGGTTCGCAGGCCCTGCTCAAGTCCGCCGGCCTGCTGACCGACCTGCCGTACAAGATCGAGTGGTCCACCTTCACCTCCGGCCCGCCGCTGCTGGAGGCCGCCTCCGCCGGCGCCATCGACATCGGCGGCGTCGGCAACACGCCGCCGATCTTCGCCGCGGCCGCGAAGGCGAAGATCTCGATCGTCAGCTCCGCGCAGGGCAACGTCGCCAGCGACGCCCTGCTGGTGACCGCCGATTCGCCCCTGCGGACCGTCGCCGACCTCAAGGGCAAGACCATCGGCGTGGCCAAGGGCAGCTCGGCGCACGGCCAGATCCTGCTGACCCTGGCCAGGAACGGACTGTCCACGAAGGACGTCAAGCTGTCCTTCCTGCAGCCGGCCGACGCCTACGGCGCGTTCACCCAGCGCCAGATCGACGCGTGGGCGGTGTGGGACCCCTACACCTCGCAGGCCAAGCTGGAGGCGAACGCCCGGGTACTGGCCGACGGCACCGGGGTCGCCAACGGCTACACCTTCCAGGTCGCCGGGCACAACGCGCTGTCCGACGCCGGCAAGAACGCCGCGATCCGCGACTACGTCGTGCGGATCGCCAAGGCGCAGCAGTGGGCCGACACCCACCGCGAGCAGTGGGCCCAGGCCTGGTCCGCGGAGACCGGGCTGAAGCCGGAGGTCACGCTCGCCGCCGTGGGGAACGGCCCGGACCTGCCCGTGCCGCTGGACGACAAGGTGATCGCCTCCGAGCAGGAGCTCGCCGACGCGTTCGCCGACGACAAGGTGCTGCCCGGCAAGATCGACTTCGCGGGGTTCACCGATACCCGGTTCGCCGCCGACCTGGCCGCAGCGAGGGGATGACGATGACGATCACACCGCACTGGTTCCTGCCCACCACCGGCGACGGCCGGACCATCGTGGAACGGTTCCACGCCAACCGGTCCCTCGGGCCGGTCGCGCAGCGCGAACCCACCATCGACTACCTGGCGCAGGTCGCCCGCGCCGCCGAGCAGCTCGGCTTCGAGGGCGTGCTCACCCCGACCGGCACCTGGTGCGAGGACGCCTGGCTGACCACGGCGGCGCTGATCCGCGAGACCAAGCGGCTCAAGTACCTCGTCGCGTTCCGCCCCGGCGTCATCTCGCCGACCCTGGCCGCCCAGATGGCCGCCACTTACCAGCGGATCTCCGGTGGGCGGCTGCTGCTCAACATCGTCACCGGCGGCGATTCGATCGAGCAGAAGCGGTTCGGCGACTTCCACGACCACGACCAGCGCTACGCCCGCACCGACGAGTTCCTCACGATCGCGCGGGGGGTGTGGAGCGGCGAGCCGTTCGACTTCACCGGCGAGCACCTCTCGGTCGAGGGCGCGACGGTGCTCGCCCCGCCGGACCCGGTGCCGCCGCTGTACTTCGGCGGCTCGTCCCCGGCCGCGCTGCCGGTCGCGGCCCGGCACGCCGACGTCTACCTGACCTGGGGCGAGCCGCCCGCCCAGGTCGCGGACAAGATCCGGCGCGTGCGGGAGCTGGCCGAGGCGCAGGGGCGGACGATCCGGTTCGGCATCCGGCTGCACACCCTGTCCCGGGACAGCTCGGCCGAGGCGTGGGCGGAGGCGCAGAAGCTGCTGGACGCGCTGAGCCCGGAGCAGGTGGCGAAGGCGCAGGCGCAGCTGGCCGCCAGCGAGTCCGAGGGGCAGCGGCGGATGGTCGCCCTGCACGGCGGCGGCCTGGACCGCGGCGTGCGCGGGCTGGAGATCCACCCGAACCTGTGGGCCGGCATCGGCCTGGTCCGCGGCGGCGCGGGCACGGCGCTGGTGGGCAGCCACGGCGAGGTCGCCGACCTCATCGAGGAGTACCACTCGCTCGGCATCGAGGAGTTCGTGTTGTCCGGGTACCCGCACCTGGAGGAGGCGTACTGGTTCGCCGAGGGCGTGCTGCCCGAGCTGGCGCACCGCGGCCTGCTGCGCGGCACGCGCGACCAGCGGAGCACCCTGCGGGAGGAGCGGCACGTCGCAGCTCAGTGAATTCAGGGCCGCTCGGTAAAACCAGGTGAGCCGATCCCCTCCACCCGGCAGGATGGCCCGGGTGGAGGGGATCGACGCGCTCGCTGACGACACCGGGTTCTCCGGGGTGATCCGGGTGGACTCCGGCGGCCGCACGTTCGCCAAGGCCTACGGCTTCGCCCACCGCGGGCTTCGCGTGCCCAACACGGTCGGCACCCGGTTCGCGCTGGCCAGCGGCACCAAGGGCCTCACCGCGCTCACCGTCGCCGCGCTGGCCGAGCGCGGTGTGCTCGGTCTGGACACCACGGCCCGGTCGCTGCTCGGCGACGACCTGCCGCTGATCGGCGACGAGGTCACCGTCGAACACCTCCTCGCCCACCGCTCGGGCATCGGCGACTACTGCGACGAGGACGTCGACCGGCCGATCACCGACCACATCCTGCCCGTGCCGGTGCACGAGCTGGCCGCCACCGAGGACTACCTGCGCGTCCTGGACGGGCATCCGCCGAAGTTCCCGCCGGGGCAGCGGTTCTCCTACTGCAACAGCGGTTACGTGGTGCTCGCCCTCCTCGCGGAGCGGGCCGCGGGCCGCCCGTTCGCCGGCCTGGTGCACGACCTGGTGTGCGTGCCCGCCGGCATGACGGACACGGCGTTCCTCCGCTCCGACGAGCCCGCGGCCGGGGTCGCCCTCGGCTACGTCGGCGAGCGGCGGACCAACGTGTTCCACCTGCCCGTGCTCGGCAGCGGCGACGGCGGGATCTACTCCACCGCCGCCGACGTCCACGCGTTCTGGACGGCGTTGTCCGCCGGGCGGATCGTGACGCTGTCGCGGGTGCGCCGGCTGACCGATCCCCGCAGCGACGTCCCGGAGGAGGGCCTGCGGTACGGGCTCGGGTTCTGGCTCGACGGCGACGCGGTCCGGCTGGAGGGCTACGACGCCGGCGTG
Source organism: Amycolatopsis sp. ATCC 39116 (assembly GCF_000231075.2). Lineage (NCBI taxonomy): Bacteria > Bacillati > Actinomycetota > Actinomycetes > Pseudonocardiales > Pseudonocardiaceae > Amycolatopsis > Amycolatopsis sp. ATCC 39116. The sequence goes on along the minus strand of NZ_AFWY03000031.1, from coordinate 16,831 downwards.
TCGTTCCGGACCGTCCACAGTGGTGCGACGACCTGGACGGTGCTGTCCAACACCTCCGACGGCGCGTGGCCGGTCGCGCGCCGGATCGCCGAGCTCACCGCGTGACCAGCGCCCGCAGGAAGAACGCCAGGTTCGCCGGACGCTCCGCCAGGCGGCGCATGAAGTAGCCGTACCACTCGTCGCCGTAGGGCAGGTAGACGCGCACCGCGTGATCGCGCGCGAGCCGCCGCTGCTCGGCGTCCCGGACGCCGTACAGCATCTGGAACTCCCAGTCCGGGCGGTCCTTCCCCAGTTCCGCGGCGATCGCGATCATCCGCGGGTCGTGGGTGGCGACCATCGGGTGCCCGGCCCCGTCCATCAGCACCCGCAGGCAGCGCACGTAGGACCGGTCCACTTCGGACTTGTCTGGATATGCGACGGAGGCGGGCTCGGCGTACGCGCCCTTGCACAGCCGGACCCGCGAGCCCGCGTACGCCAGGTCCCGGCAGTCCTGCTCGGTGCGCCGCAGGTAGGCCTGCAGGACCGCGCCGACCCACGGGAAGTCCGCACGCAGCTCCCGCAGCACGCCGAGGGCGGCGTCGGTCGTGGTGTGGTCCTCCATGTCCAGCGTGACCGTGGTGCCCGCGGCGGCCGCGGTCGCACAGATGCGGCGCGCGTTGTCCAGGGCGACGCGGTCGCCGTCGGGCAGGCGCAGCCCGACGGCGGACAGCTTCACCGACACCTCGGCGTCCGGTGCGAGACCGTGGTCGGCCAGCAGCGTCAGCAGTTCGGCGTACGCCTTCACCGTGGCGGCGGCCATCGACGGGTCGGTGGTGTCCTCGCCGAGGTGGTCGAGCGTGACCGCCCGGCCGCTGCCGATCAGGTTGGCGGTCACGGCGAGTGCGTCGTCCACAGTGGACCCCGCGACGAACCGGTGGACCACCGGGCGGGTCAGCGGGGTCCGCTCGACGAGGGACCGGCAGGCCGGCGACCCGGCCGCGGCGAGCAGTGCGGTGCGCAGCACGGCGGTCCTCCTCAGCCCTGGTGCGGGTAGCCGACGGTGGTCGGCGGCACGAAGGTCTCCTTGATCGAGCGCGGGCTCACCCAGCGGAGCAGGTTGTGGATCGACCCGGCCTTGTCGTTGGTGCCCGACGCCCGCCCGCCGCCGAAGGGCTGCTGCCCGACGACCGCGCCGGTCGGCTTGTCGTTGACGTAGAAGTTGCCCGCGGCGAACCGCAGTTCCTCGGTGGCGTGGGCGATCGCGGCCCGGTCGGTCGCGATGATCGACCCGGTCAGCCCGTACGGCGCGACGCCCTCCAGCTGGCGCAGCACGGTGTCGTAGGCGGCGTCGTCGTAGACGTGCACCGCGAGCACCGGCCCGAAGTACTCGGTGGTGAACACCTCGTGCTCCGGGTGGTCCGAGGCGAGCACGGTCGGGCGCACGAAGAAGCCCTCGCTGTCGTCGGCGGTGCCACCGGCGAGGACCTCCAGCCGGTCGTCGGAGCGGGCGCGGTCCAGCACCCCGGCCAGCCGGTCGAACGCGCGCCGGTCGATCACCGCGCCGAGGAAGTTCCGCAGGTCCGTGACGTCGCCCATGGGCAGCGACTCGACCTCGGACAGGAAGTCGTCGCGCATCCGCGTCCACAGCGACCGGGGGACGTACGCCCGCGAGGCGGCGGAGCACTTCTGGCCCTGGTACTCGAACGCGCCGCGGACCAGCGCGGTGCGCAGCACGCCGGTGTCGGCGGACGGGTGGGCGAGCACGAAGTCCTTGCCGCCGGTCTCGCCGACGATCCGCGGGTAGGTGCGGTAGTTCGCGATGTTCGCGCCGACCTGCGACCACAGGTGCTGGAAGGTCCGGGTGGAGCCGGTGAAGTGGATGCCGGCGAGATCGGGCGAAGCCAGCGCGACCTCGGAGACCGCCAGGCCGTCACCGGGCAGCAGGTTGATCACGCCCGGCGGCAGGCCGGCTTCCTCCAGCAGCCGCATCGTGAGGTGCGCGGCGAAGGTCTGGGTGGGGGAGGGCTTCCACAGCACGACGTTGCCCATCAGCGCGGGCGCGGTGGGCAGGTTGCCCGCGATCGCGGTGAAGTTGAACGGGGTGATCGCGTAGACGAACCCCTCCAGCGGCCGGTGGTCGGTGCGGTTCCAGACGCCGGGGGAGCTGGCGGGCTGCTCGGCCAGCAGGCGGCGGGCGAAGGCCACGTTGAAGCGCCAGAAGTCGGCCAGCTCGCAGGCGGCGTCGATCTCGGCCTGGTGCACGGTCTTGGACTGGCCGAGCATGGTGGCGGCGTTCAGCTTCGCGCGCCACGGGCCGGTGAGCAGGTCGGCCGCGCGGAGCAGGATCGCGGCGCGGTCGTCGAAGGACAGCTTCCGCCAGGCGGGGGCGGCCTCGCGGGCGGCGGCCAGCGCGTCGCGGGTGTCCTGCTGGGTCGCGGAACCGAGGACGCCCAGCACGGCGCGGTGGTTGTGCGGCTGGACGACGTCGATCCGCGGCCCGCCGCCCATCCGCTGCTCGCCGCCGATCGTCGCGGTCAGCTCCAGCGGCTCCTTCGTCAGCTCGGCCAGCGCCGCCTGCACCTCGGCGCGCTCCGGGCTGCCCGGCGCGTACTGCAGGACCGGCTCGTTGGCCGGGGTGGGCACGGTCGTCACGGCATCCACGGCAGCTCCTCCTCGGTGTCGGATGTCTCAACGGTAGGAACGCCGTGGTCTCCGAAGGTTGTGAGTTCGGCCAGTTCCGGCGCTACTGTTTGTCCGGTGGCACAACTGCGGCAGGTCCTGATCGCGCTGGGCGATCCGCTGGTCGAGGTGGAGGTCGCGCCGGAGGGCCTGGACGGCGAGGTCGGCGACGTCGTGGTGCTGGAGCCCGACGACGACCCGGAGTTGCGGCGCGGCGATCTGGCGCTGGTGATCGGGGCGCGCGGGCGGGCGGCGGTGCCGTTGATCCGGGCAGCCGGGCGCCGGGGCGCGGCCGCGGTGGCGGTCAAGGTGGAGTCCGATTCGGCGTTGCCGCTGCTGCGGTCCGCGGCCACCGACGCCGGGGTCGCGTTGCTGGCCGTCGCGGCCGACGTGCGGTGGGAGCAGCTCGCGACGCTGGTGCGCGGGGTGCTGGAGGCCGCCCGCGGCGCGGCGGACGAGGACGCGGGGGAGACGCTCGGCGACCTGTTCTCGCTGGCCCAGACGATCGCCGTGCTGACAGGCGGGATCGTCAGCATCGAGGACACCGCGAGCCGGGTGCTGGCGTACTCGCGGTCCGACGACGAGGTGGACGAGCTGCGGCGGCTGTCGATCCTGGGCAGGCAGGGGCCGGCGCCGTACCTGAAGATGCTGCACGAGTGGGGCGTCTACCAGCGGTTGCGGGCGACCGAGGAGGTCGTGCGCATCGAGGAGCGGCCGGATCTGGGCATCCGCACGCGGCTGGCGATCGGGGTGCACGCGGGCGGGCGGCCGCTCGGGTCGATCTGGGTGCAGGAGGGCGCCGCGCCGCTGGCCGCCAGGGCGGAGCAGGCCCTGATCGGCGCGGCGCGGGTGGCCGCGCTGCACCTGGTCCGGCGGCGCAGCGCGGCGGGCACGCGGTTCCGGGAGAACCTGCTGGCCGGGATGCTCGAGGGGCGCAGTGACCCGGTGTCGGTCGCCCGGCAGATCGGGGCCGACCCGGCGAAGCCGGCCGCCGTGGTCGCCTTCGCGCCACGGGAGGCCGAGCCGGTGGACCGGTCGGAGCTGGAGCTGCGGCGGTCCGCGCTGGCGGCGGTGATCTCGGTGCACGCGGCGGCGTACCGGCGCAGCGCGATGGTGACCCAGCTCGGCGACCGGACGTACGCGTTCCTGCCCGACCTGCCGGCGGGGGTGTCGCTGCTGGATCTGACGCGCGAGATGGTGGCGTCGGCGGAGGTGCCGGTGCGGGCGGCGGTCGGCCGGGTGGTGGCGGTGGCGGACGTGGGGGTGTCGCGGCAGGAGGCGGACCGGGTGCTGGACGCGATGGCGCGCGGCTTGGACCTGGAGGTGGCGACGCTGGCGGACGTCCGGTCGCAGGTCCTGGTCAGCGAAACGCTCGCGGTGCTGGCGGACAACCCGCGCCTGCGCGACCCGAGGCTGACGGCGTTGCGCGCGGAGCACCCGGACCTGGCCTCGTCGTTGCTCGCGTACCTGGACGCCCTGGGCGACGTCCGTTCCGCGGCCCGCGCACTGCACGTCCACCCGAACACGGTGCGCTACCGGGTCCGCCGAGCGGCGGAGGTCGCGGGGATCGACCTGGCGGACCCGCTGGAGCGGTTGTTCGCGTCGCTGCAGTTGCGGTTGCCGCCGGGTGTCTAAGCTGGCGTGATGACCGAGCTGCCGCCCGCCGTCCAGCAGGTGTTCGACGCCACCAACCGTGGTGACAGCGAAGCGTTCCTGGACGCCTTCACCGAGGACGGCCAGGTCGACGACTGGGGCCGCACCTTCACCGGCCGCGCCGAGATCGCGGGCTGGAACGACCGCGAGAACATCGGCGTGCAGGCGCACTTCGAGGTGCGGGACGCCCGGACGACCGGCGACACGACGACGGTGACGCTCCAGGTGAGCGGCAACGGCTTCAACGGACCCGGCACGTTCGAGTTCGTCCTCCGGGACGACCACGTGGCGCGCATGCGCATCCGCTGACTCCGGGGGGCCGCCCGGGCGAGGGGGACGGCCCGGCCGCTGCCCTCGGGCCGTGGTGGCCGAGCGTATAACGATCTATACCGCGCCGCTCAGGACGCTCCGGGTGCGTGTCGGCAGCGCCGCGCCGCGGCGGCGATGCCTTCCTGCCCGGGAAGCGCGCACGCCTCAGTGATAGGAAACAGCCCGCCGCGGCCGGAAAGGGCCTACTGGCCTCAGCGGCAGCGGCCCACTGAGCGAACGGCGCCAGCGCCGCGCTGCGCGGCGGTGCTGCCTCCGCGCGGAGGAAGCGCTCGTACCTGAGCGATTGGGGAACAGCCCCCTGCGGCTGGAAAACGCTTACAGGCTCAGCGGTAGTGGCTCACGCAGCGGGGGCGGCCAGCGCCGCCCCCGCTCGGCGGCGCTGTCTCCGCGTCGGGGAAGCGCTCGTGCCCAAGCGATAGGAACAGCCCGCTGCGGCCGGAATCCGCTTACGAACCTCAGCGGTAGCGGCCCGCCGAGCGGATCGCCGCCAGCACCGCCGTCAGGCTCGGCAGCCAGCGCTGCTGCGGGTCCGGCGGCACGATCCACCGCGCGAGGTCGGCGGGGCCGTGGGTGCCCGGCATCGGGATGGAGGTGCCCGCCGTCAGCACCCGCACGTCGCGGGGGAGGAACTCGGCGTCGCTGCCCAGGATGTCGGCCTCGACCAGGAAGATGACCACCGAACCGTGCTTGGTGGGCACGCTCAGCGCGGGCCCTCGGCAGCCCTGGCGCGTTAGGTTCTCCAGCACCTGCTCGGCCCGGGCCCGCGGCACGGCGACCGCGCCGATGCCCGCCCCGATCACGAAGTTGAGGGTGCCGTTCTGCCAGTGGACCGGCCAGCCGAACGTGCGGCGGTAGTCCACGGGCGTGCTGGCCGGACGCTTGGTGCCCAGATCGTGATCGACGCTCATGACGAGCCCCCTTCCCGGTGAGGCGGGGCACCAGAGCGGCAGTGCCCGAGTCGGCGGTGGATGACTGTGATGCTAATGGCACTGCGTGCCCTTAGCAAGACCGGCCTGTTAGTTTCGTCCTCATGTCCGACGAGTCCCGGTCCGCGCCGCGACCGCGGGTGGGCAGGACCACCGCGGGGCGCAGGCGGCTGCGGCACGCCCTCACCGTGGCGGCGATCGAGAAGTTCTCCGAGCAGGGGTACGACGCCACCACGGTCGACGAGATCGCCTCGGCCGCCGGTGTCGGCCGTCGCACCTTCTTCCGGTACTTCCGGTCGAAGGAGGACGCGATCTTCCCGAACCACGAGGAGGTCCTCGGGCGCATCGAGCAGCTCTTCGCCACCGCGGACGAGCGGCAGAACCCCCTTGAAGTGGCGTGCGCCGGGGTCGGGCTGGTGCTCGACTCCTACCTCGCCGACCCGGACGTCTCGGTCAAGCGCTTCGCCCTCACCCGCACCGTGCCTTCGTTGCGGGACAAGGAGGTCGCGAGCGTCGACCGCTACCAGCGCGTGCTCGCCACGTTCCTGCGCGCGCGGTTCCAGGCGGCCGGCGACCCGCTGTGGGACCTGCGCGGCTCGGTCGCCGCGGCGGCGGTCGCGGCGGCCCACAACCACGTCCTGCGCCGGTGGCTGCGCAGCGGCGGCGCCGAGGACGCCCACGCGCACGCGAAGGAGGCGTTCGCGCTGGTGATCGACGCCTTCGCGGACACCGCCGCCCCGCGCGCGGACCGCGACGACGAGTCGGTGGTCGCCGTGCTCAAGACCTCCGCCCCGCTGTCCGAAGTGGTCCGCCAGATCAGCCAGGCGCTGCGCTCCGCCGACTGAAACGGCACGGGGTGCCACTCCCGCAGGAGTGGCACCCCGTGCCATTAGTGCTGGTGGCGACGATCACTCCTCCGGCGCGAGCCAGAGCACCCCGGACGGCGGCAGCTGCAGCACCGCCGACGCCGGCTGTCCGTGCCACGGCTCCAGCTCGGCCTCGACCGCGCCGTAGTTGCCCACCCCGGAGCCGCCGTAGATCTCGGCGTCGGTGTTCACGACCTCGCGCCACCGGCCCGCGGCGGGCAACCCGACCCGGTAGTCGTGGTGCGGCATCCCGGCGAAGTTCGCCACGCACGCCAGCCGCGAGCCGTCCTCGCCGATGCGCAGGAAGCTCAGCACGTTGCCGCCCGAGTCGTTCGCGTCGATCCAGGCGAAGCCCTCCGGCGTGGTGTCCGCGCTGAACAACGCCGGCGACGACGTGTACGCGGCGTTCAGGTCCCGCATCAGCTTCTGGATCCCGCCGTGCAGCGGCTGGTCCAGCAGGTGCCAGTCCAGCGACCGCTCCTCCGACCACTCCTGCTCCTGGCCGAACTCGCCGCCCATGAACAGCAGCTGCTTGCCGGGGTGCGCCCACATGAACGCCAGCAGCGACCGCACGCCGGCCGCCTTGTTCCAGTCGTCGCCGGGCATGCGGCCCCACAGCGAGCCCTTGCCGTGCACGACCTCGTCGTGCGACAGCGGCAGCACGAAGTTCTCGCTCCACGCGTACACCAGCGAGAACGTCATCTCGTTGTGGTGGTAGGACCGGTGCACCGGATCGTGCGCCAGGTAGTGCAGCGTGTCGTGCATCCAGCCCATGTTCCACTTGAACCCGAACCCGAGCCCGCCCAGGTGCGTCGGCCGCGTCACGCCCGGCCACGCCGTCGACTCCTCGGCGATCATCACCGCGCCCGGGTGTCGCTTGTAGACGGTCGCGTTCAGCTCCTGCAGGAACCGCACCGCGTCCAGGTTCTCCCGGCCGCCGTACTGGTTGGGCACCCACTGGCCCTCCGGCCGCGAGTAGTCCAGGTACAGCATCGAGGCCACCGCGTCCACGCGCAGACCGTCCAGGTGGTACTCCTCCAGCCAGAACAGCGCGTTCGCGACCAGGAAGTTGCGCACCTCGTTGCGGCCGAAGTCGAACACGTACGTGCCCCAGTCCAGCTGCTCGCCGCGGCGCGGGTCGGCGTGCTCGTACAGCGGGGTGCCGTCGAAGCGCGCCAGCGCCCAGTTGTCCTTGGGGAAGTGAGCGGGCACCCAGTCCACGATCACGCCGATGCCGCGCTGGTGCAGCCGGTCCACGAAGTACCGGAAGTCGTCCGGGTGGCCGAACCGCGCGGTCGGCGCGTAGTAGGAGGTGACCTGGTAGCCCCACGACCCGCCGAACGGGTGCTCGGCGATCGGCAGCAGCTCGACGTGCGTGAAACCCATGTCCTGCACGTAGTCGGCCAGTTCCTCGGCCAGCTCGCGGTAGCCCAGCCCGGGCCGCCACGAACCGAGGTGCACCTCGTAGACGCTCATCGGCGCGTTCGCCCAGTTGGTGGCGTTGCGCTTGGCCAGCCACTCCTCGTCGGACCACTCGTAGGCCGACGCGGTGACCACCGACGCGGTCGCGGGCGGTTTCTCCGTCGCGAACGCCATCGGGTCGGCCTTCTCGTGCCACTGCCCGTCGGCGCCGAGGACGCGGAACTTGTAGTGCGTGCCGATCTCCACGCCCGGGATGAACACCTCCCACACCCCGGACGAGCCGAGCGAGCGCATCGGGTGCGACCGGCCGTCCCACCCGTTGAAGTCGCCGATCACCCGCACCCCCCGCGCGGTCGGCGCCCACACCGCGAACGACGTGCCGGTGACGACCCCGCTCGGCGTCTCGTAGGACCGGGGGTGCGCGCCCAGCACGTCCCACAGCCGCTCGTGCCTGCCCTCGCCGATCAGGTGCTGGTCCAGCTCGCCCACCGTGGGCAGCCACCGGTACGGGTCGTCGAGCGTGCACACCTGCCCGTCGTAGTCGACCTCCAGCCGGTAGTCGCCGGGGTGCTCGGGCACCGTTCCGGCGAACAGGCCGTCCACGACCCGTTCCAGGTCGAACTTGTGGTCGGCGGCGACCACGCTCACCCGGCGCGCACCCGGCCGCAGCGCCCGCACCACCACCGCGTCGCCCACGGTGTGCACACCGAGGACCGAGTGCGGGTCGTGGTGCGAGCCGGCCAGCAGCCGGTCGATGTCGCCGGGCGGCGGGGCCGCCTCGGGCAGTTCGGCTGGGACCGCGTTCACGGTTGTTCGCCTCCTGCGGTGATCCGTGCGATGGATGCCAACGGCACGGTCAGCCATTCCGGCCGGTTGGCGTGTTCGTAGGCCACCTCGTAGACGGCCTTGTCGAGCTCGAACGCGCGCAGCAGGTCGCCGTGCGCCCGCGGGTCGCCCACCGTCTCCGGCGCCGCCTTGGCGTAGCCGTCGCAGAAGGCCGACCGGTTGCGCCGCGCCCACTCCAGCGCCCGCTCGGTGAGCCGCGGATCGTCCTCGTCGTGGCCGATCAGCATCTGGTGCGCCGCGTAGTCGAACGAGCGCAGCATCCCGGCGACGTCCCGCAGCGGCGAGCGCAGCGCCACCCGTTCGGCCGCCGGCGCGGCCGGCTCGCCCTCGAAGTCGATCAGCAGCCACCCGGTGACGCAGCGCAGCACCTGTCCCAGGTGCAGGTCACCGTGGATGTACTGCATGGACACCGGTCCGCGCGCCTCCCGCAGCTTCTCGAAGGCGGCGCGCAGCGCCGGGGCGTGCTCGGCCAGTTGCGGCACCGCGCGGCTGACGGTGTCCAGTCGATCCCGCATCGCCTTGACCGTGCGGTCGAACTCGCCCTCGTCGGCGATCTCGTCGCCGAGGGCCCGCCGCAGGTCGCTGTGCACGGAGGCGACAGCCTGGCCGAGCCGCTGCGCCTCCCCGGCGAAATCGCCGCCCACCTCGTCGGGGGGCAGCTCGGGATCGGCCATGAGGTCGCGGACGCTGGTGGTGGCCATGGCCCAGCCGTCCACCGCGTCGGACACGAACTTCTGCAGCATCCCGATCGTGACCGGCTCCCCGTCGAGTTCGCCGGTGATCGAGCCGAGCAGGTCGGCGATGTGCTTGCTGCCCACGTCGTGCAGCGCCCGGTGCAGGCGCAGGTCCGGGTTCTCGCCCGGGGTGAGCTTGCGGAACAGCTTGAGGATGTAGTGGTGACCGAACACGAGCGAGGTGTTGCTCTGCTCCGCGCCCACCGGCCGGGCCCGCAACCCGCTCCGCAGCTCGGTGCCCGGTTCGCGCTCGAACCGCAGCGAGCCGATCCGCGCGTCCCCGGCGATCAGGTCGAGCAGTTTGCTCGTCAGGTCGGCGTCGCCGGTGGCCTCGTAGCAGGGCAGGCCCTTCTCGGTGCCGATCCAGCTCGACCCGAGGTACTCCGGCAGGTGGGCCTGGCTCCCGATGAGGAGCTGGTACGGCTCGCGCCGGTCGTCCTGCGCCACCTCGACGACGAGGTGGAGCAGGAGCGGGTCGCCCGGCATCAGGACCGTCGTGCTCAGCGGGCGCACCGCGGTGATCGGGCGGTCCTTCCCGGCGAACCACCGCTGCGTGGGCAGCCACTCCGGCAGTTCGGTCACCAGCGCGCCGACCAGCTCACGGGGATCGGTCAAGTCACTCACCTCGCCTCGCCTTCGCGTCCGCGTCCAGCAGCTGGAACCAGTAGAAGCCGTGCCCCGGCAACGTCAGCAGATAAGGCAGTTCCCCGATGTCGGGGAACTGAACACCGCCGGTGAGCTCCAGGGGCGTGTAACCGTGATGCTCCGACAGGTCCAGCTCGACCGGTTGCGGGAATCGCGACAGATTGTTCACACACAGGACGATGTCGAGCCGCCCGTCCGGCCGGATCCAGGTCCGCTTGTAGGCCAGCACGCTCGGGTTGGACCCGCCGAGCTCGACGAAGTCGCCTTCGGCGAACGCGTGGTGCTGCTTGCGGACCTCGATCATCCGCCGCGTCCAGTTGAGCAGCGACGACGCGCTGTCCCGCTGGGCCTCGACGTTGATCGCCTGGTACCCGTAGACCGGGTCCATGATGACCGGCAGGTAGATCCGGCCCGGGTCGCAACCCGAGAAACCGGCGTTGCGATCGGGCGTCCACTGCATGGGTGTGCGCACCGCGTCGCGGTCACCCAGCCAGATGTTGTCGCCCATTCCGATCTCGTCACCGTAGTACAGAACGGGTGACCCGGGCAGCGAAAGCAGCAAAGCCGTGAACAACTCGAGCTGGTTGCGGTCGTTCTCCAGCAGCGGCGCCAGGCGGCGGCGGATGCCGATGTTCGCCTTCATCCGCGGGTCCTTGGCGTACTCCGCGTACATGTAGTCGCGCTCTTCGTCGCTGACCATCTCCAGCGTCAGCTCGTCGTGGTTGCGCAGGAAGATGCCCCACTGCGCGCCGTCCGGGATCTTCGGCGTCTGCGCCAGGATCTCCGAGATCGGGAAGCGGGATTCCCGGCGCACGGCCATGAAGATGCGCGGCATCAGCGGGAAGTGGAACGCCATGTGGCACTCGTCGCCGCCGGTGGCCGGGTCGCCGAAGTACTCGACCACGTCCGAGGGCCACTGGTTCGCCTCGGCCAGCAGGACCCGGCCCGGGTACTCGTCGTCGACGACCTTGCGGCAGCGCTTGAGGAACTCGTGCGTGCGCGGCAGGTTCTCGCAGTTGGTGCCCTCCTGTTCGAACAGGTAGGGGACCGCGTCCAGGCGGAAGCCGTCGATGCCCAGGTCCAGCCAGAACCGCAGGACGTCGAGCATGGCCTCCTGCACGTCCGGGTTCTCGTAGTTGAGGTCGGGCTGGTGGGAGAAGAAGCGGTGCCAGTAGAACTGGCCGCGCACCGGGTCGTAGGTCCAGTTCGACGTTTCGGTGTCCACGAAGATGATGCGCGCGTCGGCGTAGCGCGAGTCGTCGTCGCTCCAGACGTAGTAGTCGCCGTAGGGCCCGTCGGGGTCGGACCGCGACTGCTGGAACCACGGGTGCACGTCCGAGGTGTGGTTGAGGACGAGGTCGGTGATCACGCGGATGCCGCGCCGGTGGGCCTCGTCGAGGAGGTAGACGAAGTCCTCGACCGTGCCGAACTCCGGCAGCACCGCGCGGAAGTCGCTGATGTCGTACCCGCCGTCGCGCAGCGGCGAGGCGTAGAAGGGCGGCAGCCAGAGGCAGTCGACGCCGAGCCACTCCAGGTAGTCGAGACGGCCGGCCAGGCCGCGCAGGTCGCCGGTGCCGTCGCCGTTGGAGTCGGCGAACGCGCGCACCAGCACCTCGTAGAAGACAGCGCTCTTGTACCAGTGCGGGTTGTCCGGGGCCTGTTTCGCGTGCTTGAAGTCGTCGGCCTGCGGCTCGACGAGCATCCCGTCGGGGGTCATCGCCTCACCGGTGTGCGGGATGCCCTCCAGACCGAGCGCCGCGTCGGGCCGGGCGTCTTCGTCCATGAACTCCACCTCTCCCCACCTCATCCGGGTGCGTTCGACTACCCCGGCGCCGGTCGGTGCGCGGGGTTCTCCGTGGAAAAACCGTGTTGTGTCGGGGCCGGATCAGTCGCGGCCGGCCAGGCGCCGCTGGACGCCGACGACGTGCGCGACCGAACGCCAGGGTTCGAGCCGCACGTAGTTCGCCTGGCCCCAGTCCCAGGTCTCGCCGGTGACCTCGTCGTGCGCGATCAGCCGCTCGTGCCAGTCGAAACCGAGCGCGGCCAGGTCGAGCCAGAGGGTCCCCTCCTGGGCCTGGTGCGGATCCAGGGTCACCACCACGACGACGGTGTCGCCCGTCGCCGGATCCTGCTTGGAATACGCCAGCAGCGCCGGGTTGTCCACGTGGTGGAACCGCAGCGTGCGCATCTGCTGCAGCGCGGGGTGGGCGCGGCGCACCGAGTTGAGCTTCGTCAGCCACGGCTCCAGCGAGCGGCCCTCCGCCAGCGCCTGGTCGAAGTCGCGCGGGCGCAGCTCGTACTTCTCCGAGTTGAGGTACTCCTCGCTGCCCTCGCGCACCGGCTCGTGCTCGTACAGCTCGTAACCGGAGTAGACGCCCCAGGTCGGCGACAGCGTCGCGGCGAGCGCGGCGCGCAGCGCGAACATGGCCGGGCCGCCCTTCTGCAGCGACTCGTGCAGGATGTCCGGCGTGTTGACGAACAGGTTCGGCCTGCCGACGTCCCAGTGCTCGACCAGGTCGACGCCGAACTCGGTCAGCTCCTCCTTCGTCGTGCGCCAGGTGAAGTAGGTGTAGGACTGGGTGAAGCCGAGCTTGGCCAGGCCCCACAGCCGGGCCGGGCGGGTGAAGGCCTCGGACAGGAACAGCACGTCCGGGTGCGCGTCCTTCACGGTCTTGATCAGCCAGGCCCAGAAGTCCGGCGGCTTGGTGTGCGGGTTGTCGACCCGGAAGATGCGGACCCCGTGCGAAACCCAGTGCAGCACGACGCGCAGCACCTCGGCGTAGATGCCCTCGGGGTCGTTGTCGAAGTTGATCGGGTAGATGTCCTGGTACTTCTTCGGCGGGTTCTCGGCGTAGGCGATGCTGCCGTCCGGGCGCGTGGTGAAGAACTCCGGGTTCTTCAGCACCCACGGGTGGTCCGGGGCGGCCTGCAGCGCCAGGTCGAGGGCGACCTCCAGGCCCAGCTCGGTGGCGCGGGCGACGAAGTCGTCGAAGTCGTCGATGGTGCCCAGCTGCGGGTGGACCGCGTCGTGGCCGCCCTCGTCGGATCCGATGGCCCACGGCGAGCCGACGTCGGTCTCGTCCGGGGTGAGGGTGTTGTTGCGCCCCTTGCGGTTCACGCGGCCGATGGGGTGGATCGGCGGCAGGTAGACGACGTCGAAACCCATGCGCGCGATGCGGTCCAGGGCCTTGGCCGCGGTCTGGAAGGTGCCGTGCACGGGACGGCCTTGCTCGTCCCAGCCGCCGGTGGAGCGGGGGAAGAACTCGTACCAGGACCCGAACGCGGCGCGTTCCCGGTCGACCCAGATGCGCATCGGCTTGCCCTTGGTGACCAGCTCGCGCACCGGGTACTCGTGCATGATCCGGTCCACGTCGACCGACAGCGCGGGGCCGACGCGCTCGGCGAGGTAGCGGTCGGTGTCGCGCAGGGCGTGCGCGGCGCTGGTGAGCAGGGCGCGCTCGCGGCGGCGGTCCGGGCGGCGCGAGACGCGGTCCAGCAGGCGGGCGCCGGTCTCCAGGTCGTTGGCCAGCTCGGTGGCGTCCTGCCCGGCCGCCACCTTGACCTTGACGGCGTGCTTCCAGGTCGACCAGGGGTCGCTCCACGCGTCGACGCGGAAGGTCCACAGGCCCTCGGCGTCCGGGACGATGACCGCGCCGAAGCGGTCCAGACCAGTGCCCTGCTCGGTCATCCGGGTGCGGCGGGAGATCCGGTCGTGCGGGCCGCGCCAGGACACCGTGGCGGCGACCGCGTCGTGACCCTCCCGCCAGACCGTCGCCGAGATCGGAACGTGTTCCCCCACCACCGCTTTCGCCGGGTAGTGGCCACAGCTGACCGCTGGGGTCACGTCGTCGATGCCGAGCCGGCCGGTCATCGGCAGCGCCCCTCTCACCGTTGTTGTCGAATATGCAGCCCCACCCGACGGCCCGGTGGGGACGTACAGGTCTTCGGAAGGAGGTACCCAGCTGCGAACGTGCGCAAACTACCGCCTCGGGTGTCACTCTCCGTCGGCGGGCCACGTGTGTCCAGTGTGGTCATCGACTGGTAACCCACGCGTCACGGCGTGGTTCGCTTCGGCGCCTTCCACGCGCACTTTCGACCCCTCAACGGCGTTCAGGCAAGTCGGGTAACACCAACGGGCGTCAGCTCGGAAGGGCTTGCCACGCCTGGGATCGGGGTGCCCCGTCGTACCCGCCGGTAACCCTGGGGGCGCTGGTCTGTTCCGGTGGTCGTGGAGGGGTGCGGGTGGTGCTGGTTGGTGGGGGAGGGGGATCGGGCGGTGGTTGCCGGGGTGGTCACGCTCCGGCGTGGGCGGACGGTGCTCGCCCCGCCTTGACCGCCTGTGGCGCCGCGCCCGCAAGGGGGAGCGCGGCGCTGGCGTTCGCGGTGCCACCTGCCGCCACACGTGTCGCCGCGCGGCGTGCTCCTGCCGCACGGTGCTCCACCTCTGTGACAGCGCTCGGCCGGTCTACCTCGGCGTGATGTCGCGGGGGGCGCGGAGCAGCAGCAGCGCCCTCGCGGGCAGGGTCAGCCTGCTGCCGGGCGTGAGGGCACCCGGGGTGGCTGGGCTGCCGTCCGGTGTCGTGGTGTCCAGGGTCGGCTTCAGGGTCTCGCCGAACTCCGGGCCGGGCAGGGTGACCTTCACGGGCTCGTCGCCGGAGTGGAGGATCAGCAGCCACGAGTGGTCGGCGATCAGTTCGCCCTCACGGGTGCGGGACTGGCTGTTCGACCCGTCGATCCACATCATCAGCGTGCGGCGGCCGCCGTCGAACCAGTCCTCCTCCGTCATCTCCTCGCCGTCGGGGCGGAACCAGATCAGGTCGGGCCGCCCGGTGGGCGTCGTGCGGCCTTCGAAGAACTCGGGCTGCCTCAGGGCGGGACTCGCGGCCCGCAGGTGCACCAGCCGTCGCGTGAAGGCCAGCATCGCGGTCGCGTCCGGGTCGCCGGACCAGTCCAGCCACGACGTCTCGTCGTCCAGGCAGTACGCGTTGTTGTTGCCGCCCTGGGTGCGCCACAGCTCGTCACCCGCGACGAGCATCGGGGTGCCCGTCGACAACAGCAGCGTCGCGAGCAGGTTGCGCGCCTGCCTGGCCCGCAGCTCCCGGATCTCCGGATCGTCGGTCTCGCCCTCGGCGCCGTGGTTCCACGAGCGGTTGTCGTTCGTCCCGTCGCGGTTGTCCTCGCCGTTGGCCTCGTTGTGCTTTTCGTTGTAGGACACCAGGTCCCGCAGCGTGAAGCCGTCGTGCGCGGTGATGAAGTTGACCGACTGCCACGGGCGGCGCAGGTTGTGGTCGTACAGGTCCGACGACCCGGACAGCCGGAACGCCAGGTCGTCCACGCCCACCGCGCCGCGCCAGAAGTCGCGCACCGTGTCGCGGTAGCGGCCGTTCCACTCCGCCCACTGCGCCCCGAAGTCGCCGACGCGGTAGCCGTGGCCGGTCACGTCCCACGGCTCGGCGATCAGCTTGCACCGGGACAGCACCGGGTCGGTGGTGATCGCGGTGAGCAGCGCCGAGTCGCGGTCGAACGCGCCGCCCCCGGGCCGCCCGAGCGTGCTGGCCAGGTCGAACCGGAACCCGTCGACACCCATCTCGGTCGCCCAGTACCGCAGCGAGTCGGTGACCAGCCGGATCACCGTCGGCGAACGCGGCTCCAGCGTGTTGCCGCAGCCGGTCAGGTCGATGACGTTGCCGCGGCCGGCGTGCAGGTAGTAGGCCGGGGCGTCCAGGCCGCGGAAGGACAGGGTGGGCCCGTCCAGGCCGCCCTCGCAGGTGTGGTTGAAGACCACGTCGAGGATGACCTCGATGTTGGCCGCGTGCAGGGCGGCGACCATGGTGCGGAACTCGGCGACCTCGCGCCCCGGCTCGCTCGCGTACCCGGCGTGCGGCGCGAAGTACCCCAGCGGCGAGTACCCCCAGTAGTTCTTCCGCCCGGTGCGCACCAGGTAGGGCTCCTCGGTGAACCAGTGCACCGGCAGCAGCTCCACCGCGGTCACCCCGAGCCGCACCAGGTGCTCGATCGCCGCCGGGTGCGCCAGGCCCAGGTAGGTGCCGCGCAGGTTCGCCGGGATCTCCGGGTTGCGCTGCGTGAAGCCCTTCACGTGCATCTCGTAGATGACCGACTCCTCGAACGGCACCTCGGGCTTCACGCCCGTGTCCGGGCCGCCGTGCGAGGTGACCACCGACAGCGGCACGCTGCCCAGCGAGTCGACCTTGGAGCGCCGGTGGTGCATCGGGTCACCCGCGTAGCCGAGCGCGGCGGTCAGGTCGGTGAGGGCGCCGGTGATACGGGTGGCGTACGGGTCGACGAGGATCTTGTCCGGGTTGCAGCGCAGGCCGCGCGACGGGTCGTACGGGCCGTGCACGCGGTAGCCGTACTTCTGGCCCGACGTCACGCCGGGCACCAGGCCGTGCCACACGCCGAAGGTGCGTTCGGTGAGCTCGACCCGGCGTTCGGAGCCGTCCTCGCTGATCAGGCACACCTCGACGGCGTCGGCGACGGTCGAGGTGACGGCGAACCGGACGCCCCCGCCCTCCGGGTGCGCGCCCAAGGGGAAGGGGCGCCCGGCGAGGACGAGGTTGTCGGTGGCAGGTCGGATGGCCATGGCCCGATTCTCCCAGCACCCCCCGACAGTTTCGTCACCGCCGAACGGTGTTGATCAGGTGGGGGTGCGGGAGCCGGTAGTGACGGCGGGTGGCCGCGGCGAGGGGACGAGGGGTTGTTCGCGCAGGTCGGTGGCTTCTGCGCGGGGGGG